>DUGD01000067.1 GCA_013331575.1 Candidatus Woesearchaeota archaeon
AGATGATGACGATGACGATGAAGAGAACAATTTCCAAATCGAACCGTACAGCATCTTCGTTGACATCATAGGACGGTCATTCCCGCTGCCCGAGCTCCTCGCGCCGCAGACGCTCTACTCCGAGGACGCATCGGGAAAGACAGTCATACGCAAGCTGAATGTCTTCGAGCATATGGACCTCTTCGCGAACATGGACGGTTACGGCAAGGACATGGACGAACCGCTCCATCATCAGATAGAACTAGGACCCCTCGCGTACGCCGATCTCGTCGTCATGGACGAAGGCATCGGGGACTCCGTGCTCGATCCAGAGTTCCGACGGGCACTCCTCACGTTCTTGCAGGACGGCACCATCAACACCTATCTCGATAAGGTACAGATCAACACATCGAGCGACTGTTTCATGATAGCGAACGAGACGGATTTCCCGTTCTATCGCGAGAAGTTCAAGAACGTATCACCGTCATACGATGAGGGCATGCACCGCCGCTTCAGCGTGGTCGAATGGCAGCCGCACGTAGAGGCCAACGCGAACAACCGCGGATCGTTCCCGACAATCCTCAAACGGTCGAGCGAGGAGATCCGCAAGGAGTGGAGCGGTGCGGGCGATATCAACTTCTCGCCGCAAGCGACGAACCTCCTCTACCAATACCTCATCGCAAGCAACGACGGACTGCTCTTCCCCATGAACATCGGCGAACAGCAGGACAAGATATACATTCCGCTATTGCAGCAAGCGCGCCGGAAGGGCAGGACGCAAGTGACCGCGGAAGATGTGGTGCAGTTCGTCTCCGAGAAGCGCAATGTGCTTCTTGAAAAGTTGTACACTCATTTCACACTGATGCAGCACGGCAGGGAATCGAGTGAGCCGAAAGTTGGCCAGACATACGGCCTATGGGTCACATCGGATAGCCAAGGTGTGGAGTACGGCGGCATCGGCAGAGTGAACATCATGGTCGCACCCCGCGTCGGCAAGCTCACATCAACGGATATGGACGCAGAGATGACCGACGAGACCTACAAGAAAGGCATGAGCATGACCAACGCGTGGCTCCAATCAATCTTCGGACCGTTCGATGTGGACATACGCACATCGTTCGTCGGTTACGAAGGAATAGGCGGCCCGAGCGCAGGAGCTGCGCACACATACGCCATCATGTCCGCGCTCGGCAGGATACCTGTCGACCAGAACACGTTCATGACGGGGACGATCCTCGACCAGGACGGCACTGTAGGCGTCATCGGCGGCGTGTACGGCAAAGTGCGCGGCGCGCATATGTTCACGAAGATGCTCCGCGAGACGAATGGCGAAGCGCTTCAGCCGATCACCGTTCTCATACCGAAGATGAACGCGAGGGAGTTCGTGCGCAATCTGCTCTTCGATAAGGAATTGCAACGCACCATGGACGATGGACAATTGCGGGTACAATACCACGATCGCATCTGGGATGGTTTCGAGACGATGAGCGGCATGCCGCGTTCGGAGTACGAACCGCGCATCAGGAACGCTATCAACGACCTCGAGACGCGTGCATCGATGCATGACTACCGACTCCGCAATGCGATGCGCGACCCGCCGAAGCAACGGAAGAAGACTTGAGAGGCGCCAGCATGGAAAGAATAGCAACGCCGAAGAGATCGTTCGCCGCGCGCATCCTCGGACGCGAGACTGCGGAAGAGATCTGCACGAAGATAGATAACGAGGCAAGGGAAGGACTCGGATTCGTCGTCCAGACTGAGGGCGGCACATCCAGCCTGGTCCGCCCGCAACAGCAAACAGAGCGGCGATTGGATTACGAAGCTCAACGGATGACTAACGGCGCCATGCTATGCACGGTGTTCGCAACGGCATTCCTCGGCGCCGGAGCGTATCTCGCGACGGAGAAAGAACCTCGGATCGCAAGCACCTGCGTAATCGCAGGTGTAGGGCTCGCGGCGGGATCACGACACTATGCTACGTGGGCAGCCCATTACTACGACGCATACACGCGCATACGACGCGAGAATAACATATAGCACGGAACACGGCCGGAAACCGCCCAATCCGCGCAAGAAAATAAGACGAGGAGACACCCTTATGGATACGCACCGCATACACCACGATTACAAGCCCGGTGAAATAACCGACATCACGAACAGGCTTATCGCCGAAACCGACGAGCGTATCGCGGAACTTGTAGCGCAACCGCACAAAGAGTTCTCCAATACTATCGAAGGCTATGAGGACATCATCACGGCGTACAACGAGAGGTTCGACCCTGTCTCGTTCATGATGGATGTGCATACGAGTGCGGATATCCGTAAGGACGCCGAGAACGCACGGGACCTCTCGAGCACATATCTCGTCGGGCTCGAGAGCCGCAAGGATCTCTTCAACGCGCTTCACGAAGCGGACGCGACTACTCCGCGTTCCACACTCTCGCCGGTACAGCGTCGGCTCAGCGAGCAGACTCTTCTCCGGTTCAAACGTAACGGCCTCGACTTGCCTGATGATAAACGCGAACGCGTCACCGCGCTCAAAAAAGAGCTCGCCATCCTCTGCACCAAGTTCGAGGCGAACCTCGGCAACAACACCGACACCGCCGCCATCACACCCGCCGATATCGAAGGCGCGCCAGAGACATTCCTCAAACGGCTCAAGCGCGGCTCCGATGGCGAGTACATCGTGGAGGCGAAATCCTCCGATGTAGTTCCGTTCATGGAGAACGTCAAGAGCGGCGATGCGCGATATCACGTGCTTGATGTCTGGGAGCGCCGCGAGGCGTCGAACAACAATCCGCTCCTGCGCCGGGCACTCGATATCCGTGCCGAGCTTGCCGACCTGCTCGGCTATCCGACCTGGGCGGACTACAGTACGGAGATAAAGATGACAAAGAACGCGAAGACCGCACAGGATTTCCTCGTCGACCTACGCCGCGATCTCGCGCCGCTCACGACCCGCGACATGAAGGAGCTTATCGATCTAAAATATGCTAATGGAAGCGACGAGCCATTCCGGCAATGGGATATCATGTACTATGCGAACCAGCTCCTCAAACAAAAACATGATATCGATAGCGACGAGATACGCAAGTACTTCCCCGCCGATCACGTCGTTCCGCAGCTGCTCGGGCTCGCAAGCGATCTCTTCGGCGTACGATTCGAAGAGATACCGGCGGACGCATGGCACCCGTCGGTACGTCTCTTCGCGACGTCGGATGCCGCGAGCGGCGAGACTATCGGCCACATCTACACCGACCTCTATCCGCGCGATGGAAAGTATAGCCATGCGATGGCGCAATGGTTGCGCCGGCCATACTCGCGCGGCGAGAAACGTGCGCTACCGATCAATGCCATCGTGGCGAATTTCGCGCCACCAAGCGACGGACAACCGTCGCTTCTCTCGCACGAAGAGGTCGAGACGTTCTTCCACGAGTTCGGCCACATCATGCACATGACGCTCGCAAAACCCGAGTACTCAACCATGGGCGTCGCGGGCGTAGCATGGGACTTCGTCGAGGTGCCATCGCAGATGATGGAGAACTGGGTCTGGGATAAAAGGATGCTGCAGACGCTATCACGCCACTACGAAAACGGCTCGCCGTTGCCGGACGATCTCATCGACCGCATGATAGCGGCGCGCAACGCTTCGAGCGGTGTGTGGAACATGCGCCAGCTCGTCTTGGGAACGCTCGACATGCAACTACACACGGAGCGCGGGCTCGACCCGACCGAGACGCACAAGGATATCTATCGCGGCCTGATGGGCATCGAGCCGCTCGCGGACACGCAAATGCCGGCATCGTTCGGCCATATCATGGGCGGCTATGAAGCCGGCTATTACGGTTACATTTGGTCTAAAGCGTTCGCGCAGGATCTCTTCTCTCGATTCGAGAGAGAGGGAGTTCGCAATCCGCGCGTTGGCATGGAGTACCGCAAGACCGTCCTTGAACCAGGGGATTCGCGCGACGCAATCGACCTCGCTCGTGAGTTCCTCGGCCGCGAACCGAACAACGACGCGTTCGTGAAGTCGCTGGGACTGTAGACTCAACAACACGCAATATTCAACGGTGAACACATGAGAATAAAACAACATCTACCGTCAAGACAAAAAAGCAAAGCGGACTTGTGGAGAGAGGCGGGCTTTGAAACAGTCATCCGTGGCACGTCATCTATCATGCTCTGGCCACACGAAGCCGCGAAGATGCATAGAGAAGAGAAATACTGGTCGATGCGCAAGAGACAATTTGCGTGCGCAGGTCTCGCGGCGATATGCCTCATCGGAGGCGCTAGTTACGCGTTGAAAGAACAGCCAGAGTATGGGAAGGCAGCGATTGCAGCAGTCGCCACAGGAGGGTTGTCTGCGGGAGCAAAATATTATTCTAATCGCCAGAAAGAATACGATTGGTGAATGTTCTGCCGACTTGTCTTTATCTAACGCCTAGACACATCACTAACTAGATGGCTGCCGCCTTGGCACAATTCCGAGGGTCGAATGTTTGCGAAGCAAACCTGGTGAGGCCCGAGACCGTCCATGCGTAATTGGCCGCCGCAGCCGAGATATCGACAGCAGTTCTATCTCCTCAACATTTATAAACTCCCTATCGAAAGGGATACTGGCGTTTGCCGCGGAGGATATACTCCTCGTCCCTCAGAGCAGGTAATCGGTCGCGTCACGGTCTTTTTCCTCCAGAAAAAGTCGCCGCGACCTTTGATATACTCCAAGGCGGCAATGTTATGCGAAAAAGGTGGTGAAGAATGGCTCCTATCAATTACAACCGACTCTTGCACAAAGGCAAAGCGCTCTTCCTCGCGTACGACCAGGGGATGGAGCACGGTCCCACCGATTTCGACGAGAAGAACGTCGATCCCGACTATATCTTCAATATCGGTTACGAGGGACGTTACAGCGCGCTCGCAGTCTTGCCGGGCGTCGCCGAGAAGTACTACCTCGGTCCCTATCGCGACATGCCGCTCATCGTCAAGCTCAACGGTAAGAGCAACATGCCGAAGATAAACCCTATCAGCAGGCAGATCTGCAGCGTCGACCGCGCGATCAAGCTCGGCGCGGCGGCGGTGGGTTACACCATCTTCGACGGGTCGCCTAACGAGCCCACGATGTTCCATGAGTTCGGCAAGATCATAGAGCAAGCGCACGACCACGGACTTCCTGTCGTCGCGTGGATGTACCCGCGCGGCCCCAATATCCAGGAGCTCGATAACCACGTGCTCTCCTACAGTGCGCGTCTCGGCCTCGAGCTCGGCGCGGACATCATCAAGATGAAGTTCAACGGCGACGTGGACAACCTCAAATGGATGGTCCGCTGCGCAGGAAAGACAAAGATAGTCATCTCCGGCGGAGACAAGGTCCCACCGGTGCAGTTCCTCAATGAAGCGCAGAAAGTGATGAGCGCAGGATGCCTCGGGATGGCCGTCGGCCGCAATATCTGGCAATCGGAGAAGCCATTTAGCGTCACACGAGCGCTGCAAGCGGTCATCTACGACGGGAAATCGGCGCTCGAAGCGGCGAACCTGCTCAAGTGATGACGAAGCATAACGCACGAAGAACCGACGAGCATGGCCCGCGATTGAGCGGCCGAGATGCAGTATCAGGGCGATATCGTTATAGGATACGCGCCGTCATCCCTTCCAGCAGACCCATTCTTGCGCATCCCGTCGACGAGCTGTTTCGCATACATCGGATCGACCAAGCCGCGCGGTTCCATAGAGACGCGTGAGACGAACGATCGCGACATCGACTCTATCGATGTTGCCAGCTCCGCTCTCGATTCGCTCATCGCTCGGTGGTACAACTGGTAGAGCAGCTCGTGGAATGCGGCATTCGTGTATCTGCTGCCGTAGCTGTCGTGCTCGCGCGCGAGGCGATCGAGCGCCAACACCATATCGTGCGCGTTCTTCTCTTGGCGCAAGGCATGCTGGTCGCGCGCGATATCATCGAGAGTCCCGATGGCGAAGTACTCCCTGCTACCGGTCATCGCTATCCCGAGCGACCGCAGAAAGTCATCATCGGTGGTTTTTTGCATACCGATGGGAGCGCCCATCATGTTATAAACGATACGCCTCAACTGCGCGCCACGGTGACCCTGCGACTCAGAATCCGAGGCTGATAAAGCACCTCTAGGCTATTTCAGGCTATACTACGTCGTTGCGGCCTCGGCGCCCCTCGATGCAGAGACACGCTTTTATACGACCGCCCACTCGCACACCAGTATGGCCGAGCCAAGACATCACCCATGGACGCATAAGCACGCCCCCCACAGAGTAAAGGACATCGTCGGCCACGATGCCGCGATAGCGCGCGTGCTGCAGTACGTGAAACAATACAGGCCAGGCACCAAACCCATCATGCTCCTGGGGAAATCCGGCGTCGGCAAGACCAGCATCGCGCACGCCGCCGCGCACGAACTCGACCTCGAACTGCTCGAAGTGAACGCCGCCGACTCGCGCAACAAGGAATCCATCGAGAGCATCATCGGTGAGGCGTCAGCGCAGGCATCGCTATTCTTCCGCGGCAAGCTCATCCTCATCGACGAAGCGGACGGAGTCTCCGGCACGCAGGACCGCGGCGGCATCGCGGCGCTGCTCGCCATCCTCCCGAAAAGTCGCCACCCCATCATCATCACCGCGAACGACCGCGACAACGACAAGCTCAAACCGCTCCTCAAGGCGAGCGAAGTCATCGACCTCGTCGAGGTGGCGCACGAGCACGCGCTCGCGCGGCTCACGCACATCGCCGCCGCCGAGTCGATAACGGTCGAACGTGAAGTGTTGAGCGCAATAAGCCGCAAGAGCGGCGGCGACCTGCGCGCCGCGATCAACGACCTGCAATCCATCGCAGGCGCGGGCAAGGTCGGGAAGGAGGATGTCGCGCTCCTCGACAGCCGCGAGGCGAAAGAGGCGATGCAAGCAGCGCTCATGCGCATCTTCAAGACGACGAGCGCGGATGTCGCGCTGCCATCATTCGACAACGTCGATGCAGATGTCGATGAGCTCCTGCTCTGGATAGACGAGAACATTCCGCGCGAGTACAGCGACCCGACCGATCTCGCCCGCGCGTTCGACGCCCTCGCGGACGCGGACCGGTTCTTCGGCCGCATCCGCAGATGGCAATACTACCGCTACTACGTCTACATCTACAATCTCCTGACCGCCGGCGTCGCGCTCGCGAAGGACAAGCGTTATGCGAAACCAGTCGAGTACAAGCCGACCGGGCGCATCCTCAAGATGTGGATCTACAACCAGAAGAACGCGAAACGGAAGAAGCTCTCCGGACTTCTCGCGCCGCACCTGCACACGAGCTCTCGGCGCGTGCGACAGGATGTGCTGCCATACTTGAAGATCGCCGCGCAAAACGACAGAAAACTGCGCGACTCGTTATGCGCAATCTACGCTATAGACGACGAGACGGCGGAATGGTTCTCAGGATAGAACACGCAGCAACCGCCGCCTCGTTCTAAGGAATATTAATGCGATACCACCCGCCACACACGGGATTGCGAATCGGCGCGTTCAATCTCAGACTCAGATACCTGATGACGTTGAAATGCGACACGACCAAGACATTGTCGTCGATAGCCAATAAATGCTCGACGAAACAGTCGAGAATCGATGCATTGTCCTTGTCGTCATCGAACTCGCGCAATCTAGAATCATAATGTACCGGAACACGAAGAAAAGGCAATAGCGGCCCAAGCGTATCCTTCGTCCTGCGCATGTCGCTGCAATATACCTCTGAAAAATCTACTTCCTTGAGCGCCTCGGCAACCAACTTGGATTGGGAGAGTCCGCGTTCGTTAAGCGGAACCCCTGGAAATTCTCCAGAAACCTTCTCGAGCTCATACGCTGCTTCGCCATGACGTAGAAAATAGACGGCAGTCACGCACCATTCACACTCACGCCGTGCAGGAGTTTCGCCGCCAATCTCGCGCCATCGATGAGCCGCGGCGTCGGACGGAACAGGGCGTCCTGGATGACGAAAAGCCGCTCGGTCTTGATGGCCTTGAGCGCGCTCCATCCATGGCGCGACATGACTATCTCTGCGTAACGCTCATCGTCGCAGGAGACGAGCGCGATGATCATCTGCGGGTCGAACGCCGCGAGCGGCTCGATATCGGCGCCACCGGAATAGGCATCTCCGCCTGCGATAGCGATGATCTCCCGCACGTACGTCGGGACCCGCAACCCGCCCGAACGTTCGCAATAGACGCGCGTAGCATGGAATCGCGTGCAGGCATCATGCAGCTTGGAAAGCTCCGCGCGCAGTTCATGGAGGATGATATCGGCCTCGATGCGCTTCTCGAGCACAGCGCCCACAGCAGCGATGAGGGAGTACACGTCATCGAGTGTCTCAGGATCGACTCGCACGACACTCCACTTCGCCCCTTCAGGTGCCACGAGACCGCGTTCAGGACCGACGAAGACGATATCAGGCTCGAACACGGCGATGCTCTCGATAGTCGCCTCAACAGCCTTGCCTATGCTCGGCACGGTACGCGCCGCATCAGGGTACAAACAATCATCAGTGCGTCCCANNAAAGGAGGGGTATAAAACACTTGTCGTGATAAATAGCCCCTGGAAGTGAGATGGCGTTATTGCCGCCTTGGTGTCTACCAGACTGTCGTCATTGGCCGCTGCCGACGACGGTCGTCAAACGACTGCTGTCACAGATGCACCGCGGCAAGAAAAGATACTATTACGCTACAAGCAGGACTAAGAGTACGGTCTATGCAGGCTATATCGATGAGAGTCACATACCTGAGAGATGAAAAAAGGGCCCTGGATGCGTGAGCATCCAGAGCATTGGAGTTCCCAGAATACCTTTTTGTGTGCGACAA
>DUGD01000021.1 GCA_013331575.1 Candidatus Woesearchaeota archaeon
ACACGAGCGAGACCTGGCAGTTCAGGATCAATCAGACCCCCACAGTGGCGCTCAACTCTCCTCCGAACCTGACGACTACGAATAACGGAACGATCATCTTCCGATTCACTCCGAGCGACAACGACGGATTCCGCAACTGTTCCATCATCATCAACGGTGCACTGAACGCATCGAACACCACGCCCGTCGTCAACAACGCGATCAACAATATCACCATCAACCTGACGACGGGCCAGTACAATTGGTCGGCCCTCTGCTACGACAACGGTTCGCTCAGCAACAGCTACTGGACGGAGAACCGCTCCATAACTATCAATCTCTACAATCCCAACGTGACGCTCAACGCTCCCGACGACGGATTCACGACTGAGTATAGCTCCATCATATTCAACTGGACTGCGGTCGAGACATTCGGCGGCAACCTCACGTGCAACCTCACGATAAACGGCACAGTGCGGGCCACCAACGTGAATACCCCAAGCGGCAGCGAGAACGTCACGAGGAATATCACCGGCATCAACGACAGCCTTCAATACTGGAACGTCACTTGTGTCGATCTTTCGGGAAACAGGAACACGAGCGAGACGAGGAATTTCACGGTCACAGAGCCCCCCCGCGTCGCGCTCGGACCCCCCGTGCAGAATCTCCGGACGAACAACCTCACCATCAATTTCACGTTCACGCCTACGGACAACTCGGGACTCATAGCGAACTGCTCGCTGATACTCGACGGCGTCGTCAACACGACCTCGTATACCGTCGCGTCAGGGCCGCTCACCAACATAACAGTCCCGGGATTCGTGAACGGCACGTACGCTTGGAGCGTGAACTGCACCGACCCCTCCGGTTACACCGGTAACAGCACGACGAGGAATCTCACTATCGATACGTATCCCCCCGTGCTGCAACTGAACGCTCCACCCGATGGGTCATCACAGCCTCTCAACGTCACGTTCAATTGGACGGCGTGGGACGACGGCACGGTCATCACGTGCAATTTCACGATAGACGGCGTGGTGAACCTCACGAACCAGCCCGGTAGCTCGGCCGCTCCGTTCCTCAAGAACGTCTCGAATTTCAACTACGGACCCCACTACTGGAACGTCACGTGCTGGGACGACCTCGGTCAGGCGAACACGAGCGAGACGTGGAACTTCACGGTCGACCCGTCGGACTTGGTGCTCGACAGCAGCGTGCGCATAGCGTTCAATAACACCAATCCAGTAGAGAACGAGACCATCAATATCACCGTGAACGTCTCCAACAACGGTAGTGTCGCGGCGACGAACGTAAACGTATCGCTCTGGGATGGACTACCGGGCGGCGGAGGCGTCTTCATCGGCAGCGTGACAAGGACCATCCAGCCAAATCAGAGCGTCGTGATCGGCGTGCTCTGGAACATAACATTAGGGCTCCACGAGATATTCGCCAGCGCCGACCCCGGAAACGCCATCTACGAGATCTACGAGACGAACAACAACGCAAGCCGGAACGTTTCGGTGTTGCGCGTGCTCGTAGACTCGCCAGCAAACGCCACGCATACGAATGATAACACCCCGCTGATCAACTTCACGGTCATGAATTACACGGGCGGCACCTTCACGTACCGTATCTTCGTCGATAATGTCGCGAACGGCCAGACGGGAGATGTTGTCGATAACACCAGCACAGAGCTCAACATCAGCGCGCTCGCCGAAGGAGTACACCGGATCATCGTCCAGGCGAACGACACCTCTCGTTTCCGCAACAGCACGCCGTTGACGATCATCATCGACAATACGCCTCCCGCTGCGGCGTTNNAACACGTTCTTCAACAGCTCGCCATTCAACGTGACTATCAGAGTGAACGATACATACGACGCGTTCATCAATTACACCATACTCGTCAATGACACGGCGAACTCTTCTGGCACGGCGCAGAACGCGACGGCGCAGAACGTCAGTATCGATGGCCTGCCGGAGGGCGTGTATAATCTCACCATCTCCTCCATCGATAGCGCTGGTAATGCGGGAAACAGCTCTTCCATCATCATCTACTACGACCTGACAGCGCCGCTCGTGGTGTTGGATTCGCCGAGCAATGATACCAACCTCACGGTGCGCACCGCCATCATGAACTACACAGTCGCAGATAACCTCGATCCCTCGTTGCAGTGCAACCTCACGCTCGACGGCGCTGTCGTCTCCGCGTTGCGCAATATCACGAACGGCGGATCGGACAACTACACCGCCGTGGGACTGGGCGAAGGGACGCACGCATGGAACGTCACCTGCTGGGACGGCAACAACGCAGTCAACCAGGTGAACAACCGCAACACGTCTGCCACATACATCTTCAGTGTGTACATCCCGCCGCTCCTCTCGCTGATAGCTCCCCCGAACGACACCTGGAGCAACAACGACACCCAAGTGTTCCTCTTCAACGTCTCCGACGAAACAGGGATCACGAACTGCTCGCTCCTGCTCAACGGCAGCATCCACACGACCAAGCTCGCGTTCGATCTCACGGTCAACGACACGAACAACTTCACTGTGAGCGGACTCAACAACACATACTCTTGGGCGGTGACCTGCACGGACAGCAGCGGCGGGCTCATGGTGAACACGACCGGGAACCGGACGATAACTATCGATCTCGTCGCGCCTCAGGCCTATATCAACGTGACGAGCGGCACGTGGTTCAATACCAGTTCACCGCGGATCAACATCACCATCTTCGACAATCTCGATCCCGCGCCGAACTGGACCATGTACGTCGATGACGCGTACAACGCGAACGGCACGGCGCAAAACGGCGTCGGGACCACGGCCAACCTCACAGGTGTCGCAGACGGATACCACACGATCATCCTGGAATCGCGGGACCGCGCAGGAAACGTCGCGAATAGCACGCCTACCATTATCATCATCGATACCAACGCGCCCAATGTCACTCTCATCGCTCCTGCCAACGACACCAATCTATCGCAGACAGACACTTGGCTCAATTTCACCGCAGTCGACAACCTCGCAGTAGCGATGCGATGCAACCTGACGCTCGATGGCACCGTGCTCGAGCAGTATAACCTGACGAACGGTTCCGAAGGCGCGCATTACGTCTCCGGCCTCGCGAGCGGGTACCACTATTGGAACGTCACCTGCCTTGACAACGCGACGAACCGAGGAGTCAGCGAGACCTGGCGGTTCTACGTGCAAGTGCCTGACTTCGCGATAACCGCCGGCAACATCACGTTCAACAACACAAGCCCTGTCGAAAATGATACTGTCGAAGTGAATGCCACCGTCTTCAACATCGGGCTCCTCAACGCGAGCGATGTCATCGTCCAGTTCTGGCGCGGGGATCCTAGTATCGCCGGAGCGACGCAGCTAGGGGGCAATATCACGGTCAACTTGAGCATCGGCGAGAACCGCACTTTCAGCGTGAACGTGACCGCGCTCATCGGCCTCAACCAGATCTACGTGGTCATCGATCCTCCTACCGCGACGAACGGCGTCATAACGGAGAGTAATGAGACGAACAACAAGGCGAACAAGGACTTCTGGGTCGGTCTCTTCGAGGTCTTCGCGGGAGGCAGCGAGAACAACCTGCTGATCAGCGACGCGTCCATCATCGCGGCGTTCGGCTGGAATCAGACGAACACCACGGGGAGCAACGTCTTCGTCGCCGACAGCGAGAGCACTATCAATTTCATCGCCTTGCAAGCCGTCGGCCGCAACAACACGAACGGGACGAACGCGAACACCCAAAACGACTTCACGGAGATAGATGAGAGGATCAATACCACAGCACTCAACGATAGCGTGAACCGGACGTTCACCGTCGCCGGTACTCCGCTCGATTACATGAATATCACGGCGTACAAACGCAGCATAACCATGATTCCGGCCGTCAATAGCACGAACACGAGCGTGTTCCGTACAGGAATACTCTGGGATGCCAGCGACGGCGCGAGCCCGCACTACAACAAAAGCCAGGACATCGTCTTCGTCACAGTCATGGATCAGAACCAAGCAGGATACTTCGGCACGTACGATTACGAGATCAAGGTGCCGGCGAAACTGCGCGACTATATCGCCGGTGGAGGGACCGTCACCTTCTATGCGGAGCTACGATGAACACGATGGACGATAACATACGAAGACGATAACGGACGGAAAAGATAGCGGACACAGAAGGTAACGGACGAAAAAATACCAGTACCGACAGGAAACGAACACATACACGATTGAACACATACACGATAGGAGAACGGGATGAAAAATAGCGACACTGCGGCGACGGAGAAGAGAGACGCGTACACGCGTCTTGCCACGGCAGTCACCACAATAATCGTCGCAATCATGCTCATGCTGCTCCTCGGGCTCTCGAGCATCTTTGTGCGGGCGGCAGAAGTGACGCCACGCAGCGTGGTGCTTGGCGAGAGCGTACTCATCAGGACAACACCCGGCGCGAACGGCCTCGTGCTCTATTGCGACGGGCAGTCATTCAGATTCCTGGGGGAGCTCGAACAGACGGTCGCGTACAAGCCGTCGCAGCTCGGTACCTGCGCGCTGCAAGAGACGCAGCGTGATGGTAGCATCATCATGAGCGAGTTCTACGTAGTGGATGCGAATGCGCCATTGGACGTGCCCACCATCATCCCGAACGGACAGAATAGCTTCACCGGTACCGATGACGGCACTCAAGGGAGTCAAGGGAGTCAAGGGACTCAAGGAACGCAAGGGACTGCAACGGCGGACGGAACGAGAAATAACGAAGGGACAAATCACGCCAACTCGACAGATAACGGCACTGTAGATTCGGTTGCGGCAGGAGCCGCCGCAGACAACGCGTTGTACGGAATCCGGATGCAGGAGATGTTCCTGCGGGAAGCGATGGAGGAGGACCCCCGTCTCGGAACAGCGCTGCTTTCGCGCGCGTGGAGAAAGAGCGCTATCGCGCCGCAGGGGACGCTCGCGGACGATGAGAAGGAGCTGAGCACCATGAACCGCGGTGTGCGCGCCCATAGCACGCGAGGCACCGGCTGGGACGCGCAAGTGACCATCCGTACACCGGGCGGCCGCATCAGCGGTTCCACATCGGACCTCGGCGTCTCCACTCCGGGTGGCCGAGGAACCGTCACGTTCGAATTCCAGCAACGCCACGTCAAACGATTGACGCTCGACGGCGCAGATCTCGGTAGCGATATATCGGTAGGCATAGACGAGCCGGAGCCCAGTACTATCGATCCTCCGCATAACAACGAGACGATCATCAAGGCGTACGCCATCGATCCTAGCGCAGTATCATTCACGGGCGGCAGCGCGACTATGCTCGCAGAGGGGACCGTGCTCTACAAGTGCAAAGACTGGGTGTTCTACGAACGGACATGCGCGGGAAGCTGGGAGCGCGTCATGGATCTCACGCCCGGACAAGAGTACGATATCGCGCTCTCACCAAC
This sequence comes from Candidatus Woesearchaeota archaeon, assembly GCA_013331575.1. Lineage (GTDB taxonomy): Archaea > Nanobdellota > Nanobdellia > Woesearchaeales > UBA525 > UBA525 > UBA525 sp10207u. Next base: position 5,442 of record DUGD01000021.1, read on the forward strand.
AGACCCTGGATTTATCGAGAGCACTATCACACAGGGCGTTCCCACTGCGCAGTCGACTAGCGAGATCGTGGCGTTCGGCAGCATCCCTTCCCCGGTGAAAAACACCCGGAACCATTGGGGTATCGTGCTTCTCAATCCGACTAACCAGACGCTCAACATCACGTGGGTACGGTTCCGTTCGAGTTTGAGCACATTCGCGAGCATTGCCGCGGTGAAACCGAGCAGCGGCTGGGTCTTCTCGAGCGCTACCATGGTCAATTGGACAGGGAGCGTCCTTGTCGGTCCGGGAGAGATGGCGGAGTTCATCGTCAACATAACGGGCGTCAACACAAACCAGCTCAACTCCATCATAACAGTCCAAGTGAATGCATCCGGCACAGTCTACACGAACGCTGGTTACGCAACGCACGCCACCAATGCCGCACTCCAATATCCATCGGTTTATTTCGTCAACTCGACGAATGCGAGCGCATACGCGATTAGTAACGTGACGCAGAACGCGAGCGCGAACTACACGATACGAATACATAATTCAGGAACGACGACCATCGCCATCGGCACCGTGCTCAACATCTACATCCCGCCCGGATGGCGTAACGTCACGATGGCCTCCCAGACTGGATGGACGACCGGCACGGTCATGGGAGATGAGGGAAGCGGATGGTACATCATGCCGCAGATAACGAACACGATAGCTGCCGGTCAATGGCAGAACATCGTTCTAGAGGCGACCCCACCGCAATCAAGCAATATCGAGCTTTACAGCTGGAAGACGAGATTTATCGGNNGAGCCGGGACTGCGGGTGGTCAATGACACCCCGCTCCTCGCATATGAAGATGGCCGCTACGAAGAGACTCGTGTCGGCGGTGGCAGCCGCTATGTCGATCAATACTCTTCGATACCCGCTCCCGGAGACAGCCCCGGCGTGAACCGTTGGGCGGTCGTGGTCGTCAATCCGACAGACAATCCTATCAATGTGACGCAGATCGATATCACGTCGAACGTGAATATCTTCACCGGCGGCCGTGGCATCACACCGACGGCCACCTGGAGCAATATCTCACAGTCTAACCATCGCTGGAACGGAACGGTCACCATACCGCCGCATGACGCTGCACAGTTCGCGTCGAATATCGTGCTCACCGCTACGACGACCACCAGAGCAGTCATCACCGTGACGACACAGACGACTGAAGGCACTATCATATCGTCGGGGTTCCCTACAAGCCAATCCACCGGTTCGATACAATATCCTTCGGTGTATGCGGTAGACGGTAACACGCACACCAATATCGTGAACACCACGAGTGGTGCGATGAAACAGTTCCTCATACGGATAAACAATTCTGGCTCAAGCGCCACCATCCCCATCGGCACGCGTCTTGAGATAACTCTACCGCCTGGATGGCGCAACGTTACAGCGATAACCATCGCCACNNGATCAAGTCGTAACGAACGCCGATGGCGGCAGCACGATACGCGCGAGAACGCTCGGATCGACTATCGCGACGAACGGGTTCCGCGACTTCATCTTCAACGCCACCAGCCCTGTTGTTGGTACAAACAGTACATACCGTTTCGACATGCTATTTTTCGGCGGCACCGCCCAGACAACGACGCAGTCAATACAGACGCACACGCAACTCGCCGTCCGCGTTACGACAACCACGTACGGGCTCAATCTCACAAAGAGGTCTGAGAACCTCGCCGACATAGGCAATATCACGAGCGTACGCATACGTTCCATCGCTAGCTCACCTGCCGCGACGTATTTTAACTTCAGTATACGAAGGCCGGGAACGGGCTCTTGGGAGACGTTACGCAACAGCACACTCGATATCGCATGGAGTGAGTGGACCATCACACTGACCACCAACCGCACATACGATTCTCGCGAATATATCGAACGCGACACCGGATCATCAAATTACTCCGCGGCTCTTGTGCGATGGTACACTGCAAGCAACAACCAGACATCGTTACGCGAAGACCTGCTCGAGATCAATGTCACCTACGACCAGAGCGTGCCGAGCATATCACTCATCTCGCCGGACGATTCTGTATACCTCAATGTAACATCGATGCTCTTCCAAGCGGAAACAACGGATGATTACGATCTCAGGAACTGCTCCCTTTTCATAAACGGCGTGCGCAACATCACCAATAGCACTCCAGCGAACGCCTCCACAACCACATTCAATATCTCTGGTCTCGCAGACGGTAGCTACAACTGGAGTATCGACTGCTACGATCTGGTTGGCAACAGGAATATGACTGCGAACCGCACCATGACAGTGGATACCACATCTCCTACGGTGATATTGAACGCTCCTGCAATCGATGCAAGACTCACGACCAGCACAGTCACATTCAACATCACGCCGTACGACCAGAATGTCGCGAACTGCTCGCTCTTCATCGACGACATCATCAATGTGACAAACATAACACCGGTGAGCGGACAGAGCACGCTTTTTATTGTTGGAATCTCTGACGACAACCACTCCTGGACCGCTGAATGCACTGACCTTGCGGGAAATACATACCGCAATGGCACGAGAAATTTCTCCGTTGATACCATCGCACCCACGTATGGCACCGCAACGGTATCACCTGCAAGCGACGGAGGGTATAACCCAGAACTCACATATGAATTTGTAGTCAGTTGGACCGATGCGAACGGGATATCGAGCGTCATCTTCGAAGAGAACACGACCGGTATTTTCGTGAACCATACTGCGACAACGCTAGACGGAGAGAATTACTCCGTAGTGCTTGGGAATATCTCTGTAGGAAGTTACGGCTGGAGGATGTACGCGAACGATACATACAATAATTGGAACATGACTGGGACGTCGATATACAATGTGCTCCAAGCGCAGAGTGAGATTACACTCTACCTTAACGATACGACCGAGAACTATCCTGTTGACGTGAACGAGAGCGTCAATATCACTGCTGTAATGGTGACGCCCTCGTACGGTGAAGTCCTGCTGTATGTGAACGGAACGCTCGTCGGCACTGGAGCCGGCGCGGTGGAGAACATAACCTCGTTCAACACCACAGGCGTCAAGAATATCACTGCCATATACCTCGCTACGACGAACTACACCGAGACATCGATCACTCTCTTTATAGTGGTAGGCGACAAGGCCGGCCCGGCCATCAACCAGACGTACCCGCTCAACGGAAGCTACATCAAGGACACGAACATCACGTTCACGTTCAACGTCTCAGACCAGACGAACATCGACAACTGCACCGTCTGGGTGCGCAACATAACCGACACAATGACCTGGTGGGATTCCCGATGGTCGGACAGGCAACGCGTCATAGTCACGGAGCAGAGCGGGAGCGCCTTGACGAACTATTCCACGCAGATATTCCTTAACAGCGGCAATTTCAATCTTACGCTCGCGAGGTCGGACGGCCGGGATCTACGAGTACTCATAATCAACGATAGTGGAGAACAGCAATCTATCCCTTACTGGATAGAGTATTGGAACACTTCTATCGCCAGCGTATGGACCTTGATTCCATCTATCAGCGCGAATGGAAATAGGACGCTCTACCTCTACTATGGCAATCCCGCCGCAATCACAACCTCAAATGGAAGCGGAGTATTCACTATCTTCGACGGGTTTACGACGAACAAGATAGGATCATACTGGCAGTCTGCCGATAACGACCTCGTCGCTGGCACATTGTTCACAATCACCAACGGGACACTGAATATCACCGCCGGAGGAGCTGATACATGGACTGGAAACGATGAGTATGGCTCGGTGTTCAAGAATGTCACAGGCGATTTCAGTGCAGTCATCAGGGTAAACAGCCAACAGAACGTCAACGCGTGGGCGAAGGCAGGTATCATGGTGCGCAATAATATGTCGGCACGCGCAAGCTCGTTGGGCTATGTCTTCGCCGCCATCACACCAGGCAATGGATACTCGTGGCAGCGGGATTCTACAGCGGTGAACGGATTCCTCGATACAAATAGCAATGTCGGCTCGCCGAGCATCTACCCGAGCATGGTACGTCTCTTCAAGAACGGCACCAATTTCGGCATGTACTACAGTAAGGATAGTGGCCTGACGTGGTTGCAAGTCGGACCCAACCAATCGCTTCCATCAGCGAACACTATGCAGGACATCGGCCTCAGCGTGACAAGTCATGCTGGAGCCACATTGAGCAGTGTCATCTTCGATAATTTCTACGCCCGCACCTACGCATCCATCGACCCGACGGTGTCTATAGGCGCGTTGGACGCATTCATGTCCAACGCCACATCGACCGGTCCCTATTCGAACCCTGGTGAAGGAGCCATCGAGACATACGGCTTTTCCGAGAGTAATTACCAGAGCAAGATCTCTTGCTACGACCCGCTGGGGAACATCGGCGTCAGCAATATCACTGAATTCGCCACGGATTTCGCTCCTCCATCACCGTTCAATCTGACGTCGCCTGCAAACAACACAGTAAGCAGGAACCAGAGCCCGACTCTCGCATGGCAACCGAGCAGCGATGCGCATTTGCGCAATTACGTGGTTCTTATCGACAACGCGTTCGATTTCAGCAGTCCGAACTATGCCTATAACACGACCGCGACATCGTACGACGTCAATGATACGCTCCAAACCGGGGTCTGGTATTGGCGAGTAGACGCATACGACCAAGGCGATAATATCATGACTGCTCCGTACTTCGCGTACATCATCGACCTCATAGCCCCGCAATACACGAGCTTGACGCCGCAGAACGACTCGTACCAGAACACGTANNCTCTTCTTCAACGACAGCACCGAGTACAGCGATACGTCACTCAACCAGACAGGAGATAATTCGTTCATCATCACCAAGCCCGACGGGAAGTATCTCTGGCATCTCGAGTGCGTGGATGAGGCCGATAATGCCAATATCTCCGAGGAACGCACGCTCACCATCGACACTATACCGCCGACCGACGTAACATTGCTGTCTCCTGCGAACAACACATTCACGAACAACAACACGCCCACGCTTACATGGAGCCAGACCGTAGAATCGCACTTCAAGAACTATACTGTGATCGTGAGCGACAACGATACATTCCAGTATACAAACATGACGTACGGAACGTTTGACATCGCAACCACTATATTCGACGTGGTCGCTCCTTGGATGGACGGAACATGGTACTGGAAGGTCATCGCGTACGACCTCGCTGGAAACAGCGCCGATCCATTCTTCGCATATACCATCGATTCGACCCCTCCCGCAGAGTTCATCCTCGTCTCCCCGCTCGACAACACCGCAAGCAACGACCGGACGCCCACGCTCGAATGGAGCGGAAGCAGCGACCAGAACTTCGCGAACTACACCATACTCGTCACAGACAGCCTATCGTTCGGGCACGTCAACATGACATACAACGTGAGCGATAACAACACCGTTAGTTTCACCCCGTTGGTTGACTGGGCAGACAACACCATCTGGTACTGGAAGGTTATAGCGTACGATAACGCAAGCAACGGCCGCAACAGCTCGCAGACGTTCACCTATATCACCGATAACACCGCACCGACCGTCAGGCTTGTGACGCCGGCTAATAACACGCTTTTCCAGTCCGGAAGCTCGTCGCTCATCACGTTCAAGTACAACGTGTCGGATCTCAGCGACGTATCGAACTGCACCATCACCATCAACGATTCGTCTTCCATAGTAACGAGCATAGACTATTTCATAACGAAGAACATCAATCAGACGTTCGTGCAATCGCTCTCCAGCGGTGACTATAACTGGTCGGTGGAATGCATCGACGCGGCCGGAAACACCGGCCTGAGCGCTAAGCACAACCTGAGCGTGAACATCACGCTACCCAAATTACGGCTCTATGATACTACGGCATCGGACGTCCCGACGCTGAACACGAGCGCGAACAGCACTGCGATAGCGGTCTACGTCAACTACACAGGAACCGCACGCAACAGCATACCGAAATACCGCCAATGGAACGGTACGGGCTGGAGTGTTGAAGGGAGTCTGCCGACTGCGGGAAGCCCCGTGCGTTGGGTCAAGGTCGCGGCCAGCCCCGTTCTCGCGTCAGCGGACCAGGTGACGGCCGCGACGCTCAGCGACGACGGATACATCGACATGTATCTTTGGAACGGTTCGAGCTGGTCGGCATACAACAACGTCGCAAGCATCGGAACGACGAACAACGCGTACCGCGCTTACGACGTAGAGTACGAGACGCAACGCGGGCGGCCGATACTCATCAGCGGCAATTACACGAACAGTACCTGCGAACTGCGCCATCATGCGTGGAACGGTACTGGTTTCGATGCCGGGACCTGCATCAACGACCCTTCAATATCGACGGCATTCAACATTGGTTTCGTACGCGTCGCTCGTAACCCCGACCCGCTATCGAACGAGATGGCACTCATCTATACTGACAGGACGAACGCTGACGTTCGCTCGCTCGTATGGAACGGCAGTGCGTGGGGACAACCGCGAAATATCACGCTCACCGTCAGCATAACGACCGAGGAGTGCATTGGCATCGCGTATGAGCAATCGAGCAAGGATATACTTGCTGTTGCAGGACAAGGAACTGTTGTCGCTTATTCAACATACAACGGCACTGCGTGGGGTACTAGCGGCACAATAGACACGAACGCCGCCACCGCGAGCACGCTCAACTGGATAACGCTGAAACCGAACCCCGCGGGCGACGACATCATGGTCACCGTAGTGGACGCACAGGCCAGCCCCGACTTATCGGCCGGGAGATGGACGGGAACGACCTGGACCGCCACCGGACAACGTGACCCCGGCGTCGATACCCAAATTTCACGCCCTGCAGACTTTGAATGGCACCAAACTGGTAACAGCGGCGTCATGGTCTATGCGACCGCTGCAGGACAACTCGCTCGGCAGACATACAGCACTGTGAGCTCTTGGAGTGCACCTGCAACGCTAGCGACAGGAACAAACGCTCACAGATGGATTGTGGGTGCTATAAACCCTGGCAATGCAAGCGGTGATGTGCGATCGCTTTTCATGTCACAAGAAGTAACGAGCCAACAATTGGATGGCGTAGCATGGACGGGACTGACGCTCATCGATCAGAACGCTGCGTTCACAACAAATGTTGGCGCAGTGACATACCAGAGTTTCGATCTCGTATTCAAGCGCTTCGCACCGCAAGCATCGCAGGGGAGCAGGAATATATCACTCAACGAGAGCGTAGACGATACAACGAATATTATCACTGCGATGAAATCTGACCTCACAATGCTCACGAACGCGACAAGCAAACCGATGAGCGAGTACGGCACGCTCGGGTTCTCGTTCCCGGCGGGTGCGGGGATAACGTTCTCCACGCTGTTCGGGACGATGCTCACCGGCACGAGCTACATAACATGGGACGCGTACAAGGTGAACGCGAGCGGGGAGTACCGGTTGTGCGGCTACGGCAACAAGTCGCGCACAGGCGCCGATCGACAACTGAGCTCGTCGTATTCGGTCGTAACGGCGTCGTGCATCATACCCAACGTCACGCGCTTGCAACGCGAGGATACCATCAGAGTCTACACCTATGTCAACTCGAGCGTCAACAACACCATAACCAAATACGCCGACAGCGTCGACACCTACGTGGAGCTCGGCGGATTCCCGCTCGGCAATCTGACACTCTCGGTAATCGTGCCAATCACCGACCCGCTCATCAGCGAGGGCGAGAATATGACCTTGATATGCTTGGCGAATTGCTCCGGCGGCTATTGCGAGAACGTCCGGGTGAGCGGTGAGATCAACGACACACCCACCACGTTCACTAACTTGAGTTATACGCAAGGACGGATAATACTCAACTCCTCGGCAGAGAACCCCCTTATCATAGGAACTATCAATACCACGATGAACGCGACATACAGCCTCATCGGCGCTGAGTACAGCTTCAACAACACGCTCCGATGCAGTGCGACAAGCGAATGGGTGAATGCGACGAGCAATCTACAGAACGCGAGCGTTCTCGATACGCTGGCACCGAACATCACGCTTCTCTCGCCGGAGGACACGAGCGGATGGGACCCTGCGAATTTCACATTCACATTCAACGCGAGCGACCGCAGGATAGATTCCTGCACACTCTGGGGCAATTGGAGCGGTACATGGACTGCAGAAGAGACGATCATACCCAACAACGGCACACCCACTTCTTTCTCGACGATAGAGCTGCTCGAGTACAAGACATACATCTGGAATGTCAGATGCAATGACACTGCGGGAAACAGCGCTTTCGGCCCGTCCAACTACACCTTCACGATCGCCGGCGACATGCTCATCAACGGTTCGGAGATAAACTTCTCGAACAGCAATCCCGCGGAGGGCAGCGATATCGCCATCTTCGCCACTGTGCGTAACAGGGCAAACCGCAACGAGAACAACGTCAACGTCGCATTCTACATCAACGATCCGCAAGGAGCGAACTCCACGCAGATCGGTAGCAACATCACCATCCCTTTCCTCGGCGCGCTCCAGAACGTCACGGTGAACGTCTCGTACACAGCGCTCTTGGGCGCGAACCACATCTTCGTTGTCGTCGACCCAGTTTATGGTTCGGGAGACATCTTCGAATCGAACGAGGACAACAACATCGGCAACACAACGCTCTATGTGACGATCTGGCAGGTGTACTACGGGAACACCAGCGGCAATGTCAGCGTAGGAACCGGCGACAACAACACTTTCGTGAGCTGGATGATACAAAACATCACCGGCAACATCTACATCAGCGATAGCGACACCACAAACGGCATACAGTTCCCGTTACTGCGCCCGTTAGGAAGGAACACCGCCGGTGCGGCGACTGTCGATACGACCGACGATTTCGAGGAGTTCGATGCACTGCTCGGAACGAGCGGCTATGACGACAACGTGACTTTCACGTTCACCGACGCCGGTACACCTCGCATGACTGCGACGCTCCAGATATACAGCAGCACGGTGAACAATGTGCCTATGATAAATTCGACCGTTGATGGAAATCACACGACCGGCGTGCTATGGGACGCTGACGATTCCACCAATGGATATTACGACCTCACGGACAGCGAGGATGTAGTATTCGTGACCAGGATACAGACGAACACCAGCAGTGCGTACGGGATGAACGATTTCGTTGCGAAGATACCGTCGCCTCTCAAGGCCTACAAGGGAACGACCGACACAGTGAACCTCTACTACGAGATACAATGATATGATGGATGAATACGACGGATGATGTACAATGCGAGTGGAATGACACAACATAGAAAGGAACAATCATGACAACGATATCGAAGGAAGACCGCAACCAGAACTCCGCTAAGCGGGCACGCTATAGGGAGGATGAAATGAGAGCCATTGATATGACTATCATGCTCGTCTTGTTTGCTCTCGCTCTTTCCGCCGTGATTCCAGAGATAGGTCGCGCGCTATCGGACAACGGGGCTGACGGAATCGATGAGTTATCCGTGTCTAGCGATCCGAACGCAATCAACAATGAAGGAACATATCTGCTGTCAGTCACCGCGCACGATCAGGATGCTGGATATTTGTCGGCTTCTCCTGCAACAATATCGGTCAGTTTCAAGGATGCGAGTGGTGCGATTCAAGAACTACAACATCTCCCTATCGATATTTGGTCGATTGAGGTAAGCACCCGCACACAACACTTGAGAATGCTGGGATCGGATGACACCATCGAGCTTCCCGTTGTGTTTACGCCTTTTGAGGTCGGACCACACACGATATCGCTCATCGATAGACGAGTTGGGCTCTCAGTGTCTGAGATGGTTATCAATGTGCAAGCTCCATCGCGACCCCAAGTTCTTGCATCGGAACCGGATGATGGAACTGATGATGTCGACGGCGCTTTCGGGGATAGTGAAGCGTATGAAGACTACTATGTTCAGGAGGACGGCGATATCAGTGATACCTACGGAACTAACGCTCCAGTACCAACCATATTGAAAACCACTCCCGTTGTAGATGGATCGCCCTCTGCCGTACCGAATACGGCACGAAAGGAAACCATCATGCATGGTTCGCGGGAGCGCAGTATCATAGCGCAGGAGTGGACTGACAACGGCGTGACAATAGGACTGGACCTCATAGGACAGGATGCGCAGGAACCGAAACGCGTGTTCATACGCCAACAAGTGACCGCTCAGCAAAGCTTGCGTGAACGACAGATCAGGCGTGGAGAACCGAACGCGGAAACAGGGCCAACAGTGGATGTTGGTATTGCAGGTATAACAGCATTCGATGGAATAACGGGCAACGGCACGAGTAATGGGACGGTCAACAACAGTGGCGACACAGACATGATGGCCGCTGACGGCGCGGCGTACGATATCGACATCGAAGATCCTATACCACAGGTGCGCCGTCTATCACTGCGCGGCGTGAGAGATACCGGACGGATACAAGTCAGGATGGAGAATGTAGAATCGCCGAGCATAAGCGATGTAAGTGTCATCTCCGCCTTTGCCATCGATCCAAGCCAATCTGGAATGACAGATGGTACGATAACGAAGGTCGCGAGCGGCACGAGCCTCCATAAATGCGCGCTCTGGGATTTCGACGAACAGACGTGCCTCGGGGAATGGGTTTTTGTCACAGCGCTCACACCAGGAGAGGAGTACGATATTGCACTCACACCGGACGATCCGGGCTTCGCCGAAGGCATCGTCGATATCGGATATCCAACCAATCTCGATCTCAACAATCTCTTCGCGCTCGCGAGCGTACCATCGCCGATGGAGACAAACAGCACACCGTGGGGAGTCGTCGTGTACAATCCGACGAACCAGAGCGTGAGAGTCACGAATCTCACGCTCTACGCGAGAAGCGGCACGGGGACGGGATCGATATTCTCCGCGGTCAGCGCGGTCACGCCCCAAAATACTTGGGCGATACCTGCCGCCTACAGAGTCAACTGGAACGGCACCGTGGTCATCGATCCATACGACGCACAGGAGTTCATCGTCAATGTGTCCGGACCAAACTCGAACATCGCGAATATTATAGTCCACGTGAACGTCACGACGAACGTCTCGAATCTGAGCACCAACGGCTACGTGACATACACCGCGTTGAACACCAACCTACCGCAACCGACCGTCTACCTCCCGAACTCCTCGAACGACACATCGTACACCATACAGGACATAGAACCGAACACGACGCGTGAATACACCATTAGGATAGACAACAGACGGAGCATGGCAAACATAAGCATCGGTACCACACTTCTTCTCTATGTACCTCCTGGCTGGAAAGACGTCACTGCCTCCTCGCAGAGTGGTTGGAGTGTGGGAACGATACGCGGAGATGAGGATGGTGGATGGCTCATTGTACCGCAAGTAGTGACGACGCCCATAAACAGAGGTAGCCATCTCGATTTCGTGTTCAACGCCACCGCTCCTGACTACGACCGCACGTCGATATACCACCTCCGCGGCATGCTCATAGGACCCAGTTCCACTACAGGGACCGGTATTAACAGCGTGATTAACGCTGCGTTGCAAGTGGTGAACGACTCCACGCCACTTCTCAACAGTACAGATGGAAGATACACTGCCGTCAGCACTCGCGGCGGGACACAAACGCTGAGCCAGTATGTGACCATGCCTGCACCCGCCGGACGCGGTGCAGAGAATGTATGGGGTATTGTCGTAGTGAACCCGACAAATGATCCTGTCAATGTCACACAGATCGATTGGACCTCCGATGTAGGATTCTTCAACACGACGACCGGCATCACCGGCGGTACATGGACAAGGCCATCATCAAGCAACGTGCGATGGACAGGTACCGAAACGATACCTGCTCGCGGGACGAAAGAGTTCATCATGAAAGCAAGGCCCTTAGGCAACGCGAACACCATCGCCACGATAGCGATTGCGACGCAGACTGATGCAGGCACCATCACGACCGATAATCACGTCACGTACATGCGTAGCGGCAACATACAGTATCCGGCGCTGTATACGCTCAATAGCACAAAAGGAATAACGCTCACACATGACAATCTCACGCCAGGACAGCCGCACAACGTCACGATCAGGGTGAACAATACCGGCGCGGGAACGGCGATACCCACATATACGAAGCTCGAGATATATATTCCGCCAGGATGGACAAACATCACCGCGAATACGCAGACAGGTTGGCTCATCACGAATATTCGCTCCGATCCGCGCGGTGGCGGAGTGATACATGCCATAACATATACCACAACCATAGCAGTGAACGGCTTCCGTGATTTCAATTTCACAGTCATCCCGCCCGCATCCGGCACGAACAGCACGTACATGATAGACGCGATACTCTATGGAAGAACTGCTGCGATAGCGACACAGACCATACAGAGCAAGATACAGATCGCGATGAACGTCGTTCCATCCTCATACGGCCTTGACGTCACGCACGTATCAGATTCGATGGGCAACGCGAGCAACGTGACATCGATGACTGTTGTCGCGGTCGCGAGATCGACGAAAGCCACGGCGTTCAACCTCTCGATCTACAACGTCGCTTCAAACCAGTATGAGACGATAGCGAGCGATACGCTAGGCACGACCGATGAGAACTGGAATATGACGTTGCTGCTCAATGCGACCAGCGATCCACGGCGATACATTAATCAGACTATTGGCTCAAGCGAATACGGACGTATACAGGTAAGATGGCAGACGAACAGTTCCGATGCATTAAAGCTCGAACAGGACAGTCTCACATACACGGTGACGCTCGACACCCAGGCTCCGGCGCTTTCTATAGCACCTCGTTATAACTCGTCCTCCCCAAACGTGACCATCACCTACAACGCGAGCGACGATCACAATCTGCGCAATTGCACGCTATACCTCAACGGCACGCTCAATCAGACAACTATCAATCCCGGTAACGGTGAAGGAGAATTCGATATCAACGAGCTCTCCGATGGTGATTACGAATGGTTTATCGCCTGCTGGGATTTCGTTGGAAAAGAAAATACCTCTGCCACGTCATACTTCAGCGTCGATACCCAAGCGCCGTCGGTATTCTCGCTGCTTGCGCCGCTAAACGATACGTACTCGACCATCCTACAGCCGAACCTCACATGGCAGGAATCGTCGGACGGCCATTTCGAGAGGTATGAAGTGATCATAAGCCAGAGCGAGGCGTTCGATACCGTGACCGCGGCGTACAATGTCTCGCCGCAACAGAATACGAGCTTCGTGATAGATACGTTGCCCGCAGATACGGTGCTGTATTGGATCGTGGCGGCTCACGACTCGTTCGGCAACGTCCGCAACGCTACCAACATGTACAGATACGTGACCGACACAACACCACCGACCGTAGATCTCAACTCTCCGAGCAATGACAGTTTCAGGCTCGCATCGTTCATGACGTTCAACTACACACCATACGACACCAATCTGGCGAACTGCACACTCTGGCATAACGCGACCGGAACGTTCTCGTCTAACTCGACGAACGTAACTCCGACGAACAATGCGCAGAACAGCTTCGACACGACACTATCGGACGGCGTGCTGTTGTGGAACGTCCAATGTGTCGATAAGGCCGGGCAAGGAGGCTATGATGTCACGAACAGGACGCTCCGTGTGGATACCGCTCCGCCAGATGTGGCACTCGTCTCGCCAGAGAACGACACGTACGAGAACACCACGAACAACTTTGTATTCCAATACAATGTCACCGATGCCATGACCACGGTCGCTTCCTGCACGCTTATTATTGACGACGTTGTGACCGCGAACACGTTCACGGTGAGTGAGACATCCACGATGAATTTCAGCGGTTTCGTGATGAACGGCGACCACGTGTGGAGCGTGAATTGCACTGACGCGAACGGTTTCGTGGGCGCCTCTCCGGTGCATGCGCTGTCTGTCAACGTGTCTGAAGAGTCTGACCCTCCAATTATAGTCATGAACAACCCGTACAGCGACACCCATTTCACCATCTCCGACGTGACGTTCAACTATACCCCAAGTGATGCGAGCGGAATAGAGAATTGTTCTATCTTTATCGATGGTGGACTGAACACAACCGATACTGCTGTCACAAATCTACAGCCGAACACGTTCCTCATCGAAGGAATACCTGAAGGGCCGCACAATTGGAGCATCGAGTGCGCGGACAATCTCACATACACAACCAGCATGAGTCTCACAAAGAATTTCACAATCGACCTCACCGACCCGACAGTGACGTTGGACGCTCCAGATAACGATACATTTGTCACAACTTCAATCACACAGTACAATTATACGCCGACAGATACGAATTTCGGTTCGTGTGAACTGTGGGATAATTCAAGCGGAGCATTCGCAGTCAGATCGACCGACACGACACCGGATAGCGGGATGGGGAATGCATTCTCTGTAGAGAACGACGACGGAGTGTACCTCTGGAACATCCGATGCGCCGATAAGTCCGGACGATCGGTATTCGCACTAGACAATCGCACGACACCAGTCGATGCCAGGGCTCCGGCATTCGCAAATGAATCAGTTTCTGTATCATCGCCATCAGTGTACGCTCCCGCGACGGAGTATAGATTCAATATCACGGTGGAAGAGCCGTTCCTCGACGCGGTGTATTTCGAGCATGATTTCAATGGGACGACAGTGAATGAGACGCCCACAGTAGAAGGAACGACGTTCATGCTCACTACAACCGATCTCATACCGGGCAATTACACATACAGATGGCACGCAAGCGATACCCTGGGAAGATATAACAGCACTGCGCCGACGGCGTACATCGTCCTCAAAGCGAACAGCAGCATAAACTTCACTATCAACGATGACGGGCAGGACAGGATAGTCAATGAGAGTACTGCGCTCAACATTAGCGCGCGATTGATCCAACCGTCGAGCGGCAGTGTCGTAGTGTACTTGAATGGCGCAACATTCTCGCAGGGCGACTCCCCGCAAGAGAACATCACGACCCTCACCACACCCGGAGAGTACAATTTCACGGCGATGTACGAAGAGAACTCAAACTACACAGGCGACCAAAGGACGATAATAATCACGGTGAACGACACAACGCCTCCAGATATAACGCTCGTAACTCCGGATGACGAGAGCTCGGTGGGTGTGCGCAACGTAGCGTTCCAATACATCGCAAGCGACTATAACGGAGTGCAGAACTGCTCCATTTACATCAACAACACCATCAACCAGACGGACGCGGAAGTGGTGAACGCGAGCACATCCTCCTTCATAGTAGCGCTCCCAGACGGAGATTATACATGGCGGATCGGCTGCTCTGATACGAGAAATAACACCCAGCAGAGCGCTAATAGAACCATCACCGTGCAGCTCTCCAGCTTGATACGCGTCCGGGTGGACACGAACGCTTCCTCATACGAAACCGGCGAGATAGTATCGATGGATACTAATTCGACGGATGTCTTCAGCAATCCGATAATATCCACTGTGAAGATAGACGTCGTACAGGGCAATACCAGCGCCGCTTGGTGGAACGCAACATCATGGTGGAATACCGCATGGGAACGCCGCGCACCCATCCTCATGACGAACAAGAGGGCACAAGCGCTGCGGAGNNAATGACAGTGGCGGGGTAGAGATGCCCATGATGATCACTGACGGCGACAACAGCACGTATTGCGTCGTGCAGTTCCTGGCCGATGTCCCTGCGAGTGCCGTCAACCACAGCAATTACCATGTGTACTACAACAATTCTGGCGCAGGCGCGAGCGGCATGACGCTGAGCGCTCTCAATGTCCAACGCGGAGAGGTCAGTGGTTCTGGCGGGACGTTGACCGCGACACTGGGTAAGAGCGTGAACGCAAGCAAGACGTTCGTGCTGTTCACGTCCAACACAGCGAGCAGCAATCCTAACGCCCACCAGTATACACCTGACATATCCCAGACACAGATAGACTTCACGCGTTATACGAGCGTAACTGCGACGAATCTATCGTGGCAGGCAGTCGAACATCAAGACATCATCGTACAGCATTCGAGCACTGCTTTCGCTATAGGCGAGACAGTGACCAACGTGACCATAGACCCTGTAAACACGAGCAGATCGTTCATCATCGTGTATGGCAGGGCGAACTCAGGCACCGCGTCAGCCACCAATCTAGGATACTTCATGGCCCGCTTCGTCAATAGTACAACTGTTGAACTCGCAAGGAGCGCAAGCACCGTCGCTGCGGTCGCCGTCATCCAAGTCGTCGAATGGAACGGTACCATAGTACGACAAGGAAACCTGTCATTCACCAGCGCCGGCGTGAGCGTGAACTTNNGCGATCGCATGACTGGCGCCACAGGAATTGGCGCAAACAAGATCAGCGGCAGCCTCCGCAACAACACCCAGGCAATCTTCAACAGGACACAAGCGGCTGGCACCGCCAACCTCTCATGGTTCGTTGTCGAGTTCACGACACCGGTAGTCGCGCAGACCGGCTCGCGGTCGTTCGCTACCGATACGTCCACGAACATGACACCAGTGACGATGGACAGGAGCTTCCACACCCAATCATGGACGAGCACAGGAACAACGAGTACGATATACCAGAACACCCATGTAAAAGTCAATATGACAAATACCACCGCTCTGGCTATAGATAAATATACCACTACACAGACGATCGTGATGAACTGGAGCGTGGTGCAACTGACATTCAACGAGACGAACAACAGCATAGGCCCTGTTGAATACCTTATAGCAAGCCAGACCGTCAATTCCGACGCCGGAGGGGTAGTGAGCATGATACTCAACACGTCAGGTCTCTCATATGGTAATTATACTGTTGCCGCCACGGCGAACAGGACGAATTTCACCACGACGATAAACTGGACCGTTTTCACCATCCGATCCGATAACACGAGTCCTGTGATAGACCTCGTCGATCCCGCTGACGGCGCATGGCATAATACAACAGCGGTATTCACAATCACAGCGTTCGACACCAACATCAAGAACTGCACGCTTTGGCATAACGCAAGCGGCGCCTTTGTATCAAACGTGACAAACAATACACCATCCAACAACGCCAACGTCACGATGAGCACGAGCATGACGGAAGGGATCGTGTACTGGAATGCTCGTTGCGATGATCTCTACGGGAATTCGGCTTTCGCAAGCGCGAACAGGACCATCCGTGTGGATATCACACCACCGAACATAGTGCTCATATCTCCCGTGAACGACAGCAATATATCGCTCACAACCGAACTCAACTGGTCGGTCACCGACGGGTTGTCGCCCAACGCCTCGTGTTCCGTCATCGTTGACGACACAATAACTATGATAGATATTGTTGTGCAAAACAGCACCACAGCATCGAGGAACGTCACGTTCGAAGGCGGCGGGGTACACACCTGGAACATCAATTGCACAGATGCGAACGGCAACACCAACCAATCGATCGCGTCTTCAGTATTCAATGTCATAGCGCCGCAGAATGTCAATATATCCGTGGTCGGAGATGACATTATCATCAACTGGAGCACTGTGAGCGGCTCTGACGAATACTCAATCTACGTATCGGACGACTACAATGCTGGTTGGGATGAAGTTCCTAACGCGACCGTTTCCATCTCGGGGTACATCGACACGGGAGCTGGTGGTGGACGGGAACGATACTATAAGATATCCAGTATCCGTAGCGACGCTGAGACGATCAGGACGCAAGCGGTCGGCAAGTACCGCGTACCGCTCACTTCAGGGCTCAATCTGGTCAGTTTCCCATTCATCACGAGCGCATTAGTGCTCGAGAACGGCACCGGGACCGGATTCCGGTTCTCGACCGACCAGCTATGCGTCAGAGCGCTCTGGCGATATACGGGAACAGGATACCAGCGCACAGACTGGAACGGGAGCGTCTTCACGCCAGGAATAGGATCGTCTACCTTCAGGAATGTCAGCATGAACGAAAGCTATTGGCTCGAGACCAATGCCACATGCAACCTTACGATGCTCGGTAATGTCCCCTTACAGAACAACACGCGCGCGATGAGATCCGGCAGGAATCTCTTGTCATGGAGCACAGTGCAGAATGTCACATTACCCACCGATTCGCAACCGCCGCTGTTCATCTCCACGCCGAGCAACAGGATAGAGACCATCAACCGCTACAACCCTGGCGCGGGCACGTTCGAGGTCACGGTACATTATGTCGTTGATGGAACCCCGTGGGGCTGGTTCCCGTCCGTAGAGAACCCTGATTTCATCAGCATGGAACCATCGCGCGGTTATTTCTTCAACACTGCCGGCACCGCGACATGGACGTTTGATCCGAGGACCACATGATACTGCAGAAGAGATGGCAAAACAAGCAGGCACGGTCGCGAGACGGTGCCATAACCGCTTCGGCAGTCTTTATCTTGCGCTTGGCCATCGTGCTGTTTTCGGCACTATTGTTATACGCAATGAACGCCGATGTCGTCATGGCGGAGGACGTTCCGCTCGGGATAGACGGTCATGTGTACGATGCCGACACGCTCGTGCCTGTCCATTCTTGGACGATCATCGATATAATCAACACGGACACTTCTGAAGTACTCTCCGGTACCGTCGGACAAGGCGAACCGGGTCGTTATTCCGCGGCGCTCAATTGGCCTCTCAACACCAATATCACCGTCCGTGCCGGCAACCCGGCACATGTTGTCGAACGCAATACAACGTTGAGCGGAATAATCCACGATTTCGACTTGTTGCTCAATATGACACTATCGTCGCTGCCGCCGAACATCTCTTCGACGCCCGTAACGAGCGCGCTCCAACACGAACAATATACCTATGCAATCCAGGCCTATGACTGGAACAACGACGCTTTGACATACTCCCTCGACGTATATCCCGACGGCATGGCCTTTGCGTACGGAACGACCATCGAATGGACGCCGCTTGGCGGACAGGCCGGCGACCATGATGTGACTATCAATGTCACGGACGGGACGTTCACGACACCGCAATCGTTCACCATCAACGTACAGAACAACAATCTCCCCCCGGTGCTTCTTAATGACAGCATCACGGTGCCTTCCGGGACGACTGAATTCTCGACGCAGTTGACAGCCAGCGATCCCGATGGCGATCAAGCGACTTTCGAGCTGGTGGAGGCTCCTTCAGGATTCGCGATAACGCAAAATGGCAGTATCACGTATACAGTAACAGGAGATCTTCCGCGCAACGAGACCGCTATCATCATGGTAACCGACGGTACGGACGAGACCGTCTCAAGTCTCGACATCGTACTGTTGGGTAGCACGACCGCTCCATCATCGCGCAATGGAGGAAATAGTGGTGGAGGCGGCGGAGTTTTCCCCTTGAGGAGTAGGAATGACTCGACGAACAATAATACCGGTCTTGGTATGGTGGATGGAACGGGGGGTGTTGGTAATGGCGTTGACGATGGCGGCGGCACCAGCGTTATAGTACCGGGTTTGTCGGAACAACTACTCGGAACTCCGCATGATAACCCGACCATCGCTCGTGTACGAATGCCGAATGTCATTGTGATACACCTTGTGGAAGAGGGTGGCCGTCCGCTAGCCGGCGCAACGACTATTGTTGTCGAGGATGCTGAAGGTAACGTACTGAAAAAAGTCGTACTCGATCTGGATCCGGATGACACGCTGTCACGTTTCAGCATTGTGGTGTACGATGTCGAGGGAAAGAACCTCACGTTGAAGACTGCGACGAAACACTATTCAGGCAGTGCGCAGACGATCGCCGGACCGATGAGTGAAGTCACGCTCACAGTGGAGAAGACAGATGATCTGCTTCTTCTCGCCGATATCTATATGATAGAGCGGTTCGGGTGGAACCTCGGTGCTACAATTATCGGTCTCTGTATCAGCACACTTGTTGCGGTTGGAGCGATATGGTATGTTATCCGCGCCTCCCGTGCTTCAAAACGCCCGCCAAGACAAGGATCTGACGGTCCATCAGAACAGAACGGATCGTCTGAGAATGGAGGAGGTCCGTGATGTCGCGATGCACTCCATCGGCTGGTTCGTTGGCTGGTTTGACCCGGAAGTTATCATTGCTATTGATAATGACCGTCCTTCTCATTCCTTGTTCGTCATCCGACCCGCTCATCCCATTCAACGTCATCGGTTATATATTCGACAATGGCGGTACGAGTGCGGCGAACGGGATACCGATTATTATCAATGATACGACATCAGGGACGTTTGCTCTCACGCAAGTATACGCTCCTCCGATACCGCAGCTCGCTGGTGCGTACTCCGCCACTATCAACGGGACGGCCGGCGATACCATTATCGTGTACGCGTGGAACAGCACAAACTATGGTATGTCGTCGAAAATTCTTTCTGATACCACGAGAGTGAATGTGACGTTGAACCTGACAAGAGTGCCAGAACCCAATGTTACCATTACAACCCCAGTGAACGACACAACAGTAGGTATTGGCGTGCCATTCAATGTGAGCGTGAACGTGACTGCATTGATAAACGGAGGGAACTGCTCTATATCGATACAATTCGGCAACACATCTGTGTTTAACCTGAGCACTGGCGAGAATATCACGCACGATCTTGGTGAATTTACCACTAATGAGACGAAGACAACATTGTTCTCCGTCATGCCTGTACGGGTGGGAAGCTCATCTATCACCGCCAACGCGTCATGTACACCGTTCGGACCGTCGTTCTCTGCGAGAACTGTGCATACAGCATACAATGTCACGGTAGTGGATAATGAGACGCCGATGGTGACCCTTGTAATGCCCGCGGATGACGCGCTCAATAGGACAAACCACACCATCTTCTTCTTGTACACTGTCGATGATTGGTCGTCTATTGCAAATTGTACACTCTATATCGACGATAATGCTAGTGCAAATGATAGTACTGTTACAAAACTGCAGAATCAGACCCTTAGCGCGACGTTATCCAACGGAGATCATGAATGGCTTGTGTCATGTGCTGACATCTACGGAAATATAGGCAACTCCAGCGCGTGGAATATCAGTATAGGTGTCTATCCTCCGGTCGCCGAGACGGTACAGGTAGAGCAAGGCATCACACTCAATGCGGGCACTACGCGAGAAGTGACGTGCAACGCGACGTTTTCAAGCGTATATGGTGCTAGCTATATCCTTAGCGCGAACGCCACGATCTTCGCCCCGCCAAATAGGACGTTCGATCCCGATAATCCGAACACGCACTATTCGAACAACTCGTGTGCCACGACATTCTCTGCCGGAAACGAGACGGGCTTCTCATGCTCGTTTAGAGTGTGGTCATTCGCAGTGAATGGTACATGGAGATGCAATATGACTGCAGTGGACAATGACACGCTCCAGGGCGCGGGGGTCAATAACACAACGATCAATCCTTTGTACGCGCTCAATATCACAGTGACGTCCATGGTCTTTGGTAGCATGCAGGCGAACTCCTATAGTGGCAACGTCACGCAGGTGCTCATGAATCTAGGAAACCGTCCTATCAACATCTCGGTCTTCGCATACGGAGGGACGATGGGTGACGGCAACGCATTCAGTTGTGGGAGCAGCAATATCACCGCCAACAATATGCGCTTTTCGACGGTCTCTACCGCCAACTTCACGCAGAAGACGCCGCTTCTTCTCACGCCGCGACAGATGGGATTCACCATCCCTAAGCAGACTGTGGTGGGGCCGGCGCCTCAGAACACCACGTGGTGGCAATTATTCGCTCCGCTCAACATCAGTGATGTGGGTTCGTGCTTCGGCAACATCGTGTTCCAGGCAGAACCGGTATGAGGGTTGTATCCACATACAGCATATAAGAGGTTACGCTCTTGTGATTTAGGAACATTTCATACTTCAGCTTGAGAAGAGTCGCCTTGGAGTTTATCAGGCGCGAGAGGTGTCCGGAGCCGAGGAGAGCAGCTCTCCTGGCTCCAGGATTCGCCATGCGAATCCTCGGAGGCCTCGCGCGCCGTAACCTCTGCGTGAGCACAACTGCTCCGCGACTCTCGAGTCTTACAAGAAAATATCCCGTCCTTTGAGGCTGAATTATTCGTTTCGTATAATACTCGAAGAATAGTTAGGATGACCGTTCAGTTCATTCTTTCAGGCTCAACAGACCCCCTCACCCGTTCATTTCCTGTAGAACTTTATTTTTTGGGCTCAGACGGTCCTTGTTATGCGTTCCTATCGATGTAGATGTTCTTCAATTGATGTAGATATTCTTCAATTTCGATATTATCAGTAGACTGCGTACTCTGGATGTACTCTGACTTTTATCGTGAAGTTCTCTCTTCTATTCGGTGATCGTTGTTTGATGATGGGATTTTCGATTTGTTCTTTGTCTTGTTTCATTCCTTGTTTGCTCTTTCTTCCTTTCTTTGCTTTCTCTTCGTGTTGTTTTTTCATGTTGTTTCTTGTTGTGTTGTTATCTCATTTTCAACTTTTTCTTCTTTTTTGTTATCTTTATATTATTATATTATATATTATCTATATAGAAACTATATAATAATAAGAGAAGAAAAAAACAAGATTCCACAAGAAATCGAAAATGTCGATGGGGACTACGGTCAAAAACGATGCAAATAGTTGACGATCCGTAGCGAGAACACAATCCTATTGGACGTATCGATGAACTCCTAATACTGCTCCAATAAACTCCTAACACCGCATCAATACAACCCTAGAGGCTCTCTATCGCGAAACAAACCATCCCTTAACAGCACCCTATGAACTCTCTTGAACACACCTCCCGCGACCCAAAATAATTCTTTTCCATACGCAATCGTGGGGAGGGGTATGTTCTTGAATATCGTTATTAACGTCTCTACCTTCCAATTATCATTTTTATGTACAGTCGAACTTAAATATAACCTCGATTGCACATGGAGTGTTGGGTGAGGATAGGTAGAGCGATTATAGCTAGATAGTGGCTGTGCAAAGCTGTTGTGGACAGTCGGATCAGCTACACAAGCAAGGGTGGACGTCATGGCGGATATCAACGAGTTCTTCACGAACTACATCAAGACAGAATCCCTCTTCTTGGACAAAGCGGTATTGCAATCCAACTACATACCGGGCGAGATCCAGCACCGTGAAGAGCAGATAAAACATGTCGCGAAAATAGTGGCTCCAGGATTGCGTCTTGAGCGGCCAAGCAACGTCTTCATCTACGGCAAGACAGGCACAGGAAAGACGCTCACAGTCAAACATACTCTCACCAGCATGCAAGAGGTGGCGAAGCAGCAAGGCATCCCTCTCCGTGTCGTATATGTTAACTGCAAGCTCAAACGCATAGCGGACACAGAATACCGCCTCATCGCGGAACTCGCGAAACACTTCGGGAAACCGCTCCCGCCAACAGGATTACCGACCGACGAGATATACAGCGCATTCTACAAAGCGATCGACCGCGAGAAGCAGATCATCATCCTCATCCTAGACGAAATAGACCAGCTCGTACGCAAGATAGGCGATGAGATACTTTACAACCTCACTCGCATCAATACCGATCTCAAGAACGCCCAAGTAGCGATCGTCGGCATCTCGAACGACCTCATCTTCAGCAACAACCTCGATCCGCGGGTGAAATCAAGCCTCGCGGAAGAAGAGGTAGTCTTCCCACCATACAACGCGCTCCAACTCCAACAGATACTGCTCTCTCGCTCGAAGATAGCGTTCCGCGAGTCGGTGATACAGGAAGGAGTCATCCAGAAATGCGCTGCATACGCTGCACGCGAGCACGGCGACGCAAGACGAGCGCTCGAACTCCTGCGCGTAGCAGGAGAAGTCGCTGAACGCAGCGAGAGTAAACAAATAACCATCATGCACATCGATGAGGCAGAGGATAAGATCGAGCGCGACAAGATAGTCGAAGTCGTCCAGACACAGACAAAACAGTTCCACATCATACTCCACGCGATACTGCTTCTCGCGACGAAACGCAAGAACGTTTTCACCGGGGATGTCTATGACGTCTATCGAGCGGTCTGCACGCACTCAGGACAACGCCCACTCACACAACGACGTGTCTCAGATATCATCGCCGAGATGGACATGCTCGGTATCATCAATGCGAAAGTGATCAGCAAAGGCCGCTTCGGCCGCATGCGGGAGATATCCATAGGACTCTCGGAATCGCTCCTACCACAGATACGCGATATCATCGCGCGCGAGCTCGAATTATCAGGCCCTGCGGCCGATGAACCGATACAAGAGGCGATATCGCAGGAGAAACTCGAAGTATTCGCGAAAGACGATACAAAAGACAGCACAAAAGACGACATTAACACATCGACGATATCATCGAGTGCATTGTCATCGGACGCAATGTCGGATGATTCTATTGTCGGAGCCACATTACACGTAATGGAAGAATCGCACAATGAAGATGGAGATATCGACACAGAAAACAACAGCAATACCATCATAGGTGATTTGGACGTCGCAAGCGAACGCATCACGACCTCAAATTCAACCGAGGATACAGCAGAAGATCCTTCTTTTGAAGAAGATAGCAATACCGGTGAGAGCCGAAAAAATAGATAATGCTTGTACAGTACGATAACCGCAAAACAAACGACAATCCTTTTTTCATCCCGAACGACACCTCAGTAGGGAGCATCACATGACAACAGACCTTTCGACAATGGACGCGGACAGCCTTATCGATGCATGCATATCGGCAGGTCTCACGGTCCCGCCAGATCTCATCGACGACGCGCAAGCGTTGCGATCGATGTTGGCAGCATACCGCTTACGGCAACTGCGCCGGGAGACGCAGCAGGCAGCACTGCGTACGGGTTCATCGAGCACAAGCACCGGATTTGTGACAGCCAGGCCTTCTATCCAACATACGGAAACGGAACCTACGCCCTTATCTACGGAAGAAAAGATATCGCACGATAAGAGCGTATCGCAAGCGAAAGCAGGGCTGAGACAGGAAGCAGAAAAAGAGGTAGAACGAAAGCCGGAGAAGAACAGTGTTGCCCGAGAAGGTGTAATCAATAACGAAGCAGACAACGATGCAGCGCAACCCCAAAGCGTGACCACAGCATCCGGCATCACCATACACCCCATCAAGATACTCAAGAATTACACGAAACCGCCAAAGAAGTATGTCTACGACGATTTCGTCAAATACTTCAACAAACGCTACCAAGCAATATCAGGGATATTGCGACAGCGCAAAGAGCTCGAGAATGTGACGAGCATCAACCGCATCATAGGGAAGCGCGAACGCGAAAGCACAGCGATCATCGGCATAGTATCGGAAAAGAAAGAGGCGAAGACGAAACACACAATACTCACTGTGGAAGATCCGACGGGAAAGATAGAGGTGTGGCTGTCGGCCAACAACAGGGAGATGACCGAGGTGGCGCGGGAGATAGTCCTTGACGAAGTCATCGGCATCATCGGCCAGGCGGCAGGAGACCGCATGTTCGCGAACAGCATAGTCTTCCCCGACATCCCGCCGACGCACGAACTCAAGAAGGGAGCTCAGGAGAAATACGCGATCTTCGTCGGCGACGTCCATATCGGAGCGAAACTCTTCCTCAAAGACGAATTCGAGAAGTTCCTCTTGTGGTTGTCGGGAAAAGTGGGGACGCCGGAGCAGCGCAAGATATCAGAACGCGTAGCGTATGTCATTTTCACCGGCGACCTCGTGGAGGGAGTGGGTATCTACCCGGAGCAAGACCTCGACCTGAACATCATCGATATACGGTCGCAATACGCCGAGTTCGCACGATACGTCAAGATGATACCATCGCATCTGCAAGTAGTCCTCATCAGCGGAAACCACGACGCTGGACGATTGCAAGAACCGCAAGGGCCCATCTACAAGGATTTCGCGCAGGATCTCTACGACATGCCGAACGTCCACATACTCTCGAACCCCTGCAGCTTCACTATCGACGAATCACCGTCATCGCCCGGTTTCGACGTGCTGCTCTACCATGGCTACAGTCTCATCTATTACGCGAACAACGTTCCTGCGATACGTGAAGCGGGGGGACAGAAGGCGACAGACGCCATCATGAAACTCTTGTTGCGAAAGCGCCATCTCGCGCCCACGCACGGCTGCAACACGTATGTCCCTGACCCGCAAGAGGACCCCCTCGTCATCGATAAGGTGCCGGACTTCTTCGTCACAGGACACGTCCACAGAGTGAGTTTCGGGAATTACCGCGGCGTCACGATGATCAACGCGAGCTGCTGGTCGGAAGTATCCGAAGAGCAGGAGAAACGCGGTCTCGAACCACAACCCGCGCGACTACCCGTCGTGAACCTGCGCACGCGCGAGATACGTGTAATGAACTTCTACCACGGCTCCGAAGAGAAGAAACTCGCCATACAAGAAGCGGCCGCGATCGCCGAGAAGAAGGAGGGCGCATGAGACGATTCCGACAGGCCCGCGAGGAGACCGGCGATGACGGGCGTAAAGAGCCCGAGATGATCCTTGGTGAAGTAAGCACCGTCAAGGAAATCGTAGAGGAATTCACAGTCTATGCAAGCAAAGCGATGCCGCGTCCTGTCGGAGCGATGTCAATTGATGATCTCGCCGTGAGGATGTCCGAGAAGGGCGTCCCATTCACTCCGAAAGGATGCACGAGATACTCAGAGTACAATATCATCGAGTACCAGCTCGACATGACGCACTCAGAGCATGGGTATATCATAGGCATCCTGCTCTCACCGTCCGAAAAACGGATAGAACCTACAGACGAAAGACTGCAGAGTAACACGGTCTCCGGTATCCGATGCTCGATCGATTATTACGGCGAAGAGAGATTCGCCGATGCTGTCAAAACAGTGAGATCGGTGATCAAAGAGAGTTACGAGAGTGTATTTCAACGCAAGATGTATGCAAATGATGCGGAGCGTGACATATGAATGGAAAAAGAGTCTGTGCAAACACCAGTTTTTCGTTAGGAACTTTCACATTGGCGCGTAAAGAACGTGAACAAGAACGCTTGAAATTTCTGACGTCGTTCATGGATGTCTACGGTGGCAAGCACGAGATCAGTTATCAGCACACAGATGTAGGTGTTGGTGCGATAATTACTCGTCGAGGAAAGTATCAGATAGGAATATCCATGCGTCCAGGCATCGATCTACTCGCCGAAAATTCGTTCAATTGCTCTATTGATTATCAAGGTTCGGAGCGGCACAAGCACATCTATGACACGCTTGTCGACGTAATCCTCAATACCAGTTCAAAATAGATGAATATCTATACAAAAGATGATATCATGCCAAAATCACCGTACACGCCAAAAGAGTCGATAACCGTAAGCTATCTTGCGACGATAGAACGCGATGGCAACGCACGTAAAAAGCCGCATGGGTATCATATGCTCTCTTTGCAGCAGGTCCATGACGCGCTTAAGACGCGTGATATCCACATGACACTATTCAGTAAATTTGCTACAAGGGATAGTGCGGGTAACAGGATGGAGAGGACGATATGGGATGATGCAGGAGCGCTGAGGACCCCGCAGGCAGGCCACAGCATCTCATCGTACGACGTGTATGTGGAGCGTGCAACGCAGCCCGCAAGAGCCAGGATTCTCTCATACCATCCAGACCCTGACAGCGCTCCGGGACATGTTGTTATAGATATCACTGTCACAGCATCGAGCACTGTGTTGTTCAAAAATCCACAGTCACTCGCCGCGGACACACTCGACGCGCTCGTGGGAGCATATATGCAATTCCGTGGCAAATAATCATCCTATGCAGAGCAGCACCGTGATTCAGGAGGCACAACATGACACCCATCAATAGAAAAGAAGGCTTCGACTTGGTCGGCACTACAATTACCGCGACGATGAGCAGACCAAAACAAATGGTTGAGTGGTTCACGCCAGGCATAGTCGGACCGGACGAACTTGAAGCCACACTCCAGAGGGTGAATGTTGAAATCGAACCTGAGAGCAGATACACCACAAAACTGTACGGGAAAAAATACACGACCCAGAAGTTCCACGATATGAAAAACGTCGTTGGCGATCTCGATGATGAATACAGTAGATCGTGCTGGGGAAGGATTATTCCCGGTAAAATCGTCTCGTATAATCTCGTGCTTTTTCGAATGGATAGATCAGCAAATGTCACGATACGGCCGATACAAAAATCAAAGAATTCACATTACGAGTCCATAGCGATAACACTCACCACATCGCCGCTAAAGAATAAACGGCAGAATGCCTTTGCACAGGACGCGATGGATGCTATCATGCAGGCATACAGTGAGAAAAAGAGCAACGGAGTAATGCGTCTGGAAGAGTTCATGAAGCTGCACCCGATAGATAACGTGTAGCACTATATGAGCAACGAATAGGATGTGACCGACAATGCCAGCGATGAACATTGCAGTAAGAGCGTGCAACGAAAAACTATGCCCGGAACAGGCTTGTCGCGGATATCGCGGAGCCAACCCCGTACTTGCAAGGAGGAACCTATGAAAAAGATACCAAAAGGCGCAATCCATATACCGAAGACAGAACCCGCACCGTTGATCGAACATCATGTCACCAGTACGCAAAAAACGACGCTCACAAGCAAACTCGGACTCCACGATGAGAATCTGATCCCGGGCAGTGTCGCTCCTAGAGAGTTCTTGGCGGCACTCGAGGACGCATATGCACCATTCCCTTACAGCGCCATCTATCTGTGGAACGAGAACCACCGTGATGGCTATGAGTTTCCCATTAATGAGATAACAGCAGTTGAAGAGTTGCTCTCAGGACATCGAGGATATGTCGTCTCAGGGTATAATATCTCGGGACAAAGCGTCACGGATCACCGTTGGGCGAGACTGAAAATATCCCGTTTCATGGACGACAGTCCCCGAAGATCAGGCGACCTCCGAAAGAAAGGTGTCGTGATAGAGACTGAGACAAGCTACGATAAACAAAAGTCTGACGGAAATACCGATATCGCGAAGGACTTACTCGACACAGTCGTAGGATTATATCTTAAAAAATCGAAATAAGAGTGATGTGACCGACAATGCCAGCGATGAACACCAGTCCGGAACAGCAGGCCTATTTCGACCGCTTCAAGAAAGATTGTCTTGACGCCTATGCGATAGCGACGAAAGCGCGCGCGAAAGGCTACGATCCGGAGATGGAAGTGAGCGTCACGCTCGCCGAGACCCTCGCGGAGCGCGTCATCGGCCTCATCAGCGTCATCGCGCCGCAGATAAAGAACGTCGGCGTGCAGAAGCGCATCGAGGACCTAGAGGCTCAGTACGGCATCCTCGACTGGCGTGTGGCGCTCCAGATAGCGCTCGAAGTGGCGGAGCAGAAATACTGTTCCTTCAAAGACGAGCTCGAGGCCATCACGATAGGTGTGAAGGTCGGTTTTGCGTACAACACGCTCGGGGTCGTATCGTCACCTATCGAGGGACTCACGGACATAGAGGTGAAGAGCCGCCTCGATAACGGAAAGCCGGGCCGCGAAGGCAAACGGGGAAAATACTTCTGCTTGAATTTCGCAGGACCCATCCGTAACGCCGGCGGCACCGCCGCCGCGGTATGCGTCCTCATCGCGGACTATGTCCGGGTAAAAATGGGGTACGGCGAGTATGACCCGACGGAGAAGGAGATAAAGCGTTGCCCTGCGGAGCTCGAGGATTATCACGAGTGGATCACCAACCTGCAGTACTTCCCGAGCAAAGAGGAATCGATATTCATGATGGAGCATCTCCCCGTCGAGATCAGCGGGGAAGGAAGCGAGAAATACGAAGTGAGCAACGTCACGCTCAAAGACCTCCCTCGCGTCCCCGTCAACCTCCTGCGCAACGGCTACTGCCTCATCCACTCGAGCTGTATCCCGCTCAAAGCTCCGAAACTCTGGAAGCAGCTGGAGAAATGGGGGAAGGATTTCGAGATGCAGCATTGGGACTTCCTCAAGGACTTCCTCGTCGTGCAGAAGAAGATGAAAGCGGCAGGGAAGAAAACCGAGACGGGTGCGAAGATAACGCCCGACTATACATACATCAAGGACCTTGTGGCAGGCCGTCCCGTGCTAGGATATCCACTCCGGTCAGGAGGCTTCCGCTTGCGTTACGGGCGTTCACGCGCATCAGGATACTCTGGCCAGGCCATCCACCCGTGCACGATGCACGTCCTCAACGATTACATAGCGAGCGGCACACAGCTTAAAGTAGAACGCCCAGGAAAGGCGGCCGCATTCATGCCATGCGATACGCTCGAAGGGCCTATAGTCCGGCTCAAGAACGGCTCGGTCCTCAAACTACAGGATGAGGAGATCGCGAAACGCGTCGCGAAATCCGTCGAACAGATACTCTACATGGGCGATGTGCTCATCAACTACGGGGATTTCTACAACCGCAACCATTCGCTCGTCCCTGTAGGATACTGCCCAGAATGGTGGATACAGGAAGTGGAGCGTGCCGTGACGACAGCAGGAAAGGATTTCGACGCTGCTTCGCTTGCTGAGATAACTGGAGTTCATATCGATCGATGCGCGAGCATCATCAAAGACCCCATGCACGTCTATCCGACCGTCGTGGAATCGGTGATGATAGCGCACGGTACGAACACTCCGCTCCACAGCGCATGGACTCCTTACTGGTCGCAAGTCACCATCGACGATGTACGCGAACTCATAGGTTCGGCTTCGGTACGAGACGGGATAATGATCGTACAGGCGTCGTCACGCAACCGCGAGACGCTCGGACTGCTCGGCGTACCGCACACGATAGAGGCGAACGCCACGGAGACGGTCAGCGACGATGTCGCCGTGCTCGATGGAGAATGGAGCGACGCGATGCGAGCCATGCTCGGCCTCGACACAATGTCGCCAAGCGACGCTATCGTGATACTCGAGCGCCTCCCCCGCGACATGCCTGTGTACGAAGCGGTATCCGCGATAAGCGGACTGCACCTGCGCGACAAAGCAGGGACGTTCATCGGCTCCCGCATGGGACGACCAGAGAAAGCGAAGATGCGAAAGCTCACCGGTTCCCCGCACGGCCTCTTCCCGGTCGGTGAGGAGGGCGGCCGTATGCGCAGCATCCAAGAGTCGCTTGTCAAAGGAAAGATCACGGCGGAGTACCCGCTCCGGTTCTGTCCGACGTGCAATATCACCGTCATCTTCGGCCGCTGCGACCAATGCGACGGCGAGACAGAACAGCGGACGACCACCGTCGTGCGCAAGACCTCTGAGGGCGAGAAGCGTGAGGAGCGCACGTACTCGCGCCAGGAGATACCTATCCGTCGCATCTTCGAGGGCACGCTCAAGAAGCTGAAGTTCCGCATCTATCCTGACATGATAAAAGGGGTCCGCGGAACGAGTAACCGATCGCACATCCCTGAGCACCTCGTCAAGGCGGTGTTGCGCGCGAAACACAATATCGCCGTGAACAAGGACGGCACTATCCGCTACGATTGCAGCGAGGTCACGCTCACGCACTTCAGGCCTGACGAAGTGGGGACGTCAGTGGCGCGGCTGCGCGAGCTCGGTTATACAAAAGACTGCCGCGGCGAGGAGCTGATGCGTGACAACCAGGTCTGCGAGCTCCGCGCGCAAGACATCGTCATACCGTGCTGTCCCGTGAGCCCCGAAGAACCATCGGACGCCATACTCCTCAGGGTGTCGCAGTTCGTCGATGAGGAACTCAAGCTCCTCTACGGCCTCAAGCCGTACTATAACTGCAAGACGCGCGACGATCTCGTCGGGCAATACGTGGTAGGTCTCGCGCCGCACACCTCGGCCGGCATGGTCGGCCGCATCATCGGATTCTCGAAGACGCAAGGGTTCCTCGCGCACCCGCTCTACCATGCGGCGATGCGGCGCGACTGCGACGGCGACGAGTCCTGCATCTCACTTCTCATGGACGTCTTCCTCAACTTCAGCGCGAAATTCCTCGGCGAATCGCGCGGCAGCACAATGGACGCGCCCCTTGTCTTGACATACCTGCTCAACCCCGCAGAGGTGGACGACATGGCGTTCCATGTGGACACCGCGTGGCGCTACCCGCTCGTGATGTACGAGCTGGCGCTCGAGTACAAGAAGCCGTACGACGTCAAGGTGCCGCTCCTCAACGACGTGCTCGGCACGCCAGCGCAGTTCGAAGGGATGGGGTACACGCACGACACGGTCTCGCTCAACGCAGGCGTGCTCTGCTCGGCGTACAAGACGCTTCCTTCCATGGAAGAGAAGCTCTTCGGGCAGATGGACCTCGCGGTGAAGATACGCGCGTGCGACGCGACCGACGTGGCCCGCCTCGTCATCGAGAAGCACTTCCTTCGGGACACGAAAGGAAACCTGCGCAAGTTCACGCAGCAGGAATACCGTTGCGTCGCGTGCAACGAGAAATTCCGCCGTCCGCCGCTCGTCGGGAGATGTCCGGTCTGCACAGGCAAAGTGCTCTTCACGATAAGCGAAGGCAGCGTCATCAAGTACTTGCAGTCGTCGATAGACCTCGCCGAGAAGTACGGCATCACCGGCTACCTCAAGGAGGACTTGGAGCTCCTGCAGCGGAAAGTGGACGATCTCTTCGGCAAGGACAAAGAAGTCCAGACGGGACTCGGCGCGTGGGGCGTGTAGACTTATGAACTTCATCCCAAAAATTCCCGCATTGACAATCGAGAAGAAAACTAAACTACTTGAGGTTCTTTTTACTGTCGGGACACTGCTGTCGGTGTTTTCATCGCCTTCAGGGATGAGATATATCTTTGTTCTTTTCGTTGTGCTAGGAGTAGTGATGTACGTTTTCTTGCTCAGCGGTAAACAACCACCCGTATTTGTTTCAGTGTTAGTATCTGCGTTCTTTTCTTTGATTCCTGCATACTTCATAGGAGAGTATACTGCAGGTTATTCTCCGGCGTTCGGTGTTTCTTTGGCGATAACGTACGTCCTAGTGCTAACGATATTGTTGGCAGCAGTTTTTAGTAAAGTACCGAAGCGATAGCTCAAGGGGCCGCCTTGGAACAATCCCGAGCACCGAGCGTCCGCGAGGCGACAGCCGACGCGGCCATGCGAGGAGCGAGACACTCAACGGAACGGATGTGAGCAAGACCGCCGCGGCCCCGAGAACTGTTGCAGACGATTAGGTGTCGATGCATTTTTATACAGCGCAGCGGAAGGCCGTCCTATGGGTTCGGGCGTCATCGTTGGTGTCATGCTCTTCTCGGCGATGGTCTTCACGATCATCATCGGCACCGGCCTTCTCTTCTTCCAGAGCACGATGGCGCTCGAGGACGGTATGCGCGAGCCGGAACCGGAAGTCACCGCGGTGCAACAAGCAAGCGCGATCGTCATCTTCGCGCTCTTCCTCCTCGCGGGGCTTCTCTTTGTCGCAGGCGCTGCGAGGATAGTGACTAGAAGCGCTTGATCAGCTTAGGACGTCCGTCATCTCGGCGTACCTGTGCGCGATGCGCTCGTAGACGCGTCCCATATTCGCATAGATATCGACAATGTCTTTCGTCCCCTCTTTGCATCGTTCTAGCTCGCGCGCCTGCGCTGGATCGCTGGTCGTCTGCGCCGCGAAGAACTCGACGCCATGACGAGCCAGATCTGACAGTTGGAGGCATTCATTCCTCTTTTCGACGCATTTATCTATTTTCCTGGCGAAGAATCTGTTGTATGATGGAGCGAAACTGAGCCATGACGCGATAGTGGCCATTGCGCGTAAGGTTCCACGGGATCCCTCGTTTGCTGCCTGTTCTACACTAGTGGCATGCTCTGCGACGGGCTGGTACTGAGCGTACATCTCGCCTAGCGATTGTTGCAGGTTCTTCCTGGCTTTCTCCGTGATGACCGCTTGCTGGGGCAGGTATTCCTTCTCTCTTTGTATCAGTTGCCTGCTGTAACAGAGAACCTCGTCGCCGAGATGCGCGAACCACATCGTATCATCCAAGATGGCGCGGGTGATCGTGCTGTACACAGAGAGTCGTTTATCTTCTATCTTGAGCCGTTCGGTCAATCGATCATCGATAGTTCCCATACTATCGGGATCCTCGTGCGGTTTAAATCAGTTTTTCTTATGCGGCATTCTTGCCCGTCGTCGGGGGCCGATGTCGTCGTATCCCGTCGTGCGTCGTCTTGCGGTCTTGTGTGGTGATGTCTATCACCCCTAACTATTATATCTCTCACACGCACTCCTATACCTATGGCAATCACACCAGGAACTCCCATAGAATCCATGAATCCGGTCTACCTCACCGGTGATGGGGTATTCAACGACATACTCATCGCGCACGGCGGTAGGACGCTCGCAGAGATAAAAGAGGACGGGTATCGCGTGCAGTTGCATAAATGCGGCGATCGCGTCACTGCGTTCACGCGCAGCAAGAACCAAGTCCTTCTCGATCTCTACCCCGAACTCTCATCATCGATCGCGAACCTCCCCGATTGCATCCTGGATGCCGAGCTCGTCGGCAAAGGCCTCGTCGGGAAGGATGCTTTCGACGCCGTGAAGACGCGTTTCCGCCCGCGTATCGGCGAGAAGGGCAAAGAGNNCTCGGTTCAGGGATCATCGAGAGCACGCCGCTCGAGCTGCGCGTGTTCGACACGCTCTATTGGGAAGGACGATCGCTCATCGACGAACCGCTCACAGCACGGCGCAAGTTCACGCAGCGCATCGACGAAAGAGTGATCACGCCGAGCACACAGCGCGATATCGGCGACACACAAGCCCTTGCTTCGTGGTTCGAGACTCTCGTCGGCAGCAACTACGAAGGACTTGTCTGCAAACGGCCGGAAAGCGTCTATACGCCGGGCGCTAGGACGACCGATTGGGTGAAGGTAAAACGAGCCGAGCCCTACGACCTGGTCGTGGTGGGCGGGTACCTGAAGGACGGCGCTCTCTCGCACGTACTATGCGCGGCGTACAATCCGCTCATGGATCGCTATGAGACGCTTGCGAAAGTGAACGCTGACAGACATGGCATGAATACCGAGATAACGAGCGCGTTGCGCGGCAAGACGAGGAAGACGCCGCCAGCGGACCTGCTTCTCAATCCGCGTGTAAACGTGGAGGATGGTGACGATCGCCGTACGCCGGATTTCTACGTGACCCCAGCCCGTTCTATCGTCGTCGAGATTGCCGCGATGAACGTACAACGCTCAAAAAACAGCTGGCACTCATGCGGCCTTGAAGATGGGATGTCATACTCATTGCGTATCGGATGGCTCAAGCGCCTCCGCGACGACAAACTACCATCGCAGGCGACCACGCTCGACGCGGTGCGCTCGGCGTATGCAGGAAACAGCGAATGACGAGGATGATACTATGAAAAAAAGACTATCCACTACCGAATCACCGAAGACCTACGCGTTGTCGCCAACATCATTGAGCGTCATGGACCGCTGCGGACAGTGCTTCTGGCTCGCCCAGAACGAAAAGATAGCGCAGCCACGAGGGCTTTTTCCGTCGCTGCCGAGCGGCATGGACGAGATATTCAAGAATGAATACGAACGGTGCGCAAAAATCGACCCGACCGGTGCTACGCTACCCGGATCGCTCGCATCGCTTCAAGGCAAAGCACGGCTTTTCACCGATCTCGAGACGCTGCGCGGCTGGCAGAACTTCCGCAAAGGCCTACGCACGACGAGCGATATCGGGGACGTGCTCTACGGCGCTCCCGACGCGATACTTGTCGAGGATGGGGCGCTTGTTGTCATGGACTACAAGACCAGGATGAACACGGTGCGAGAAGCGCCATCATACAACGCGCCGCAGCTAGAGATATACACGCATCTCCTCCGAGAGAACGGTCACAACGTGGCCAGCCACGCGTACTTGCAGGTATGGTCCCCTTCAGCGGTCGAAGGAAGCGATCTGATCCGTTTCAACGCGCAGCTTTTCCATGTCGATATCAATCCGGATAATGCAGCAGCGCTCTTTGACAAAGCGACGACATTGCTGCGCGGTCCCAAGCCGGCGCCAAGCACGTCGTGCGAGTATTGCAGCTACGCGACGAAACGTTCCATGCAGCCTTAGGGCTCCGCGATACGCCAGAGAAGCTCGAAGTACTTGCCATAGGCTTCGGCGATAGACGGATTACGGATGAGGATGACGATGGGCTCTTCGCTCCAGACGATGATGGCCACGCGGTCACCGTATACGTTCGTGCTCACAGGTGTAGCGTATGATTCGGGAAGGTAACGTACCGTTCCGAACGGCACTTTCGTCTTGCGACGCTCCCCAGCATAGATGAGGTAGAGCTTGAGGCGTTTGCCGACACGCTGTCTCGTGTACTGTTGGAGGTGGTGTTTGAGTATGTCGTTCGCGTTGCGCGCCGCGCCGATGATGCGTACCGGTTTTCCTTCACGCACTTGATCTTCGAGCACCGCACGCAGTCCTTGGACTCCTTTGTAGAATCTCGTCTCTTGCTTCTCGTGCTTGGAGTTGTACGCGGCGAGAAGCCCCGGAAGCACTTTATCAATCTCGTCCTGCTGCGCCCGCACGATCGTCGCGAGCTGTCGAGGGTCTTCCGGCAGGTAGAATCGCTCGTCGTTCTCCTTGATCCAACTCGCGAGCCCCTTCTCGATGAGCCGTTCGAGAGCGTCGTACACGCTCCGTCGATGTATGCCGGTGAGCCGGGATATCTGTCCTGCTTGCGCGCGCCCGGCCTCAAGCAATGCGGTATAGACGCGTGCTTCGATGCGGGTGAGCCCTGCAGCAGTGATATTCTCCACCATAGGAGTCTCTGCCGTTGTAATGCCTTAAAAAACTATGTCTGCGTAGGACCCCGTAGAAATCATTGTCGTTGCCTTGGAGCAAACCAGACCACCGAGGTGCTGGAGGCCTCGGTGGTCGTAAGTGCCAGCAGGTGCTGGCAGATGCTCNNCTGAGCGGCGGCGCGGCCCTTCGACGTGAATGCGGCCGTCACGTTCATATCCGCCCACCCAACGGTCGGCGATACACGGGTCGCGTCTCTCGTGACCGTACGCGTACATGAGCACGACCGACTTGAGTTTTGTCGCATCGCCCGACGCTATCTTCGGCTTGAATCGCGCAAGAAGCTCATTCTCGTCTTTGAAGAGATCGTGGAGGTACACGGTGATGTCCAGCGGTGATTCGGTTAGTCGGCTTCTCTACTTCCACGTCGCATCCGGTAACGGGTTCACCGATATCCAGAAGCCGCCCACGCCGTTTCGAGTGTTATACACATTGTAACCTCTGTACTCATCCTTGAAGTATTTCTGCGTAGCGCGATTAGGGAAGAGATCGGTGTTCAATCTGAGCACGAGCGAGACGTACGGTTCACCGTTCCTTGACATGACCGTTGCCTTTCCACGGAGTTCTTTATCGATGACGCATCTGATCCTGTCGAGAGTCTCTTTTCCCGGAACGGCGGGCGCGCAAATCTTCTCGAGTTCGTGTTTTGGGAGCACCATGCTGCGTGGGGTGTATATATGGATACTTTAATTTTTCGGAAAACACCGCGTAGAAGGACTGCAATGACAGAACATCTGGTGTTCACCGGAAGAACTCCTTCTCGTCGATCTTGGCCAGACGCAGGATGTTCTTGAGCGTTCCTACTTTTAATTCGGGATGCAGTGGGACGACGGTGCCAATGGGATATAGATAAGAGACTCGATTTCGGGTTCTTTTTAAATGAGATGACTGCCTATTTCGGCTTTGGAATCTTCAAAACAACGTACACGTACAAGAGATAGCCCATCACAACAAGGGCCAACGTTATTAGCCAATTAACTTTTGTTTGCTTGATCCATTCATTGTTTAGAATAAGTAATGTCGCCACTATTGCAGTGAGTATTCCGATGAAGAAACTATCGTGAAAGCTTTCTTTCTCTTTAGTATCGGAACATCTGGCCAATCCGAATCGGTAAAACCCCCACAGGAGAAGCATCGCGATGACTCCGACGATTAACCATGCTACGAGGTTGTCTTCCCACGTGATTGCAGGAGTCTCATGTGTCATGGCCGCGAAGAATATGCCGATAACTACACCTGAGAATAAACCTCCTAAATAGTTTGCGTGGAGGTTCTTCGTCCTTCGCGGGAACCGTCGGTATGTGTTCATGTGTGTTCTCGTATAACTCTGTACTAGATTAGACGCTCCTTTTTATAAACACGATTCGTGTGCTTTTTAAGCATTAGATTACTCGCTTACTAGTCATGGCTTACCTCGAAGGTCGTCACGATGGAGCGTTCCTTCGAGGAGAGCGGGAATTCTTCGAGATAGAGCTCTGTCGCCTCCTTGAGATTGGCGATAGACTCCTCTATGCTCTTACCCTGGCTTGTGGTGCCGACTTCAGGGCAGAATGATATGAACATATCGCCCTCTTTATGCAGCACAGCGGTCAATTGTCGCATATCCCCTATGAAGCATCGCTTGTTTATAAAATTGCGGTCCATGGCGGGAGGAATATCGCGCTCTTCAAATGAGTGTCGGAGAGAAAGACGGAGGATTTACGGAAAAAATCTGTGTTTGTCGTTGCGGCGAGTGTGTTTGTGTTGCTCCGGATAGTCAATTACTTATTTCGTCAGTCGTCAACTACTACTAGTCGTTAACTACTGCTAATTAATCGTTCGCTGCGGCGCGTTTACTAACGACTAGTTTCGGGCGTCGCAAGATGGCTTGGCATTCGCCTCGCCATACTCCGCCCTCAGCTAACACGCCAAGGCAGCGTTTTAACTACTTGCCGACGTATTGGTTACGTTAGAAGTGTCTATTATCTAGATCCTGCTTTTCACAGGGTTCTTCGCGCCGCATGCTTGGCAGTGGACGAAGTAGACGTTCACGTCTTTCGTGAGTTTCGTGTCCGGTTTGCCGCAGGTCTTGCAGAAGACGAACTCATCCGTGTACTGCTTGATCTTCTCGTTGATCTTCGATGCGGGCATCTTGGTGCCGAAGACGACGGAGCCCTTGATCATCTCTCCCGGGGTCGCGAGCTCTTTCTGGACGTACTTGAGGATGTGCTCTGGCTTGCGGCGAAGGGTATCCGCTATCTGCGACCAGTTGTTGATGATGGTCTTGACACCCTCAATGTGGCCCTTGACGTT
This sequence comes from Candidatus Woesearchaeota archaeon, assembly GCA_013331575.1. Lineage (GTDB taxonomy): Archaea > Nanobdellota > Nanobdellia > Woesearchaeales > UBA525 > UBA525 > UBA525 sp10207u. The sequence continues at coordinate 44,457 of DUGD01000021.1, forward strand.
CGGGATAGTGAAGCGGCTCGTCTCCTCTGATTCATCAGGGAGGATCTCTTTGGCCCGCTCCAACATCGCTTCGTAGGATTGCATAGACGGTGAGAACCGGCGGTCATTTATAAAGCTGTGTGGTGGTTTGGCCGTGTCTATCGACTCGATGGTCATGTGTCACGTACCTCGTAGCGCTTGTCTTTTAGCAGTTTTTTTGCGAGTGCTACTCCGCGAGCGGGCCCATTGCTGCCGATGTCGTTGCTGGCGTCGATGCTGAACCTATCATCGTCGTTGCTGCTGACGCCAAGCACCAAGGCACACCCATCAATGGCAGTATTGTTCGGCGTCCATAATCGTACTGGTGAGTCGTATTGCTCGAATACTTGCTGTGCATATGAAGAACGCTTACCAAGTATCGTATGGAGAAACTGATTTACACAGGGAGTGTTATCATTTGAAAGATCAACGCCGTTCTCATCTGGAACGGGAGCGATTCCCGCGTCCGTCGTCCAGTCATGATACACATGAGCAATGCCCTTTTCATAACGCAAACGTGTACTTGTTTGCAACCACCATTCTTGTGGGCTGAGTGTTTTGTGCCATGATAATTGCACTTCTTGAGACAACGGCGTAGTACCGAATTGCGAACGATAACATAACTCAAGAACCAACGGTCCTGATGGGATGAGCCACTCTTGAGGATTTTCTGTATTCTGTTCTTCATACTTTTGCCAATCGGGAGATGTTTTACGCATTGTTGTTCCGTTGACATCGCACAACAATTCTTTCGAAAGCACAACATCACCAACATAACCCTTCTTGCACTCCACATCCCTGAAGAGATAACCGATCGTCCTATCATGTTGCTCAAGGGTCGTGTCGATCACTCGCTGTATCGGCTTGAACACTTCCTCAGGCATGACTATCTCCGATAGCTCCTGCGCTTTGTGTCCGGCCGGTTTGAATCGTTCTGAGGTGCTATACATCACGCACCTCGTATCTCTTGCCAGCGAGTAATTTTTTCGCGAGTGCTATCCCGCGAGCGGGCCTACTGTCGTTGATGCCGTAGCCGTTGGCGTCGATGTCGAACCTATCATCGTCGCTGACGCCAAGCACCAAGGCACGCTCACCAGTAAACGTGTTGTGTGGAGTCCATAATCGTACTGGTGAGCCGTATTGTCCGAATACTTGTTGTGCGGTAGAAGAACGCTTGCCGAGTATCGTACGGAGAAACTGGTTTACGCAGGGAGTGTTACCATCTGTAAGATCGAGCAAGTTATCTTCAGGGACGGGAGCGATCCCTGCATTCGTCGTCCAGTCGTGATACATGCGCGCAACACCATTTGTATACTGCAACAGTGTGCTTGTTTGCGACCACCATTCTTCGGGGTTGAATGTTTTGTGCCATGTTGCTTGCACTTCTCGAGACAATGGAGTGGTGTTAAGCTGTGAACGGTAGCATAACTCGAGTGTCAAGGGTCCTGATGGGATAAACCATTCTTGAGGATTTTCTTTCTTATTTCCCTCATACGTCTGCCATCCACTAGTTTTCATGTACCTTGTACTTCCATCAACACCGCACAACAATCCTTTCGAAAGAATAATACTCCCCACGCAATCTTTCTTGTACTCAACATCGTGGTAAAGATAGCCGATTGTCTTGTCCTCGCCTTCGATTGTCGTGTCGATGACGCGCTGTATCGGCTTGAATGTCTCTTTTAGTAGCACGATCTCTGATAGTTCTTGCGCTTTGTGCCCTGCCGGTCGGAAGCGCTCAATCATCGCGCACCTTGTATTGCGGTGATGGGAAGTTTTCGAGTAAAGAAACGCCGCGGGCGGACATAGGGTAGTTCCTACTGATGTAGGCGTCGATGAGGAACCCGGTGCCGCCGTTGCTGCGGCAAAACTCTAGAGCGATTGTTCCTTTATTTTTAGTCCATAGTCTCACTGGTGTTCCGTATTGCCCGAAGATCCTGTGCGTATGGGCGTGTCTCTTTCCAAGTACTGTTTGTAAGAATTGTTGCGTGTTCGGGCCGTTATCTCCAGTTACTACTGTGTGTTCTTCTTCTGGTGTATTTGTTGTTATCGCAGGTTCGTTCCAGTTGTGCGCGACTTGTGCTATTCCATCCTCGCAGGTAATGATGGTGCTTGTTTGAGGCAATTCTTTGATTGCGCTGTTCCACGATTCGTTTGCGTTCTTTCCTATTGGTCCAATGTCCTGTTGTGTCCGATAAATGAGTTCCGTCGTTAATGGTCCTGACGGTACAAACCATCGATAGGGGTTTTTGTTGTGGTCGTTCTCGTATCTTTGCCATCCTAAAGAGTGGTAATGCAACTCCTTTTTTCCATTGGCTAGTACCATCGCGGATAGCACGATATCCCCGACTTTTCCTTTCTTGTACTCTATATCGCGATAGAGATAGCCAACGGTCTGTTCTTTTCGTCCGAAGAGTCTTTCAAGGAAGCGTGGTCGCTTCACGACGCGTTGTATCGGTTTGAACGTTTCTTCCGGTAGCACAATGTCCGATAGCTCCTGTGCTTTGTGTCCTGCTGGTTTGAAGTGCTCAATCATCGCGCACCTCGTACCGCTTGTTGTTAAGGAGTGTCTTGGCCACTGCCACGCCTCGGACCGATCTTACGTTATAGACACTGTTATCTGCGTCGATATAGAAGTTATTGTCGATATTGGCGTTGAGCGATAGAATACGTCTATGGCGAGATCCTATCCAGACCTGTACTGGCGTTCCGTATCGTCCGAACACAGTATGTGCGATGTTGTATCGTTTACCGAAGAGCCCATACAGGAATTTTTCGATAACCGGATCGCTGGTCTCGGATAGTATTATACGGTCCGAGGCGGGAATCTCAGCGTCTAGACCCGGCTCCATCTGGTCATGCGTTATGTGCGCATTACCTTCATTGTAGTCGATTATTGTACTCGTATGGACTATGTAACGGCGTTTATCGAACGTTTTATGCCAGCTCTGTTGCGCTTCGTTCCCTATCGGTCCCCCGTCCTGTTGTGTTCGATAGCATAACTCGGCAATAAGAGGCCCTGACGGGACGAACCATCCTGCCGGATTTCCTATTTCATCCTCTTCGTATTGTTTCCACTCCGGATGAGCCCAACAAAGCGGCCTGCGTCGGCCCCCTAGTAGTCCTGCCGAGAGCACCACGTCATCTACGTATCCCCTCTTGTACTCGACGTCGCGGTAGAGATAACCGACGGTCTGCTCCTTCTTTCCGAGGAGTTTGCCGAGGAAATTCGGTCGCTTCACGACGCGCTGTATTGGTTTGAACGTCTCTTTTGGCAGCACAATGTCTGATAGATCTTGTGCCTTGTGTCCTGCGGGTTTGAAGTGCTCAATCATCGCGCACCTCGTACCGCTTGTCTTCTAGGAGTTTTTTTGCGATGGCCACTCCGCGAGCGGGCCCAAAGTTGCCGATGTTGTCGTTGGCGCTCATGTAGAATCCATTGTCACTGACGCCAAGCACCAAGGTGCGTGTGCCGGTTACGATGTTGCGCGGCGTCCATAGTGTTATGGGTGTTCTGTATTCGCCGAATGTTTCTTTTATTGTCGAGTATCGTTTCCCTAGTGTTGCGTGTAGGAAATTGTTCACTATGGGAGCGTTATTACTGGAAAGATCGAGATCCACTTCTTCCGGTACTGGGGCGGTGCCTGTGTTTGTCGTCCAATTATGATACACTCTTGCGCTTCCGTTGCTGTAGTCCAGGAGAGTGCTTGTCAGAGGCCACCAGGGTTTTGGTTTGAATGTCTCATGCCATGATTGTTGTGCTTCACGAGACACTACTGTATCTTCATGCTGTGTCCGGTAGCATAGTTCAAGGATTACCTGCGCTGAAGGGATGAACCAGCCAAGCGGATTATCTGTGTCGTCCGTTTCATACTCTTGCCATCCGACGACACTCTCTCTCATGTCTTCGTCTACATTGCGCAATAATCCTTTGGACAGCACAAAACCGTCGATGACTCCTGGCGCGTATTCGATATCGCGATAGAGATAACCGATCGTCTTGTCGTCGCTCTCGAGAGTCGTGTCGATGACGCGTTGTATAGGCTTGAACAATTCATCAGGCATGACTATCTCTGACAGCTCCTGTGCCTTGTGTCCTGCTGGTCGGAAGTGCTCAATCATCGCGCACCTCGTACCGCTTATCAGTGAGCAATTTTTTTGCGACAGCCACTCCGCGAGCCGGCCTAAGGTTGCTGATGTAGTCGTTGGCATCGATGACGAATCTACCACCGCTGCTGACGCCAAGCACCAAGACACGCTTAGCAGTATAGTTATTGCTTGGAGTCCACAGTTGCATTGACGAGCAGTATTGTCCGAATACGTGTTGCATAGAATAAGAACGCTTACCAAGTATTGCGCGTAGGAAATTATTCACTACAGGAGTATTATCATCGGAAAGATCAATATTGTTGTCTTCCGGAACAGGAATACTGCCGGCGCTAATCGACCAATTGTGGCGGACACGGGCTTGTCCGTTATTGTATGTTGTGATGGTGCTCGTTCGTAACCACCATGTTTTGGGGTTGAGTGTCTTGTGCCATGATTGTTGTGCTTCACGAGACACTACTGTATCTTCATGCTGTGTCCGGTAGCATAGTTCAAGGATTATCGGCGCCGGTGGGATGAACCATTTGATTGGGTTCTCTGTGTCGTTTCGTTCGTACTCCCGCCACTCAGTGATGTTTGTCCTTATTTCTCCGTTTGTACCGCACAAGAATCCTCTCGACAGCACTACATCACCAACAACGCCCGGTGTGTACTCAATACCCTGATAGAGATAACCGATCGTCTTGTCGTATTGCCCAAGAGTCGTATCGATCACTCGTTGTATCGGCTTGAACGCTTCATCAGGCATGACTATCGCCGATAGCTCCTGCGCTTTGTGCCCTGCCGGTTTGAAGCGCTCAATCATCGCGCACCTCGTANNTTGCGAGTGCTACTCCGCGAGCGGAACCATTGCTGTAGATGACATCGTTGTCGGCGCCGATGTCGAACTTACCGTTGCTGACGCCAAGTACCAAAGCACATTTGTATCTTGCGTTGCCTTCTGGAGTCCATAGTTGCATCAATGGACTGTATTGTCCGAATACTTGTCGTGCGATAGAGAAGCGCTTTCCTAGTATGGTACAAAGGAATTGATTCGCTATCGGGCTGTTATTGTCTGAGATGCTAAGACGTTTTTCCCCCGGGACTGATGCGATGCCTGCATCGGTGGTCCAGTCGTGATACACGTGAGTGATATCATCATTATACTGCAATATCGTGCTTGTCAACATCCACCATCTCGGATCGTTGAACGCTTTCTGCCATGATGCTTTGATCTCTTGTGCTAGTGGACTGTGGTTGTGTTGCGTTTGGTAACACAGTTCGAGGATTATTGGCCCTGGTGGTACGAACCATTTGATTGGGTTTTTTGTATCGTTTCGTTCGTACACCTGCCACTCGAGGGTTGATTTGTATGTTGTCTCTCTATCGGTATCGCACAGTACTCCTTTCGATAGCACAAAACCATCNNGATTGTCTTGTCCTCGCCTTCGATGGTCGTGTCGATGACGCGCTGTATCGGCTTGAATGTTTCTTCTGGTAGCACGATCTCTGATAATTCTTGTGCTTTGTGTCCTGCCGGTTTGAAGTGCTCATTCATCGCGCACCTCGTATCTCTTGTTTTTGAGGATGTTTGTGAGGGTGGTTACTCCTATTGTTTTGTATCCGTGCTTTGGATTTCCAGTGGTGTTTATACTGAATACTCTGGATTGCCGTTGTCTGGTTCTGCCTAATGTCACGCAGCACTTTCCTTCCGTCCATTGCGGTAGCGGATAGAGAAGGACTTCGTCGGCGTACATTCCGAACACTTTTTCAGCATTTCCGGACCTTTTTCCGAATAGAGCATAAGCGAGGGTTCCTAATGGTAGACTTGGTGAGAGTCCGTCAAAGTAGTGCAGTCCTTCTGCTCTCGATGTACGTACCGGCGTCAGGTCCCTTTCTCTTACCGAAGCGCTGTTCTTGACGTGTGTGACTGTTGTGCTGGTAAGGATGGTGTTACTGAATATCCTATGCCACATTGACTTGCGCTCTCCTGTGGGCGGTATCTCTGAGAGTGCGGTGCGATAAGCGAGTTCGAGAACAAGGCGTGCTGTGGGCACCGCCCATCCGATCCTGTTCATCTTATCGTCTTTTTCGTACTCTTTCCATCTCTCCGGTGTGCGGTACGCAGGAGCACCATGCCGGTGACGGAGTATGTCGGCTGACATCACCACGTCGTCGACAACGTTATCATGGTTCTCGACTAATGGAAAGACATAGCCTATCGTTGCCTGATCGTCTCTTCGAGTTATCCTTCTCACAGCAGGAAACTTCTCTTCCGGTAGCACGATCTCCGACAGGTCCTGCGCTCTATGTCCCGCGGGCTTGAAGCGTTCTGAGGTGCTATGCATCATGCACCTCGTACCGCTTGTCAACGAGTAACTTTTTTGCGAGTGTTATCCCGCGAGCGTACCCATGATCATAACTGTCGTGGCTGGCTTCGATGCAGAACTTATTGTTGATGATGCCGACGCCAAGTACCAAGACGCGCGTACCAGTGACGTCTTTTTCTGGTGTGTATACCCGGACTGGTGTTTTGTATTTGCTGAATGTTCCTTCTGCCGCCGAGTATCGTTTTCCTAGCATTGCTTGCAGGAACGTATTTACTGCAGGGGTATTGTCCTGTGAACGCTCAAAGAGTATTTCTTCCGGTACTGGAGCGGCTCCGGCGTCGATCGTCCAATTATGATATATTCTCGCGTTTCCTTTGTCGTAATCTAAGAGGGTGCTCGTCAGAGAGCACCACGCGCGTGATTTGAACGTGTCATGCCATGATTGCTGCGCCTCACGAGATACTGCTGTATCTTCGTGTTGTGCTCGATAGCATAGCTCAAGGATTACCGGCGCTGACGGTACGAACCAACAAAGCGGGTTCTCTGCTTCGCTCAGTTCATACTTCTGCCAATCGTGGCGGCTGCTCAGTATTGGTCCGAACGGGTAATACAACAGTTCTTTCGAGAGCACAATATCCTCGACGATGCCTGGTGTGTACTCAACATCGCGGTAGAGATAACCGACGGTCTGTTCTTCTCGTCCGAAGAGCCTTTCAAGGAAACGCGGTCGCTTCACGACGCGCTGTATCGGCTTGAACACCTCATCAGGTAAGACTATCTCGGATAGCTCCTGTGCTTTGTGCCCTGCGGGCCTGAATCGCTCTGAGGTGTTATGCATCGCGCACCTCGTAATGATCATTGGAAAAGTTAGCGATGGGTGCTACGCCGAAGGTGCGGCCATATCCTTTGAACGAGTTTGCGTCGAGGAAAAAATCGTCTGCATGCGGTCTGAGAACCAAATTTTTGTCACCATCACCAAATGCGGTGAGGAGGAATGCTGGCATTCCGTAACGCTCGAAGATAGCCTTGGAAAAACAGTGTCTTTTTCCGATGAGTGCATGCATGAATTGCGTTTCTTCTGGCGCGGTATCATCGAGGAGATTGAATAGTCCGGCTATCCGCTGCACTTCTATTGCGGGGCCAGTCCAGTCATGCTGTATCTTTGCAGTCTCGAGTTTGTAATTGATGGTGGTGCTGGTAATTACCCAATTGTTCTTTGTGAGCATGCTCATCAACAACGCAGATACTTCTTCTGCTATTGTTGATTTTTCATTCATGGGATAGTAGCACAACTCTGTCGCTGTCGGCCCCGATGGGACTGCCCAGCCAAGCGGATTCTTTATTCGGTCGGCTTCATATGCAATCCATTCACTGCGTTCGTAGCGGAACGCTACTCCATCATTCCCAGTTCCATACTTAAGGAAGCCGTTTGACATAACGATATCCTGGAATGATCCTTTGTACTCGATATCCCTGAAAAGATATCCGATCGTCGGCTCCTTGTCAGTGATGGTCGTGTCCACTACTCGCTGTATCGGCTTGAACACCTCATCAGGTAAGACAACGTCTGACAGCTCCTGTGCTTTGTGCCCTGCTGGTCTAAAGCGTTCTGAGGAGCTATACATCGTGCACCTCGTACTGTGGACTTTTGAAATTTTTGAGGAGAGAGACGCCGCGAGCGGGCCTGTAGTAATCGAGGGTTCCGTCGGCACCGATGTCGAACCTACCGATGAAGACGCCAAGTACCAAGGCGTGCTTACTCGTGCTGTTATCTTTTGGCGTACACAGTGCTACGGGACTTCCGTATTTTTCGAATGTTTTCTTTGCGGCCGAGTATCGCTGTCCTAGTGTTGCGCGTAGGAATGTATTCACTATAGGTGAATTATTGCCAGAATGATCGAGGATTGTATTTTCTGCCGTCGGTGTGGTGCCTGCGTTGGTCGTCCAGTTGTGGTATACTATCGCGCGTTCTTTTTCGTATTCGAGGATGGTGCTTGTCAGGGACCACAACATATGTGAGTTGAACGTTTCACGCCATGATCGTTGTGCTTCGCGTGATATTGCTGTATCTCCTTGCTGTGTCCGGTAGCATAGCTCGAGGGTTACTGGTGCTGATGGAACGAACCAGCCGAGTGGGTTCTCTATGTCGTTTTTTTCGTACTTCTGCCACTCGCCGGTGTTTTTCCTCAACTCTTTGTCCGTGTCACACAAAGTCTGCCACTCGCCGGTGTTTTTCCTTAATTCTTTGTCCGTGACACGTAAAAACCCTTTCGACAGCACAACACGGCCAACGACCCCTGGCGTGTATTCGACATCATGATAGAGATAACCAATAGTCTTGTCATCTTGCTCAAGGGTCGTGTCAATGACGCGCTGTATCGGCTTGAATGTTTCTTTTGGTAGCACAATCTCTGACAGCTCTTGCGCTTTGTGTCCTGCGGGCTTGAATCGTTCCGAGGTGCTATGCATCGCGCACCTCGTACCGCTTGCCTTCTAACAATTTTTTTGCGACGGCCACTCCGCAAGCGGGTCCTCTCGTGTCGATATTGTTGTCGGCGCCGATGAGGAACCAATCATTGAGACTGCCAAGCACCAAAGCGCGCGTACTTGTACGGCTATCGACTGGTGTCCATAGTGCTACTGTACGTCCGTATTTTTCAAATGTTTTTTTTGTTGAGGAGTATCGTCGTCCTAGTGTTGTGTGAATGAACGCATTTACTACGGGAGGATTGTCATCAGATATGTCGATCCCATTCTCTTCAAGTGCTGGAGTGGTGCCTGAGTGGATCGTCCAGTTATGATATACTCTTGCGTGTCCTTTGTTGTATTTCAAGAGGGTGCTGGTCTGAATCCACCACGTTTTTGGGTTGAGTGTCTCGTGCCATGATTGCTGTGCTTCGCGAGATACTTTTGTGTTATCTTGTTGTGTTTGGTAGCATAATTCAAGGACTACGGGTGCTGACGGTACGAACCAACCGAACGGATTCGCTGTTTCGCTCCAATTATACTCCTGCCATCCGCCGACATTCTTTTTTATTTCTCCGTCTGCATTGCGCAATAATCCTTTGGATAGCACAACACTACCAACGACGCCCGGCATGTATTCGACATCGTGGTAGAGATAGCCGATCGTCTTATCCTTGCCTTCAAGGGTTGTGTCAATCACGCGTTGTATCGGCTTGAACACTTCGTCAGGTAAGACAGCGTCTGATAGTTCCTGCGCTTTATGCCCTGCGGGCTTGAAGCGTTCTGCGATTGTGCTGCTCATGCTATCTTCCTCGTTTGGCCGATGGTGCACTTCAACAGGTCCTCCTTTGTCCATGCTGGATAGACGAAGGTGCTGCTGCTTTCCACGTGCTTCCACTCTTCATAGCCGCTTTTTGTCGTCACGAAGACGATGTTGCGTGTCACGGCGGCGAGCCCGCTCAGGTGTTCGACGACCTCGCTCGTGTTGTAGATGCCACCGTCGGTGATGAGTATGTTGTCGAGGCGTTCTAGCTTCTTTTGCATCTCCGGTGTCTTGACGACCATGTTCTTGTCCGTGAACTCTTTCTTGTCCGGTAGCTTGTCGGCTATCGTTTTATAGTCGCGATCCGCCATGAAACCGTAGTCCGTGCCGTCCAGGTTCATGCGTTTGAGGTACTCCTCGAGCTTTTTCACATTGAGCACGGTGCCGCCGCCAGAATACGCGCACATGAGGCGCTGGAACGCGTCGAGGTCGCGTGATGGCGGCAGGAATGTTATGTCTGTGTCGAAGTTCCCTCCGCCAACGAGTGAGCCATTCGCGTGGTATGTCCGTCCGAGTATGGTCGCGCAGAGCACTGCGATGGAGTCGTTCTTGGGGTGTGGCATGCTGCCGCTTGAGTCGATGCCGAGGTTGAGATCCGGCACCCTGAACTCCCGCGATGGGATGTGGTCCTCTTCTTCGCGGCGGATCTTCGTGATGCCGGGGATGCACAGTATTCCTCTGCTCGCGAATGGGTCTATTTTGTTTGGCGGGTCACCTACTTCGTACTCTTTGAACTCGCCAGGGTGCAATGCCGTCGCGTCCTTCTCGAAGGGGCGTTTCACAAT
>DUGD01000038.1 GCA_013331575.1 Candidatus Woesearchaeota archaeon
ACCCTTTGTTGATGCGTTTGATAGTCGCGGGACCGCCATAGATCATGCCAGTGATAAGCTGCACTAGGCTCGCACCGTCTTTGATGCACGCGTATGCGTCTTCGGCTGTGAAGATCCCCCCGCACGCAATGAGCGTATAACGGCTTCCGCATGTCTTGTATGCATGCTGCAAGAGTTCGCGCATGTACGGATAGACCACTTTACCGGAGAGCCCTCCCTTGTGACCGGCATAGAGGTACTTCGGACTTTTAAGTCTGAGTTTCGAGCGGTCCTTCACCAAGTTTGTGAGCACGAATCCTTTAACAAAGGTGTGACGGTCGCAGATGGCGATGATGGCATCGAACTGTTCAGGAGTTATGTCGGCGGAGAGCTTGATGAACACCGGTTTTGAAAACCGGAGTTTAGCGCGTTTAATGCTATTCATGAGCTGTTCAAAGAGGGCTGGATCGCCGAAGTTCGTGGGATCGTAAGTGTTCGGACAACTGACATTGATAGTGAGGTAATCCCCGCAATCCTTCATGAGCTTGATACCTCGCACCCAATCATCCACCTTTGCGCGACGCGTCTTATGTTCCTTGTTGGTCTTGGCCACGCTGATGCCTATCGGGAACGCGAAATGTTTGCGGGAGCCGTCTTTGCGAAGGAACTTCCTGCGCACGATATCCGCACCGCGGTTCTTGAGACCATAATTTACGATGAGGGACTGGTCCTTAGGCAGCCTGACGAGACGCGGCCCAGGATTGCCGACATAGGCGTCTGCTGTGATACTACCCACCTCTTCAAACCCGAAACCGACGGCGGGAAGCACCTTCATGAGCCGGCAATCTTTGTCGAACCCTGCGGAGAGTCCCACCGGATTGCGGAACGTGATGCCGTGGAGTTTCTGCGACAGCATCGGGTGCTGGTAGTTGTAGACGCCGGAGAGGATGCTACGCGTGACCGGATTGCTACCCGCAAATACGCCTGCAGTAGTTGTCGCGTCATGGATGAACTCAGGATCGAACTTGAACAGCAACGGCCGAACTGCCTTCTCGTAGAGCATGGAATCAGAGACGCGCCGTACAGTTTAAATGTTTTAGGGAAAAAGAAGATACAGAGGAAACACGAAAGAACATGTTCTCACTGCAGTCGCCAGCCTGAAGGACGGAACGGTAAAAAGGAGACGCTATCAAGAAGAGCGATACACAGGTGACGGCCGGAGGCGAGCCCCGCAAGGCAGTGCCGAAGCGGGTTTTGCGAGCCTCGCTGGCGGCTGCAAAAATCGACGACCACCTTTTTAAACACTAGAGCGCCTCCTATACTATAATGAGCAGACACCATCGCCAAAAGAACGAAATGAGAAGGGACGTTCCCATAGGCACGCCAAGTAACACAGGTATAGAGACCACAGATATAGAGGCGGTTGAGCAAGAAGAGAACCTGTCGTTCGCAACGAATGGGCTCACTCCCATCCCGCAACAAGTCACCATCAAGCCTGCGTTCGTGGAACACTATAAGAGACTACTCGGCCCCCGATACGATGAATTCATGCAGTATTCGCTCTCCTACATCACGAAGTCCATCCGAGTCAATACGCTCAAAGTAACCGTTGAAGAACTGCGCAAACGGATGGAACAGGACTGGATCCTGACCCCCGTACCGTGGTGCAAAGAGGGGTTCTTCCTCAAGTACCGGCACTACAAACGCTTCGACATCGGCAACTTGCCCGAGCACCAGCTCGGCATGTTCTACGTCCAGGACGCCGCGAGCATGATCCCGCCCGTAGTCCTCGACCCGCAACCCGGCGAGATGGTGCTCGACCTATGCGCCGCGCCAGGCAGCAAGACGACGCAGCTTGCGATGTACATGCAGAACCGCGGCGTCCTGATGGCGAACGACGTCTCGGGCGACCGCCTCAAGCCGCTCGGCTTGAACCTGCAACGCGCCGGCATCATGAACACGCTCGTCACACTGCGCGGCAACGGCCCGCTCAACCAAGGCGCACTGCTATTCGACCGTGTCCTCGTGGACGCACCGTGCTCCGGCACGGGAACGATCCGTCGCAGCCTGAAGACGTTGCAGATGTGGTCGCCCGGACTCATCCACCGCTTGGTCGCGGAGCAGCGCAAGCTCATCGAGCTCGGGTACTTCGTGCTCAAACCAGGCGGAACGCTCGTCTACTCGACATGCACCCAAGAGCCCGCGGAGAATGAAGCGCTGATATCTTGGTTCCTGGCAAGGCATCCCGACGCCGAGGTATTGCCCATCTCGCTCGATATCAAACGCAGCGACGCGATAGTCGCCTTCGACGGCGAGACGTTCAACCCTGAAGTCGCGAAGTGCCTGCGCATCTATCCTCAGGATAACAACACCGAAGGTTTCTTCGTGGCGAAGATACGCAAGAAAGATGGGAACGCATGAAGCGAGCATACCTCACCATCGATGATTCGCCCTCCGCAGATATGCGCACTAAAGTCGATCTCCTGCGCGCAAAAGAGATCCCTGCAGTCTTCTTCTGCAGGGGCGATCTTCTCGAGCAACGACCAGATGACGCTATATACGCAATAAAGAACGGTTTCATAATTGGCAACCACAGCTACGACCACCCGCGATTCTCCGAACTAAGCATGGAGGATTGCTTCGAGCAGGTCCGGCGCTGCGATGAGATCATCGACCGGCTATACCAACGTGCAGGGGTCAAGCGTCCAGTGAGATGGGTGCGGTTCCCGTATGGTGATAAAGGCGGTTTCGCCAAGATGCGTCTGTTCCAGAAATTCGAAGGCGAAGGCAAACGGCGTAAAGTGGAACTGCAAGAGTACGTATGGTCGTTAGGATACTCGTGCCCGGATCTCGGCGTGACATACGAACATTGGCGAAAACTCGGTCTTGACCAGGACATCGATTGGTATTGGACCTACGATGTGATGGAATATATGACATTCAGCGCCGAACCACTATTCGGCATCACCTCGCTGCAGAAAGTGCTGGAACGGATGGACGAGGACCACCCTGAAGAATGGAGAGGTCTTAACTCAGGAGACTCGCCAGAAGTCATCCTCACGCACGACCATGAGCAGACTGCCCACATGTTCGGCCCTATTATCGAGAAGCTGCTCTCCAAGGGATTCACATTCACACTGCCTCCGTTCGAAGAGGCGAAGTAGACACTCTCAAGCAGCCCGATCCTCCGGTTTTCTCGAGGGACGCGGAGAATAAACCGCTCCTTCATCGCAGGACGGTCTCGGGTCTCGCCTTGCTGCATCGGCTATCGCCTCGCAGCGCTCGACCCTCAGAAAGAGCTCCAAGGCGTCCCTCTCCACTAACTTCTCGTCGATATCTTCCGCAATGCTTATATATGGAAAAGCTTCATAAACCACCTACGAGTGGCGTGAAGTAGAGGTATGCATATCCGATGGTAACGAAGCCTGAGAGCAATGTGTCGAGCGCAGAGGAGCGGACGCAAAAGCACATTCTCGATCTTATCGTCAACCAAGACGACGTCAGCTGGAAAGCGATCATCTTCGACCTGATAGAACGCGAACAGATGGACCCATGGGACATCAATATCTCGCTTATCTCGCAAGGATTCCTCGGACAGCTCAAGAGGCTCAAGGAGATGGATTTCCGCATCAGCGGCAAAGTCGTCCTCGCGAGCGCCATTCTCCTCAAGCTCAAAGCGGAACGCTTGCGCGACGATGACCTCTCTGCGCTCGATCGCTTGATGCACTCGGCAGACGAACCCATCGATCTCGGACTGGATGAGCCGGCGCTCGACGAACCATGGTCGTACGGCCCGGAGGGCAAACCGCAACTCATCCCCCGCACACCGCAACCGAGGAAGCGCAAGGTATCAGTCTATGATCTGGTCGAGGCGCTCGAGAAAGCGCTCGAGACGGATGCATCCAGACCAATCTATGTCGCGCCGAAGATTCTCGACACCATCAACCCGCCGGAGCACCACATCGATATGAGCGCCATCATCCGCGACGTGTACGATCGCATCTATGGTCACTACGACAACAAGAAACTGAAATCGACGCAGCTCATGTTCCACAACATCACGCGCAGCACGGATCCACGAGACATGGTCATGACATTCATCCCGCTTCTGCACCTCGAGAACGCGCGCAAGATACAGATGGATCAGACGGAGCACTTCGGTCCCATCGGCATACAGCTTCTCGACAAGACACCGCCTGCTATAGAGCGCCCGACAGGACAGACGAAGATTACCGCGAGCGCAGGCAAGAGAGCAAAACGTTTATAATTGAGTCTCATTGAATCCACTCGATTTTTCAGTCTCGAACGTATCGGAGGCCAAACATGGGCATCGAAGAGAACATGAAAGAAGTCGTCAAAAAGAGATTCGGCGATTCCTCTGACAACGAAAAACTCAAGCAGATAAGAGGCATCATGAGGACGTTCGAGAAGGATTGGCGACCGATGCGACAAGATGTTCTAAGCGGTAAAATAGACGGACGTGAATACTTCTCCCGTCTTAACGCTCGGTACAGCGAGGCGCAGGATCAAATAGCTAAAGTGGTTGGCGCAGAAGTCTTCGAGAGACTGTACGGTCATCCACCTGGAGTCCCTGCGCAGCTCGGCGACCCCGATATCGCAGCGCGCGCATATCCAAAGCGATGAATGCTGGCCGATCGCAAATCGATACAGCGAGCACACAGGGCGAGCAACACAAGAATCACTAAACAGTAGTTTCTCGGAGAGAAAATTTATAAATCATCGTCGAACACAACGCAACATGCATCGCGACGTAGGAAAGAACGTGTTCAAGCGACGGATCGGACAGCATCTCGACCGCGCAATACTCGCGACGATGGCGGCAGCAGGCATCACTTACGCGGTAAACAACAGCATCACGAACTCGGCGCGACAAGATCTATCGCACGATACGCTGCAACTCGAGGCGATAACGGAGATGCTGAGCGAACGCGGCGTCGATAGCGCAGACCTGACTGCTGCAAGAGAGACGATACGAGTCGCGAACAACAAGCCGCTGACCGCACACACCCCGTTCTGGGTTCCGATGCGGCTCATCAGCAGAGTCGCGCGCGATACCACGCCGTTACGCAAACGCCTCGATGAACAAGGATTACGCAGACTTCGTATCGGCATAGCGACCGATTACGATCCGACGACGATGATAACTGCCGTGCAACGGGCGAGCAGATCGCTGCGACCATACGGCATTGAACTACAGGTAGCTGAGATACAACTCGTGAGATTGCCACCGCCCACCAGGATGGAAGACATCACGCTCTGCGTCAAAGATGCGTTCGACAATCCACATGATTACATCATCGCGCACACCATCCCGGACAAGGGAACAGGAGCCTATCCCACGACACGATGCCTCCGTTCGCGCATAAGCGTGATACAGATGCATCTTCCCGAGAACAAGCTCGCGCAGTCAATACGCCACGAGGTGCTCAAGTATCTCGCCGAATCGACCGCGACACCAGAACGCAAAGCGACAAGGGAACTATCGCCCAACGAAACAATAGACCTCAAACCATGGCTCGAACGATACCACGAACGGGACCAATACCGCACGCTCATAGCATCATCGCGCATGACCCGCAGGACGCTGAGTGCGAACATCATACTCGATAAAGGTGTCGACAAAGCGTATGCTGCAAAGATTGTGCAGAAAGCGTCTGATTTCTACGAACGCGAACTGGGCATCAGCATACAACCCGTCGCATACGCACGGAATGCCAAGACAGTACCGCACGACATCAATGAACAAGCACGGCTGTTCAGAGCGAGCACGAGCACTCCGAGCGACATATACATCTTCCTCACAAGAAAAACATGGGTGGATGACAAAGGGAAACACGATCATCTTATGGCGCTAGGGCAAGCGGATGTTGATAGCGGATACATCGCATCATCGGTAGCGACCGGCAACGTAAGGGAATGCGCACGGACAATCGCCCATGAAATAGCCCACCTATTCAAGGCAAAGCACAATTACCGCGAGGATTCGTTGCTCCATCCGATTACCAATGCAGGCATGCACCTCACATTCCAGGATAGAACTGAGATTCTCGAACACAAATTCAGGACCTGGAAGTAAACTCGTGCGCGACTATCCGCCGGTTGCCAGTCCGCGGCTCTTAGGCAATAAGCAGCATTGTTGTGGCCTTGGCGTAATGCCAGACTGCCGTCATTTGGCCGCAGCCGACGGCAGTCGCATATGGACGACGCTCATATATACGCCGCCACAACAAGCAAAAAGTAACGATTTGCCTAAGAGCTCAGGTCCACCAAACCTTTTTAAAGCGCCCGTCGTTCTTGCGCGTCATGCACGTCCTCAAAACAAATTTCAACGGATCCCCGAATGTAGGCATGTCACTTTACGCGACCGATAGCTTCGTGCTGCTCGGCGAGCATCTACAGGACAAACTCACGGCAGACGTCAAGAACGCATTTGGCGACCTCTCGGTGCACAATCAACGCATCGCGGGCACAGGCCTTCCCGGCGTCTTCCTCGCGGGGAACAGCAAGACACTTCTCGTCCCGAGCATCGCGTTCGACTGGGAGATCGACGCCCTCAAGAAGCTCGACAGGAACGTCATCGTTCTCAAGACAAGGCACACTTGCCTCGGCAACAACATCGCGTGCAACGACCGCGGCGCCATCATCAGCTCCGACTTCGATGAGACTGAACGCAAGGAGATTGAGCACGCCCTCGGCGTATCAACGATCTGCATGGACATCGCAGGGCTGAACACCCCGGGAGCGCTTATCGTGCTGCATGGCAAACACGGCATCATACACCGCGACGCCACACAACACGAGATAGCCACAATAGAGAAGACGCTCGGAGTCACGCTCTCGCCAGCAACGATCAACCTCGGCACTCCATATCTGCGCGCCGGCATGGCGAACAACAGCTTCGGATTCGTCATCGGCGACCAATCCGGCGGTCCGGAGATAGTCCACATCGAGGACAGTCTCGGCTATCTCGACGAAGAGAACGATGAGAAGCAGGCGAGCAAGGATCGAACAAGCAAGGAATGAACAATGACGCCGAACACACAGCCAGACGATTCCCGCGGCGAGCGGACGATACCGCAATCGCGGCGCGAGAAGATGTTCGAGGCCGAGATGGCGAACCAACAGCTCGGACAACTCCAGGAATACCTCGGCGGAATCAATAAGCAGACGGCCGAGATACTCATGCTCAAGGAGGAGATCGACCGCTACGCGAAAGTGAGCGAGGGCGATGAGATGCTCGTGCCCCTTGCGGCAGGGATCTTCGTCAAGGCGCGCGCCGCCACGCACAATGGATTCCTTGTCAATGTAGGATCCGGCGCGGTCGTCCCGAAAGACGCCGCCCAAGTCCATGCGATGCTCGATCGGCAGATAGCGGAACTGCGCGAGTACGAAGGCAAGATACAAGAACAGTTCGACACGCTCCTCAAACGCCTGGAAGAACTGCAGGCGGAGTTCGCGAGCGAAGGGACAGCACGCAGAGGATGACGTAAGCCGTCGGCGAGGCAATTGCATGTTCGGGTTTCTCAAAGACAAGCTCAAGAAGGCGATAGGCGCATTCACGAAATCGGCAGAGACCGAAGTGAACGAAGAGAAGGTAGACGATTCTAAGGCGATAGAGAAGGCGAAAGAGGAAGAGAAAAAGATCCTGCAGAAAAAGGCCACACCGATCAAGCCCGCACCCAAAGCTCCGCTCAACAAAGAAGCACCAACGCCAAAGAAAGAATCTGCGAAGGATATTCCGAAGAAAGAGATCCACAAACAAGAGACTCCGCCCTCAAAGACTGCTCCCGCACCACAAACGAAAAGGGATACATCAAAAGATACTCTGAAAGAGCCGCCGAAACACGAGGAGAGGAAATCTCCCGGCCCAATAGCCCCACCTAAGAAGGCGGAGAAAAAAACCGAAGAGCTGAAACCGCAACATCCCGCCCAACATACTCATGAAATAAAGACGCATACGGACAAGACATCTGGAAAAACAGAGACTGCGAAAAAACACCCTGTCAGCGCAGCACCACTTCAAGAAAAAAAAGAGGAGAGAAAAGGATTCTTTGGAAAACTCTTCGGCAAGAAAGAGGAGACTGCGAAGACATCCAAACCGGCACCTCACGAGGAGATAGCTCGAGAAATACCGCTTCCTGAAACGAAAACTCCGGCAGCAGCCTCTACGAGTACACATGAGGAGCCGGACCACGAAGAGCTTGCGCAAGAAGAAGAGATAGAAGAAGAGAGTACCGAACAGATAATCGAAGAAAAAGAAGACGAGGCTACGAAAAAAGAAACGCCACAAGAGGAACGCACCGGATTCCTCGGCAAGCTCAAAGATGCATTCACAAAAAAGAGCCTGACACCGGAGAAATTCGACGAGCTCTTCTGGGAGCTCGAACTCGCGATGCTCGAGAACAACGTCGCAGTCGAAGTCATCGAGAAGATAAAGAACGACCTGCGCGATGAGCTGACATCCGGCAAAGTGTCGCGCATGGGCATCGAGGACATGATCACCACGAGACTGCGCCAATCAATAGAGGAACTCTTCGACGTACCGACATTCGACATGATCGAACGCATCAGATCAGGACCGAAACCGTTCAAGCTCTGCATCATCGGCGTGAACGGCGCCGGCAAGACCACGACGCTCGCGAAGATAGTCCACCTCCTGCAAAAGAACGGGCTTTCATGCGTGGTCGCGGCCAGCGACACGTTCCGCGCGGCGGCAATCGACCAGCTGCGCGAGCACACGGACCGGCTCGGCGTAAAACTCATCAGCCAAGGCTACGGCGCCGATCCGGCGGCAGTGGCGTTTGACGCCATAAAGCACGCCGAGGCAAAATCCATCGATGTCGTACTCATCGACACAGCCGGACGACTCCACTCGAACACGAATCTGATGCAGGAGCTCGAGAAGGTCGTCAGGGTGGCGAAACCGGACATGAAACTGTTCGTCGGCGAAGCGATCACCGGCAATGATTGCGTAGAACAGGCGACGGTCTTCAACAAGCTTGTCGGCATCGACGCAATTATACTCTCGAAAGCGGATATCGACGAGAAAGGCGGTGCAGCAATCTCAGTATCATATGTCACAGGAAAACCGATTCTCTACCTCGGCACGGGCCAGACCTATGACGACCTCACGCCCTTCGACAAAGAGAAGATCATCGAGGGCCTGGAACTCGAATAGAGCACATACAGCGCACAATCAGGCGCAGGCAATGCGCTCAACGGTCATCCGCAATATCGATAGCCGACGGGTAGAACCCCAATCCATTCTCGAGCGTCTCGCGCTTTATCTTCGCGTACGATGAGCGCATGAGATCGATAAGACGTGACTGGCGGTTGAAGAAGAACTGCGGGACTGGATTGAGGATATAGACTGCATCGTCAAGATAGTTATCCAAAAACGATCCGTCATCAGATTGTCGCGCTAAATAGAGATGCGATCGAGGCATCATCACAGTGCGACCTGCAGCATCGCATTGCGGTTCGCGCAGCACGGTATACGCATACACAGCATCAGGAGCGCGCTCAGCGAAAAGCGTGAGCCGACGGTGTTTCGGGACAGGCGGATCGTTTGGACGCGCGGATATTATCCGGACATCGCGGGAATACCGCCGTTCGATAGCGTTCAACGCATCGCTTATCCACGCGAGCTCTTCGCTGTCGAAACGACCAGGCTCGAGCGCGGCACGTTCAATCGAGAGATGCAATTCGTCCATATAATCAAGGTCGGACTCGCTCGCGAGGACAGCATTCGGCAACCAGCGCACCGGTATCGTCGTGCCATCAGGGAGTGCTACGCGACCGAGTGCGGGGCGTTTACCTCGACGAGCGATGGCCTCCTCGAGACTTGGACGAAAATTGCCTTCGACGATGTCCACCATGGACGCTCGGAACCATGCGGTGTTTTTAACCATTACCCAAGATGTTTGTCGATGACAAAGAAATATTACGAATACTAGTCATGAATGAATAACCCCGGGCTAAAGCCCAGGGTACGGAGAAATCCGCTGATTTCTCGTACAAGGAAAGCTCCGCTTTCCTTCGTATCCCTCGTTAAAGCTCGAGAGTCGCGGAGCATCTAACTCACTCCGTTCCGTGATTTCACGAAAAATAGCCTGCATGAATCGGCGATTTTTCTGGCTTGCTCCAAGGCAACTCTCCTCGAGCTGAAGCACGAGGTATCACTCGGATAATGAAAGCCGAACAACTATGATAGCGCAACAGACCTTCTCAAACATATCACCCCAAATAGGGCATAACACAAGAACGGCACAGGCACAGCACAGGCCAATCCTGGCGAATGCTTAAAAACGTCTCTATGTACTCTAGAGGCACGATAGCACACTCACAGTTAATTACTATATAGAAAATAAACAAACGTCCGACGATATCGATGAGAGAGCAACAAAGCACGCATACTGACACGGGCGACCCGAACATCATCTATCAGCTAGAGGACTATCCGGAAAGCGATATCTTCGACAACCTCCACCCGTTCGTGCGAGAATGGTTCACAACAACATTCGGACACTTCAGCCCCCCGCAACGCTTCAGCATCCGCAACATCCAGCTCGGCATCAACAGCCTCATCTGCAGCCCGACAGGAAGCGGCAAGACGCTCAGCGCCTTCCTCGCGATCATCAACGAACTCGTGCTGCGCGCAGACACGGGGACGCTCGACGACAAAGTCTACTGCATCTACATCAGCCCGCTCAAGGCGCTCGCGAACGACATCAACCGCAATCTCAAAGAGCCGCTTGATGCCATAACAGTCATCGCCGAACGCTACGGGCGGAAACTCCCCATCCGCGTCGGGACACGCACCGGCGACACGACGACAAGCGAGCGGGCGCGGCAACTCGACAAGCCACCGCACATCCTCATCACGACGCCGGAATCGCTCTCCATCGCGCTCTCGAGCATAAAATTCTCCCAAGCGCTTTCGACAGTTCGCTACCTCATCATCGACGAGATCCATGCCCTCGCCGAGAACAAACGCGGCACGCATCTGGCGATAAGCATGGAACGCCTCGCGCGACGCGCGACATTCACCCGCATCGGCTTATCGGCGACGGTCGCGCCGCTCCCAGAGATAGCGAAATTCCTCGTTGGGTACGATGACCCGCGCGAGAAACGATGCAGACCATGCCGCATCGTCGACGTGCAGGCACACAAACGCCTGGACTTGAAAGTGCTCTCTCCGGTGCCGGATATGATGCGCGAGAGCCACACCCAATTGCAAGACGCGATGTACAACCTCCTGCACGACCTCATCCAATCGCACCGGACGACGCTCGTCTTCACAAATACCCGAAGCGGCACCGAACGGGTCGTGCACCAACTCCGCGACCGCTACCCCGCCGCCTACGCGAATGTGCTCGACGCAGACGAAGAACGTGAAACGCTCGACGATGCGGAAGGGCGTTTCGACGAACGGCTCGAAGAGGAGGCGGAACTGACGGCTGATCGCGTCAAGCCGACGGATGACCGCGCCAATGGGAGCGGATATATTGCGCTTAACGAAGACGCATCGACGGCGGGAAAAACCCCGCTGCCGAAGAGCCTCATCGGCGCGCATCATGGCAGCCTATCGAAAGAGCACCGACTACGCATCGAGAGCATGCTCAAAGCGGGAGAGCTCAAGTCAGTCGTATGCTCGACATCGCTCGAGCTCGGCATCGACATAGGATACATCGACCTGGTCGTGCTCCTCGGCAGCCCGAAGTCCGTGGCGCGAGCGTTGCAACGCATCGGCCGCAGCGGCCACAAGCTGCACGAGGAGGCGAAGGGACGCATCATCGTGCTCGATCGCGACGACCTCGTGGAGTGCAGCGTGCTCCTCAAAGCGGCGGTCGAGCGCAAGATCGACACGGTATCGATACCGTCATGCGCGCTCGACGTGCTCGCGCAGCACATCTACGGCATGGCGATCGAGGCGCAGACGAACATCGAGGACGCATGGGAGACGATGACGCGCGCGTACCCGTACGGACGTCTATCCCGGAAAGATTTCGACGCCGTGCTCGATTATCTCGCCGGCGCATATCCGCAGCTCGAGGAGCGCAACATCTACGGGAAGATATGGCTCGACCGCGAGCAAGGCGCGTTCGGGAAGAAAGGCCGGCTCGCGCGGCTCATCTACATGACGAACGTCGGCACCATCCCCGACGAGGCATCGGTGCAGATAAAGGTGGGCGAGCACACCATAGGCACAGTGACCGAGGATTTCGCCGAACGCCTCAAACCCGGTGACGTCTTCGTGCTCGGCGGAGAGGCGTACCAATTCAAGTTCAGCCGCGGCATGACCGCGCAAGTCACGACGTCCGCAGGCCGCATGCCGACGGTGCCCAACTGGGTGAGCGAGATGCTACCATTATCGTTCGATCTCGCGAGCGCCGTGCAGGAACTGCGCAGGCACATGGACGGATGGCTCAGCATGGGGAAACCCGCCGACGAGGTGAAGGCCTGGCTGCGCAGCTATCTCTACGTCGATGAACACGGTATCGACGCCATATACGCGTATTTCGTCCAACAGCATGGCTACAGCATGATACCGCACTCGCGCAGGCTTGTGCTCGAGCATTTCAAGGACGGCAGCAAGAAATACGTCTTCATCCATGCGTTATACGGCCGGCGTGTGAACGACGTGCTCGCCCGATCGCTCGCATACATCAACGGCAAGCTCACGGGACGGGACGTCGAGATAGGGATAACGGACAACGGGTTCTACCTGAAATCGACGCAGCCCATCCAAGCGCTGCGGGCGCTCCAGCTCCTGCGCGAAGACGAGATATACCGATTGATGGAGATAGCCATCGATTCAAGCGAAGTGCTCAAACGACGCTTCCGCCACTGCGCGGCCCGCGCGCTCATGATACTGCGCCAGTACAAAGGGCACCAGAAAAGCGTCGGGCGCCAGCAGATCAGCTCGCAGCTCATCATCAGCGCGGTGCGACGCATCGGGAATNNGGATCATATGGACATCTTGCATGCGACAGAGATCGTGCGCAGACTGCGGGCGGGCGACATCAAGGTGGAGGAGCGCACCACTGACCTGCCGTCGCCGTTCGCGTTCAACATGGTGCTGCAAGGATACATCGATCTTCTGAAAGTCGAGGACCGCGTCGCGTTCGTCCGCCGCATGCACGAGATGGTGCTCGAATCCATCGAGGGGACGTCTGGCGCGGAGAAGCAAAAGAGAGACGGGAGACGTGGTGACGAGAACAATACAGATGGAAAACACGACGGAGAAAAAGACAACGGAAAGAAAAAAAGACATGATGACCTGTTGCTCCCCACACCGGAGTTCTCCTATGATATGTTGTGGGATGCGCAGCACGAGGCCGAACGGAAAAAAGAGGAGGATTACACAGCATACTTGCAGGATCAGCTCAGCGATGCCGGACGGAAAATAGGGCTGGATGCGGACATCATGTACCATGCACGGCGCCTCATCGCAGGGGAGACGACAGGGTATCCTGACAGGTTCAAGGAGTGGCTCCGGATACTGCTTTCAGGAACGGTGCCTAAAGTGTGGAAAGACGACCTTATCAAGCATTTCGCACAACAAGAGAGGCTGCTATGAGATGAGGACGAGACGCTGAACCGGGGATTCCAAACATCAAGCAACCACATACCTATACAGACTTTACTGAAGCAACCCCTTTCTAGATCGCGAATAGATGAATCACCGCGGCCTAAAGG
>DUGD01000018.1 GCA_013331575.1 Candidatus Woesearchaeota archaeon
TGTGCGTAATTGTTCGATGGTTTGTATTTGTTATTTTTCCTGTCTATTGTTCTGTCCATGCTGCTCGGCGGTGTGTTTGTTGATCGTATGTTGTTGTCTGATCATTCCGCGTTCAGCCATCTGTGCGCGGTGTGCCTGCATTCTCCAGGAGCACATCATGAGCACATTCTGCAAACCCCTGATTGCAGATATTAGTTCAGCCCTGAGGCTTCCCCCTTGATGAGTCGTGGTGCTACGACTGTTATAATGGTAGTCTATATGCTCTATGTGGCATATATGACTTAACATTTTCAGTGTGCGTTAGTGCTTCACAGACTATCGAAGTCTCAATGCGCGCGCAGTGCCGCAGTGCAGTGCCGCAGTGTATTGACTATGAGCAGACACACACGCATACACGCGAGTGGTGATGGGTGTGAGTAGTGATGGATATCATGGCTCCTCGTTGCTTGCATGGTCATTACTGCACGCAGTGATGTACGCGTCGGCGTGCCGCAACGCAATGAGCGTCGAAAGGGGGTACTCTGATGAACAAACGACTTAATTCTTGGAAATCTCGCGCAGGCATATCGCTGCTCGCGTTAGGGCTATCTACGATGTCATATCTGCCTGCATTCGCCCAGGAAGTGCCTGTGCGCAGGTCGCCTGCGGCGAGCGAAGAAGTGAGAGGGAGACCTGCTCTGATGCGTGTATGTAATGATTGCGTGGTTGATAACGGTCAAACGCTCGAAGCGTTCGTCAATGGATCGCCATCGCTTCTCGATGCTGCGGGCCTTCCGAAGAATGAAGGGGGTGTCCGTGTCAGTGTGCGCAATGCCCAATCGGATGGCTACAAGTGGGGCACAACTGTTAAGGTCCAACAGATAGTCTCGGGCAAAGAATATTGGATAGCGTCGATGAGCGAAGAGAATTTCCCGAAGATTCTCACGACGGTCCTGGAGATGCGTAACTGCCAGCCGACCATGAATCTCCTCGGGCAAATGAATGATCCACAGGTAGTGTGGGAACGAGCCCCCTATACGCACGAGGTTTCCGACCGCAATGATCTTGATGCTATGACGCTGTACTTCAAGGGCGCGACCGACGCTCCGCTCGACGGTTTCAGTATCAACAACTTCCAGCGTGACGGGTCGAACAGCATCCTGCCTTCCGACGTGCAGGTCCGCCGAGAAGTGCCGTACGCGAAGAGTCTCCTGCTTGTGAAGGACCAGTACCTCGCGTTGCCCCATATCGCGCTCGCTTCGCCGCAAGCGACACTGGATGATATGCAGTGGATACTGGGCGCCGTCTGGGCGACGGGACAGCATAAGCTCATAACGGTTCGCCAGATCGGGCGCGGCACGGGCAATGATGGGATGTATCAAGGACCGGTATCGAACGGTGCGGGCAAATACCTCATCGAACTCTACAACATCGAATCCGACGCTCCTGACGGGGTCGCGAGGAAAGTCCTCGCCGGAGAGCTTGACATGGGTGGCGTCGTCGAGAATGACGTGTACAACCGGGACCTGCTACGCTTCAAACGCGTGTTCAACGACCCGAGCACCTATGCTGAATTATTCGTTGGGAAGAATCTGCTCGATAGCGATGGCAGTGGCAGACTGGACAAGAACTACAAGATAGCGACGCCTCTGCAGCAGTGGGCCGAGGAGACGATAATCTACCGTCCGGACATCGACAAGCGCATCAGGCCGCAGCCGAACTTCTGGTGAGCAGGAGACAACGTAACGGCATTCTTTCCAGGTTTTCCTAATTTTTTATTATCATATTTGAATACNNTTTAGGCCGCGGTGATTCATTTCTTCGTATTTCGTTCTCCGCATGTATGCTGTGCGCTCGTTCATGCTTAGCACAAGGTACTCCGCAATACTGTGCTGAATCCCGAACTGATACTTCGAAGTTCTTGAGCGGGAATCTATATGTAGTATAGTGTCGATATAAGGACAGTTGTTATACTCAATGACTGTCCTTTTGCGAATGCTACTTTTGATGAAGTGGCGGGGAGGCGGTTGATGAGAACATCTCGAGATACATACAAGCTGTTGAGGGTAACGACGATGGTGGCGGCGATGGCGCTGCTGTTGGGATTTGTGATGCCTATGGCGAGCGCTGACGTGCAGATATCGCCTTGGTATCCGCAGGGCATGAACTATGTGTTCCATTGCGTCAATGATGTCGCTGCGCCCACCAGTTTCGACTGGAGCTTCGATGATGGGCAGAAACTGCATGATATGCAGTTCGATAATATCTACCATACCTTCGAAGCGCCTGGCACCTATGAAGTTGCATGCACTGCATCGAACGGCGTTGACACGCAGGTGTCCTTGTTGAAAGTGACCGTGGGTGCGACCCAAGATGTCCCCCCTGTCATAACGAACACGACGGACAACGAGACCAATTCCACGAATGTGACGACCGTATCGACGAGCGTCAATATAGCCCCTTATTTTCCCCAGGGAGACTTCGGGCAGAATTTCGTGTTCGAATGCAACACCGAAGGTTTCACGGCGACAAGCTATGATTGGGACTTCGGCGATGGACAGAAGATGCACGATGTGAGCAACGCAAATGTCTGGCACACGTTCTCGACTGATGGATCATACGCCGTGGAATGCACTGCGACGGACAGCGTCATATCGCAGGTCGGCGAGATACATATCAACGTGGGCGGTATCGTCGAATATCCGACGGATCTGCTCGACGCGACGGTGGCGGTGGCTCCGTATTATCCGCAAGGGATGAACTACGTGTTCACGTGCGATACTGATGCGTTCACCCCGGCGAGCTATACATGGATGTTCGGCGATGGACAGCAGCTCGTCGATGTGACGAACAGCGATGTGTGGCATACATACGACGTGGCAGGTAACTACACCATTGAGTGCGACGTGAAAGATAGCGATGGTTCGCAACTGGCGAAGGGATTCCTTAACGTTAGCGCGATCGTTGTCGATTAAGCTGATTGCACAGTTTCCTTTTTTTATTTCATGTTTTCTTCGAGTGTTTTCATTCATGTGGATCAGGGTCGATGTTAGGTTTTCATTCAACGGCAGAATTCATGATAGTACTTCATGATGCTAGGTGGTGTGGGGTGACACTATGAAACTCAAGACGAGACGAGATAGGGGATTCGAGGAGAAGGCGCCTTTGTCCGCGAGCAGGTTGGGGGGCGCAGGCAGGAGAGATCCCTATGATAGCTGGGATTTCGACGGGAACGAGGGTGATCTCGGCGATGTGAAGGGAAGGGGCCATTCTGGCGGCAGACACAACCACGCCGGACGGGGAACTTGGGATCGCAACATGGACGACGAAGGAAATGGTGGTTTATATGGTCTTGACGACGTCGATAGCGTAGAGAAGAGCGATGATTCCAACGACGCGAACAAATGATGTGGTCGACTAGGTCTCAGAGTCTGCCCTGAAATTTACCGCGGGTTTGCCTGTCTCTTCTGAGGTATCAGCTACGGTATCTTCTTCGCATTGCGCGTTTATTTTTTTGTTCATCACATGAGTGATATCTCGTGCTTCAGTTCGAGAAGGACTGCCTTGGAGTAGGTGATGAGCCGCGAGTGTGGCGTGAGCCACCTTGCGAGCGGCGAGACAATTTCGCGTAGCGCGGCGTATGCTCCGCAGTCCTCGAGCTTTGGAGAGGATACAAAGGAACGCAGAGCTTTCCTTGTATGAGAATTCTGTAGACTTCGCCGTACCCCGCCCTTTAGAGCGGGGTTATTTATGTTTTTATCACTAATGGTCAATCATAGTCAATCTTTTTTCGCTCGCTGTTGCCGGTCCGGCCTTGCCGGTATATGGCACATTATAGCGCATATACTCGTTATGTAAATGTTAGACGGTAAAATTACAGCGTGAAAACATATATATTTATCGTCGGAAAAACGGGAATTCTTATATATGATTGCTTGCATGGGGGGTGACAGCCCCGAACGATGGAAGAACTCTCTCTTTGTGGGGTGTGATGGTGAGATATGTGACCCCCCTGTCCCATACTTGGATATGCTATGTTGTAGCGCTCCTGTTATTTTTGCCGATTGCGCACGCAGCAATTCTATCTCCCGGCGATGCAGGTTTCGCAGACCAGACGCGAAGCGATAATTACGACGCGTTGGTGGCCGCCATGTGCTCGAACAGCGCCGTGGTGACTGTCGTAGGCGATAAGCTGTGGGTTCCATGGTATTCGACAAGCACTAGCTGTGCGGTGAACGATCTCCAGCGTGGCGGCAATTGCGATTCCGGTGAAACAATAGACTCGACCCATAACTGCATGGTGACCGATGAGTTCTCCCAAGTCGGCATTCTGGTAGCGATGTCAAAAGACCAGACTCGGATGGATCAGTTCTTCAATACTGTAAACGCTATCAAGAGCTCGCACGGCCAGATCCCTGCGTGGCGAGTATATCGGAGCGGCAGTTCGATAGATGCTTGCCGGCAGGGTATCAATGGTAACTGCGATACTGCAAGCGATGCGACAGCCAGGATTATCATTGCGTTATTCACCGCGTCAGACAATACGTACTTCACCAACCAAGCGCAGCGAGCAGCATACCGTGCCCTCGCTGTAAAGCTCTCCGAGGATTTCTTGGCCTATGAAGTCGTGAACTCCTGCCTTGCGAGCAACCAAGGGTATGGTGATATCTGTTGGTGGCTAGCGTCTGGTAGCGAAGCGAAAAATGGTGGCCTGGCGAGCAATGACTTCGCATTCACAGGTTACTATGGTGACGCGATAGACGCGATGCTGATGGCCTGTTCCGCAACGAACAATATGACCTATTGCGCTGTTGCAGGGAACTTCACGCTGAATTACCTGCAGGCGGCGAATTTCAACGGTGAGACCTTCACCGCTCCGCCTGGAAAAAGCTTCAAGTGGGTGGTGGCCGCGCCTGATGCCGTGCCGATTGCTGTATGCACCAACACTTGCTCTCCTGTGCAGTGGGATGGCGCCGACGCTCCTCGTGCGTTAGGTATCTGTCAGGCCAACTATTATGCGCAGCAGATGGGCATCGAACTCCCGCGATTGCGTTCGTACTGCGCGCTCTGGGGCAACCGTTATTACACGAGCGCTTCGATAGCACCTCTCCAATTCTCCCCCGCTGGTGTTGCCGTCGTTGGAGGACAGTCAGGATTTTTCGCTCAAGGACTCGAGGCGCTATACCAGAGCGGCGGTAGCAATCCGTCGCTTTTCGCACCGACACTCGACAATGCCTTAGCGCACTACTCTCCGGGATTGAAGACGTGGGATAACTCTGCGTGCTTCGGAGTGTACACGGAAGCATTCGCTATACGGGCGCTCGGTTTCGGGATTGGTCGTGACGCGGCGAGTTTCCGCCCTGTTTCCTCCGCCGTTACGCAGTCTGTCACCACGCCCGTCGCTTCAGGCCCGCCTCTCAACCCCTCGTCGACCGCGGGATCCATGACGTCGACTTCCTGCGCGTCCAAGGTGAATGACCTCGATGTGACTTGCATAGGCGGATCGATAACGCGTGACGAGAAGTCTGGTTGCCGGACGATAACCTGCACGAACGCAGAGGACTCTATGGTGGTGCAGGCATGCGATAAACCGGATGGCGGTCCANNTCCAGTGACATATTTCGAGATGTACAGACAACGATCGATCGGCACACGCATCAGGCAACTGTGTATTGGTCAGGCGTGTATTAGTGATGGAGGTTTCGCCCGCGGCGAGTACCCCGTCTGTAGAGTTGCGAGTGCTGATGGCGTCCAAACTGGTGGCGATAGCGCCGATACAGGTACGATAGGCACGCCGCAAGCAACGGTCAACGTGGGTATAGCGCCGTGGTTCCCGCAAGGGAAGAACTACGTGTTCACCTGCAACGCTGCAGGCATGGTGCCTACGAGCTACGATTGGAGTTTCGGTGACGGACAACGCCAATACGACGCCACACGCAACGATGTGTACCATACATTTGGCGTTGCGGGGGATTTCGCAGTGACTTGCACGGCAAAAAATGGCCAAGTGGCAAAGGTCGGAATGCTCAATGTCGCTGTCCGGTGAGCCGGAACTCCTTATTTTTTCTTTCATTAATTGAGTGATACCTCGTNNCCCTTTAGGGCGGGGAGGATTCATCCCTTTGATTACGATGAATCTCATGGCGTACATCGCATGAACGCCGCGGCGAGAACTGCAAGTCGATGGTCAGTCTATGATGTTGCTGGCCGTCAGTTTTATATTCTCGACGTGGTGTGCCGTATGGTATGGCGTCGAACGTCGGGCCCGGCAAGCTATCCGGTCGCGCATCCGAACCCATCTCGCATGTCTGGCGTGACGAACGAGGCAACCGTGTCCGTTTCACATGGATCGAAGGTTCTCGCGTCGGAAAATTCTCTCCCTTTACGCAGGCGTATGCCGTGGCGTTCGAACGCGACGGCGGTGTGATCATCGGCCATCGCCCAGGTCATCCATGGTGCTTACCCGGGGGAACTCACGAGGCAGGCGAGACCGCGCGGCAGACACTCGTGCGCGAACTCGATGAGGAGCTTTCGCTGCGTGTCGTCCGCGCGCGGCTCCTCGGTGCGCAACTCGTCGAGTATCTCGATGAGGCGAAGGCTCCTCATTACCAGCTCCGCTATGTCGCGATCGTGGATCTCAAGGCTTTGACCCCTGATCCCGATAACGGCTTTCTTTGGGAGCGACGATCGGTCAAACCGGGCGATGTCAATAGGTATCTCCGTTGGGGGCCGGTGTTGGATAGGATACTTCTATCGGCGAAACGGCAATACGCAGTGTGGTCGCGCGAGGACGCGTCTCGTAAGCGTCGTTCAGCGAAATGATCATGCGACTGGACTGAGCATCCCGTGTTCTGAGAACTGCGACGCATCTGCTCTTGGCTTGTCTCGATCCGTGCAAGGTGACTTCATGTNNACTTCATGTTGCTCGTCACGCACGGATCTCGGATTGGTGTCAAGGCAGTTCTTCTACTGTATACTGCTATTTGTTAATCTCATGTTGTTGTGCGCAGTTCATTCGGTGACTGGTTGAGTTAGTTACTCATTCTATATGTCCTGTTGAGGACTGCGACGCATCTGCTCTCGGACTGTCTCGAGCCGAGCAAGGTGACATCGGCTGCTGCCTCGTCACGCTCGGCTCTCGGGCTCGCGTCAAGGCAGTCCTTCTCCTGTATACTGCTATCTGTTATGATGCTATCTATACCACTATGCATGACGATAGAAAAGATGAAGAAAGAAAAGGACGTTCGTGTTATCTCAATCTATCTTGAGCGCTCGCATGATCCGATCGAGCTTGCGGTTGATCTCCTGCAAGTCATCCGATGATCCGCTCGAACGGCTGCTCGAGAAGGTCTTCCGTGAGTCTCTCGATTCCCCGCCGTCGTTCTTCTTGAAGCACTCACGGCAGTAGACGGGCTTCCCGTTGGTCGGCTTGAACGGCACTTCGCAGTCGTTGCCGCACGCTTCGCATCGCGCTTGGAACAGCTCGAAATTGCTCTTGCCGCCGAAGGAACCTCTCTCGAAGGGCGGTCTATCCCTGTTACCGAACGAGTGTCCGCCGCGTGACGGGGGTCCCGAACTGCGTTTGCTGAATCTATTCTCTTTCTTGAACGGCATAGAATCTCCTCTTTTTGCCTCAAGAATCGCCTTTTTCTTATAAATATGGCGTTTTTATAGCCCCTCGACGATGATGGTCATTGATCGCGATGCATGATCCGCCGCATCCTGGTGTCCG
Organism: Candidatus Woesearchaeota archaeon; assembly: GCA_013331575.1. Lineage (GTDB taxonomy): Archaea > Nanobdellota > Nanobdellia > Woesearchaeales > UBA525 > UBA525 > UBA525 sp10207u. The sequence goes on from DUGD01000018.1 coordinate 7,712, forward strand.
CGATGTGGAACGCCCCCCTGAACATGTCGCGCAGGCGCATCTTGCTCTCTCCTCGTGCGCGATCGAGGAATCTGATAGGCAGTTCCCTGACGATGGCTCCCTTGCGGACGCACGCGTCGAGTAATACTGGCATGAACGCATATCCCTCAATTCGCAGTTCGTTGAGCTCTACCTTGCGCAGTACCGCTGTGTCGATGGCGCGAAAGCCTCCTGTGCAGTCCTTGGCCCCGCCTGTGTCGAGGAGCAATCTCGCGTAGCGATTCGCCGCCCTGCTGAGAATCTTGCGGTAGAGCGCCCATGTGTGCGGGACGCTGCCGCCGCGGACATACCGTGAGCCTATGACGATATCAGCGTCCGCGCCGACACCGTTGATGAGCCGGTAGATGTCGACGGGGTTGTGCTGTCCGTCCGAGTCCATTTGCATGATGATGTCCGGGTGCAAGGTGCGTAGCGCGTGCTGCATGCCTGCGATGTACGCCGCGCCAAGCCCGTTCTTGCGATGGCGCAACAGCAAGTGGACGTTCTTGTTTCTCGCGCTATAGCGGCGGACAATCTCTGCAGTGCCGTCAGGGCTATCATCATCGACCACGAGCGCGTGCAATCGGACGCCTGTTGTTTTATGGAGTGACGCTTGACGAAAGATGCTGTCTAGCGTTCGCGTGATGTTGCTGGCCTCATTATATGTGGGCAGGACGATGCATGCTGTTCGGATATGTTTTTGAGAAGTCGTTTTTGTCCGCAATACACTACTCAGGGTCATGTGTCGTCTTGCTCTGTGATTCGACGTCTGTATATAAAACTCCATTACATTATATTCTCGGTATACTATTTATACTAATGGACTAATCGCGTAGTATGCGCTGGAGCAAGAAGACGCTGATTCTCCTCTTCTTGATACTGCTGTTGGGAGCGTTCTTGCGTGTGCATTCGCTCGGCGAGAAATCGTATTGGCTTGATGAGTCCATCAGTGTTTTTCAGGCAGAACGGCCCGTGTCAGATATCGTGAAGATGATGCATGATGATATGGCGCAGCCGCTCCACACGCTGCTCCTCAAGGGGTGGATACTCCTTTTCGGATCGTCGGAAACAGCGACCAGGTCTCTGTCTGCGGTATTCGGCGTGCTGTTGATCCTGGTGGTCTATCTCTTGGGTAGAGAGCTCTTCGATGAGCAGGTCGGCTTGTTCGGGGCGTTGTTCGCAGCGGTATCGCCTGCGCTGGTATGGTTCTCGCAGGAGGCGCGTCCCTATATGATCTTCGCGTTCTTCACCGTATGCTCGTATTACTTCCTCGTCCGTTATCTGCGGCGCGCAAAGGCGGTCGATGCAGTGCTGTACGCGCTCTCCTCTATCGCGTTCCTGTACTCGAATGCGTACGGTGTGTTCGTGCTCTTCACCCAGAACATCATCTTCCTCCTCTCTCTTCTCCCGCCCCGTCCTTTCTTTCCCATCCTCCCGTTCCGTAGATGGGATATGAAGAAGAGAACGAGACTAGTGCGTTGGTTGCTGCTTCAGATCGCTATCGTCCTGGCGTTCGCCTTGGGGTTATGGCTCATCTACTACCAGTACTTCAATAACATCGCACAGCTCGGGTGGATTCCGCCCCTCGATGCGCTCTCTCTCGTTAGCATCTTCAGTGACGTATTCGGCTCTCCACTCCTGTTCCTGCTCGCGCTCGCTATCTTTGTCGTTGCGTCGCTGTTGCGGAGGCCGAAACAGTATCCTCGCGAGAACATTCTCCTGCTCGTGCTCTGGATTGCGGTGCCGCTGGCGATATTGATGGTCTATTCTTGGTTCGTGAAGCCTCTGCTTGTGTATCGTTATGTGCTGTTCGTTGTTCCGGCCATCTGTCTTCTGCTCGCCAGCGCCATGTGCATGATATCCGGTAATCGGTATGTCCGTCTTGCCATCGCGGCGGTACTTGTGCTCGCGGCGTTGCCGGTCGTGCTGCACAGTTATGATGCTGGAGACAAGGCGGATTGGCGGGGGGCGGCGCAGTACTTGCAACAGCATGCTGACGCCGGAGCGCGTATCATTGTGCACCCCGGATATCTGCAGGTTCCGTTCCTCTATTATTACGGTCCCGTCTGTTTCCATCCTCCGGTCGGGTATAGGTATGTCCAACTGCGGCTCTGCTCGTATGAACGGTACGCTGTTCTCTCCCCGCTCAGATTCGATGGGTGCTGTGATGACACCACTGCGGTATTAACTCGTCTGGATGCGAGCGGCGACGTCCCTGAGCGTTCCGAGGTCTTGGGGACAATGCATGATGGCGTGATCTGGCTGGTCGTAGAGGAGCACTCGCGTGATGGAGGTATGATCGCATACTTGCAAGCGAAGAAAAATCTCACGCACTTACGGGAGTTCAATAAGATAGTCCTCTACCGGTTCGAATAATACGTTTGAAAAATAATACTCGTGCGACGATAGATGAAGTTCGCTCTCTCTTTACTTGTACTGTCCAGTAGACGTCTGTATGTCTCCGTTGTGTGTGTTGGTGTATGTCTTTGTTGTTGAACGGGCGTCCGCCGTGTGAAGGGACCTGGCTTGTGTTTGCCGATCGCGCTGCTTGTGCGGTCAATCCCTGTCGATGGTTCTCTCCGTCGAAAAACCCCTTTCCTCACGAGCAAATATTTATAAAGGGTGNNGTCCCAGTGATGCGTAATGGAACTACCGTTTGCCGCCGCGAATATCGCGGCATCATACTATGCACGCGCAGGCGATGTAGTGTACCAGTTCTACGCGCAGAATAGCCGTGCGATGCTCGACGCATTACACATTCTCTTCAAGGGGTCGTTCACTATCGTTTTGTGGATGACTGCCGCCATCGCGATCATATACTTGGTTATGGCGGCCGTAGTGCTCTTCACTCGTAAGCGCGTCCATCCGCAGCAATTGCCGCGTGGTAAGGAACCTACCGTCACAGTGCAGATACCGACGTATAACGAACTTGCCGCGATCACTTGCGCAAAACGAGCCTTGGCGTTCGATTATCCTGCTGAGAAACTGCAGATCATCATCGGTGACGATTCGAACAATCCGACTGTGAGAACAGCCATCGACCGCTTCGCCGCGCAGCACAAGGGCCGTATCCTGGTCACCCGACGCGGCGAGAATATTGGTTTCAAACCTGGCAATCTCAATCACATGCTCAAGTACACTACCGGCGATATCATCGTCATCTTCGACTCCGACTTCCTGCCGGAGAAGGATTTCCTGCGCCGCATCGTCGCGCCGATAGCGCTCGATCCTTCTGTGGCGGTGGCCCAGGCGCGCTGGCGTATCACGAACTTCCGCCAGAACGGTGTCAGTGTCCTCGGCGGCACCATCACCATGCTCTGCCACAACATCATGCTAGCATTCATCGATCGCACGGGCAGCAACGCGTTCCTCTGCGGTTCGGCCGAGGCGATACGCCGCTCCCACCTTCTCAAGGCGGGCGGTTGGCTCACCGGATCACTCACAGAGGACATTGAATGCTCACTGCGCCTCTACCAGCAAGGACGTCGACTAGTCTATCTCGAAGATCTCTCTTGCGGTTGCGAGGCGCCGCACACGATCCGCGATCTCTGCAAGCAGCAGATGCGTTGGGCATTCGGTGTTATCACCGCGTTCAAGATGCACTCCCGCAAGCTCTTCATGAGCCCACGGCCGCGGGCGCGCGACAAGATGAGCGCAGCGCTCTTCGGGAGCGGATATTTCTTCAGCGTACTCCTCTTGCTTATCACCGTGTTCGGCATCCTGAGCCTGCTCAGCGACAAGCCGGCGCCTATCGATTGGGCGCTCTTCATATCTGAGACTGCGCGCAATCTCTTGCTCACAAGCGGTTTCTTGCTCGCGAGCGTGCTCGCGCTTGTCGCGGGCGGAGAGGGGAAGGCGATACCCCGGATGATCGCGAGCAGCCTCACCGTCGGTCTTATCGTCACATACTATGTCAATGTGGGTATCGTCAAAGCGATGCTCGGGAGGAAGATGCGATGGTTCATGCTCGCAAAGAACGGAAACAAGATGTCCGCGACGCGCTCTACGCCAAGACCGGGTTCTGGCTGAGCTTAGGGTTCTGGATACCGCTGTTCAACATAGCGCTGTGCCTCGTGGCGGCAATCTTCTCCATCCTGGCGTTGCGGGCGCATGCGAGGGACCCGGCATCCTACGGCGGATTCGGCTATGCGCTCGCGGGCCTGATCATAGCGTGTACTGGCATCGCGTTGACAGTGTTCGGCGTGACGCTGTGGCTCATGAGCGATAGCATCTGCGGTTCAGCGATCTGCGCAGCGCCATAGTGTGGTACTCAGCCAATCGAACGTTGATCGCTCAAGAATACGCCGTTTATCGCTTGTAGTAGACGATCTACAGCTCGAGGGTTGGTGTGTTGGACGCGCATGCCCGGGTAGTTTTCCTTGTGCAAGACATCTGCATGCTTGACGCGATAGCGCTGTGCGATTTCTCGCCACCACGTCTTTCCATCATTTCTTGAAGTAACGCGCACCGGTGATGCGGTAATAGACGACTCCGATGATGATGCTGATATTCATGATGATGGTGTAGGGGAAATAGAATGCTATCGCAAGGGCTGCGAGAATGGGATTCCATCCTTTGGTGCGCGCCCAGAACCGTACGAGCGCACCGAACGTCATGATAAGCGTGATAACCCCTGCGAGCACACCAAAGATGTTCAACGTCGACAATCCCCAGACCGGTATCTTCCAAAGCACATAGAACGGTCCTGCGATGGAGAACCACCTCGCGAGATATGCCGTCGACTCAACGATGCCACCAGGCCACCAGTACGCCACCTGGTAGGCCGTTATCGGGAAGAATGCGAATGAGAAGATGGTCCACCACCATTGATTGGCGTACAGGAATACTACGGGCGCGGGCATCCCGTTATGCCATCGATCGCGGTGCATGAAGAGCGCCTGCAATGCCCCGTAGAACCAACGCATGCGTTGCCGTATGAGCCGAGCGACGCTACGCTCCGCGAGCGTGNNTGAGCGTGTAGGCGGCCGCGCGCTCGCAGGTGATGACCCGTTTCCCCTTCGCGAAGAGCTCGAGGCTGATATCCATATCCTCGGTGAGCGTGCGTCGCTTGAATGGCACGCGCTTGTCGAGAGCGTCCCGTCGATACGCCGCGACCGCACCGTAGAACCATATGTTCGTGCCGAAGACGCGCGCGAATGACGATCTGATGGTGCTGTTGAGCGCGTACTCGATTGCCTGCGCATGGCCTAGCCATCCACGGGGCGATTCGATGAAGGTGACTGCGTTGGTCGCCCCGACGGTCTTGTCGCGAAGCGGTGCTGCCATCTCGCGCAGAGTCCCCTTGCCGATGCGTACATCTGCGTCGATGCATATGAGGATGTCATGACGGGCGATGCGTACGCCGTTGTTGAGCGCAACCACTTTACCGCCGCACGACTGGCTCACCAGCCTTATCCGTGTGCGCCTCCCGCTCTTGTCTGCGCGCAGCTTTCTCGTGAATGCCCGCACCGTTTTCGCAGTGGTATCGGTGGNNCCTCGTTGTGCGCCGGGATGATGATGCTTATCGCGGGAAGCGGGCCGCGCTCTTCGTGGCGGTTGTCCCGTCGGAAAAGCGAAATGACGTAGATCACGAACAGGATGCCTAAGAATGCGAACAGGAGCGCGCCCATCACGATGCCGATATTCATCACGGGGTCGCTCGAGATGATCGTGATGTCCATGGTGTCCGATAGCGGCATATCTTTCTTAAGCATTGTGGCGGACCGGGCGTTGTTGGCAGTATCCGGCGTAGTGTCGTAATTATCGTCGGATGTTAGGTGATGCGTTGTGTTCGGGGCCGCAACGAAGACCTATAACGCCCTCCATCTAGTGTGTGGTTGTTCGCCGCGACACAGTCTCAATGCGAGAACATTGTGATGATGATTGCCAGTTCAGCAGTCATATCGATAGAGGCACGCCTACCTGGAGCGTCACGATGAGCAGTCCCGCTTATCCAAGAACCTACTTCTTCAGGCGTCTGCGCTTCTCCTTCTTCATGNNCATCTGGCCCTTTTTCTTCCAACGACGGGAACTTCGCTTCATGTACGTTTGCGAACAGCCGGGGTTTTATAAAGCTTGCTGTTGTGGATTGCAGTCGTGCGTTGGTCGTGCGGAAGGCGATTCCTTCGTGTGTAGCGTCAGGTCAATTCGTCACTCGTGTTCTCACGGTGAGGATCCTGGTTATCGCATCGTCGAGCGTCTGCTTTATCTCCTTCTCTGATTCCTCGGTGAGCTGTTCATCCTTGATGTCGATGTCGTCTGCAAGGATTGCCAGGTTCTCGATTATCTGCGCGAGCGTGTTGATCTCATCGAGACATTGCGCTCTGGTCCCTGCCGGGGTGTTGGGCGTGATGGTGCTGCGCAATTCCTGTACCTGTCGCGAGGCTTCGATGATCTTGTGCAGTATATTGTCGAGTTTCGCCTCGTTCTCCTCAAGCTCTCGTTCCGGGACTCCCATTGTCATAGTTCTATCTTGAATGGATAAATACTTTGCGTATCCGATGGCAGCGTTGAAAATATCCGCCAGCCTGAAGGTAATCGGCCTCCAGCAGAACANNGAGCGATAGCGAGATTTTCAACGTTGCAGTATCCGCTGTGGCGGCATATTTTTTGCAGTGTTATTTTTGCCAGTGCATGCCTAAGGATCATCCGCAGTGCGGACTTCTCATCGAGGATGCGGCGGGAAGTGTGTTCTTGCAATTGCGTGATGATAACCCGTCGATACCGTTCCCCGACTCATGGGGGACATTCGGCGGTCAGATCGAAGACGGAGAGACCCCGGAGCAGGCCATCCGTCGTGAAATATCTGAAGAACTCTTCTTCGATTGCACGGGGGCAATGTTCTATGAAAGATACTACTACGATAATTATTGGATATATATGTTCAGGATCAAAGGTGACTTTCGAGCGTCTGATTTTGTCGTGGAGAAGGTCAAAGAGGGCAGTTCTTATCGTTGGATGAGGTCCGTGTTGCGCAGTGCGCGTTCAATTACAAGAGATAGTTGAGATTACTTTGCACGATTCCATTCCACATCCGCATCCAAAAACTTGTTCGCGAGTGACTGATATTCTCCCGTGGGCGCGTCGACCTGACAGGTCATGCCCTGGATATCGTTAGCACCCGTTATATAGAATTGTGTATGCAGTACCACATGTTTATGTGTCCCTTAGAGGGAAAAATAGAATTACTCCTGTGTTGGAGGAACCGGTTCCGGCTTTGGCTCGGGGACTGGCTGCGGTGCTGGCTTTGGCTCTTGCGGTGGAGTTGTTGTGTCATCTGTCATATTGTCACCTCCGGCTTTGTTGGCCGGCACCCTGATATGAGGGTTATGTTTTTGCTGTGAAATTCTGTTCAGAGAACCTTATAAAACAATTATGGAACTCTGTTTCATAGTCTGAATCCTGCTGAGAACTTCAAAAAGCGATGATATTCGCGAACATATTGAGTTCCCTCGTCGGTGAGTTCGTACGTGGTGCTTTTTGCCGATAGTATTTTATTTACCAATCCTGCCGCTTCAAGTTCGGCGATATACTTCTTGAAGAGTGGGTGCGGTAAGTTTGCTTTTGATAGTAACGGTGTTGGTTTCATGCTGCCTTTTTCCAATGCGGTCAGGATGGAGCATATGATATCAATCCTTGTTCGCCTCATCTCGAGATCACCCAGGTGCTATGAGTGATGAGTCCCACGCCGGCCAGCTTGAAGATGTAGTATCCGATATACAGTCCTTCGTGGATGAAGAGGATGCCGCTGAAGAGTTTCGAGATAAAGAGCAATGAGAACCCGGTGAGTATGAGCAAGCTACTTTGATCCGGCTCTGTGCGATGATGATGGTAGAGCTTTAGTGCGATGAAGAAGAAGAGGATGCTGGATGCTGTGAAGAATGCGACTTCCGTGAATCCTCCAAGCGTAAACCCTGCGATGAGGAGCGTCACGAAGAGGAGCTGAAGTCTGCGTTCGTTGATATTGTAGTAGAGGATTGTCAGGATGGTCAACCCTACCAATATGGGTATGAACCACAAACTTCTCAGCACATTCGCTAAAGCCAACTGCTCGATACCTGTGGTGTGGATATTGGGGTATGTGAACACATTGATGATGGCGACGAAGAAGTACCCGATACTGATGCAGAGGAATCCGGTACTGAACTGTAAATAGCGTGGCTTGCGAAAGAGCATATAGAGATGGAACGCCATCCAGGTGATGGCCGTTGTAAGAAGAAATATTGCGATGTCTAGCAGGATACTCAATTGTGACATGAGAACGCTCATGCTGTTCATCTAGACGAGGACTCTTTAAATTCTTCGCTCGGTCATTGAGCTTCGCAAATAAACTGTTATCGTCATGTGGTCGAAATAGTCGTCTGTGCTTCAAGCTTCGATGGACAGCCACAGTATGGTTCCTTGTGGGTAGATGTTCCTCCAGAGTACTGGCCGGGAGGTCAGTTTCCTGTGTATCGCAACTCTCCAGCACGACATCTACGAAGAAACATGCTCCCGCCGGGATTTGAACCCGGGTCCCAGCCTATCTTCGTCCATGGAAGATGTATTCTGCCCTGAACGTGAAAGGGCTGAATGATTGACCGGGCTACACCACAGGAGCGGTGTACTGGTCGAAATCTGCGCGCCGTTTTTAAAGATTCCGACGCGGTGAGCGGTTTCGTCGGAGGTATTCCTTGATGTATTCGGTGCCTGAATTCGGCGCGTCGATATACCCTCGCAACGCGGCCTCGGCCAGTCTTCCGTCATCCATGCTATAGAACAGCCAATCCTTGACTGTGGATGGATCCTCCTGCGGGAATCCTGCTCCTAATTGCTCCAACCATTGCTTGTTGAACGTTTCATGGACGCCGATCGGCGGCGCGATGATGATGGGTAAGCCAAGGCCTGTGTAGAAGCTGAGCTCGCTCGGTTTGGTCCATAGGATATCTGTTGTACGGAGCGCTTTGTTGAGCGTCTCGAAATAAATGTTCATCTCATGAGCGAACACGATGATGATGCTGTTGTCGAGGTGTGCTGAAAGCCCCAATCGCGCTATCTCGCGTTCGAAATACTGCCGTACATCGATACGCGTGCCCGCGCTGAGGATGATACGCACATCTCTTGCGATAATCCGTTCTTTCAACGATGAGATGATAGAGATCCCTATCTCCGCTTGAGCGCCGGATCCCCCCACCAGATACGCGATGGTCAACGGGTGCGTCTTGTACGGTTGTAATGACGACGGGGTAAGCCGTTTCTTCCGCAGCCGTGCGGGGATGTTCAATCGTTTACGGAGTAGCGGTTCGTATTTATTGAAGAAGACTCCTTTCGGGTCGAGATTGATGAGCCGTGCGAGAAGATCGCTTTTGAGAATGGTCTTGTTCGGACCGACATTCTCTTCAGGCAGCGGAAACCCTGTTTCGACTATCCGTTCTGTGGGAACGCCGTACTCCTTGAGACGCATCGTCGTATGCCGTGTAGGGCTGAAGTATGTGATGATGCATGTTTTCGGATCGACTGGTACCCAGACGCGGTTGATATCAGTATCCGTCACAATGCAATAGCAAGGAACTCCTGCGTATTGGCACGCCAACGCAGGCAGGAAAATGGTGGTGATGATGGGGATATCTCGTTGTTGCATGTACTTCGTGAGATTGCTGCCAAATCCCTTCTTGATTATCTTTTGGAAATAGAGCGCTGTATAGTTCGGTTTGCTCAGGTTCCGGATGGGAAACAACGGCCGTATATCTTGCATCTTCTCGACTATACCGAACGCGATCTTGCCGATGAGCGGCACATCCTTGAGCCTGGAGGAGAGCTCGTAGTACTTTCTGATGCGTTCCCAGGCGTTGCGCTCGTGCGCAGAAATAATCGTATCGTTGTTCGCAGTGATGATATGCTCGCATGCGATGGAGGCGAATGGGTAGGCCGCCCGTTGATGCCCATACCCCATATCGATCGCGACGATCCACGCTCGCAAGTTGTCAGATGTGCGCATATCTCTATTCAGGAGATTCGGCGTTTATATATGCTCCGTCTTGATTGGTGTTTGGATAATGATGTTATGGCGTCATCGCCATCGCCTACTTCGCAAGGAAGTAACTCCTTGTGTGCTGTGCAATTGATCGCTCTTAGGCAATGAGGACGATTGTTGTGGCCTGGCGCGTATCTAGACTGCCGTCATGTGGCCGCAGCCGACGGCAGTCGCATATGGACTGCTGTCATACGAACGCCGCCACAACAGGCAAGAAGTAGTAATTTTTCCAAGTGCCTGCCTTGACGAAACCTTTATAATGGACCTTGGAAGTCCTGTCCTGCACTGCGCCAGTAGTTAAATGGTATAATACGGCCTTGCCATCCGCTCAGGACGGGGTCCTTCGGGACTTTGCACGAGCGTGCAAAGAGGCTGTGTCCCGAGTTCGATTCTCGGCTGGCGCATGGAGAGACATCTCTTCATCCAGGAATCCATCTACGAGCCCGTAGCTTAGCCTGGACCTATGACTCGCCGCAAACTGGTGCGGTCGTCAGAAGGGGCAATGGAGTGCTCGACTGATAATCGAGTGGTCGCGTGTTCAAATCACGCCGGGCTCATTCTTTGCGTGTATGATTGGGCTCTATTGTTCGCAAGAATGAGGCCGCGTACCGGGAGCGCAGCGACCACACGGTAGGGCCACACGTTAGGACTGGCGATAGCACTATTCCTACTGCCACTTAAGAATTACTGTAAAGAACGCGTGCACGTTCAAATGCATGCAATTGTTGCTCAGCAATTATATTTTGAGTTCAAGAGCGCCAGAAGCGCATCATCCCTCTGCATTTGTTTAGTGTACTGTGAGGCCGGCAGTCTGGGGAGCATCCATTGTCGCCAAACAAGTGCGCCATATATCAGGTAGCCGTTATCGTAGATGCGATCTCCTGCGAGTCGTTGAACGGGTGTATCAAATCCTCGAGGTTCGCAAAGTTCAACCGCGATTTTGGCGGTGCCGATAGTGAGGTCTGGCAGTACATGCGCTCTATCTTGAGGGATCCTTACGTCCGTGACTAATCCCATACTCTCTCCAAGGAGATTGAAGATGGCGGTGCGTGCAGTACAGTTGCCATCCGCTTTACGTTTCATTATGATATCCGACATCTTCCATTGTTGAATCGACACATAGCGATTGTGGTCTGTCCAGAGAAAATCAAAAAGGAGTTTTGCCTCGGCATAGTGATGGGCATTCTCGTCAGACAGTTCTGGTCTCCGGTGCGGGACGCTGAGGACTTCGTCGCGGAGATTGTGATCGATATATGCTCTTGCTTCTTGTCTCAATGTCCTGAGTGCCCCAAGATGTTCGTCCATATATTGTCTGAAGTCTCCAGCTTTAGAGGTTTGATTCTTTGCGTTGTATTCTATGAGCACTCTTGTTGCTGTGATGTCGACGCAGTGTCCTGACGCCAGTTTGACGATCTCTTGTCGTTCTTTATTCAAGGAATATGTATTTGTCATCACAAAGTGGTAACTTTAGTAGTATTTAAATATTTCTATTATTTTATACTGTCATCTTATCGTCATCTCTATTTCTTGCTATTTTTATGAGATTGAGGAGTTTGTTCTCTCCTAAAGGCAAAAAAAGTTGTGCTGCTTCTGCGGGTGTTTTTCCGTTAAGTGTGGGTGGTGATCTATTTCACGACTTCGAGTTCGAACGTGATTTCGTGCGAACCACCGACCCAGTAGCACCAGACGCGTTCGTAGAGCCGCGGCGCTACGTTCGATAAGAGATCTATGATTCCGCCGATTATTCGCATGGGCCAGTTTCTGCTGTCTGTGTACACGAACCTGCGACGCACGATCCTGAACCGTTTCTGGCCATACTCTTCGGTCGCGTTCTCGAAGAGGTCGAATGAGTAGTAACTGAACGCCCGCTTATGTGTGATGTGGGTCAAGGCTGTATTGCACGCAAAATGAGGGACGTGAATCTCGACAATACCGCCTTTTTTCGTGATGCGATGCAACTCGTTGAGCGTTTTGATGACGTCATCGAGGTGCTCGAGCACGTGGTGCATGAACACGTAGTCGAACGTGCTGCTCTTGAATGGGTATGGGAACTTTGTGAGATCGTGAACAACATCCACTTTCGCGCCATACGTCTCGAAATCCACATTGAGGAATCCTGGCAGGATGATCCTGCCGCAGCCGAGATGGAGTTTATTCTTGCGCGTGGCGTATTTCTTGTTCCAGTTCATCCAACCGGGTATGTACTTGATGGCGCGATCTTTCCTCGTCGTGTGTGTGCCCATAGTGTATCGTGTCGGACCTTCCTATAAAAAGATTGTGCTACGTCTCCGCGGATGAGCTTCAGGTGATTGGCAAATCGCCGTCACCGTTCCATCTCACACTGTGTATTATGCAATAGTTGTCCGTCTGTTGCTGCAAAGGCGAAATGCATGTAAGTTCGTCAGTGTTCCCTATGTCGCAATGATGCCAAAACCGGATATGCACTCTTTGGAGAGCATCGCGGAGTTCGTAGATATTCGTGCGTTTCTCCATATGTTTTCTATCACCACAGCGGAGGATTTCGCCGGTGTCGTTCATGCGTACGCGAGAAACCCTCGTGCTCTAGCGGAAATGCTCTCCATTTCGGAGGGAAGCCTTCGTCAGCTCTACGACGCAGCGTATGCGCGCCTTTCGGATGACTACCGAAAGACGCTCGCAGAATCATGTACTCTTGATGAACTCCCGCTTACTTGCGACCCACCAGAGCACGGGCGATATCGTGCATAATCTGTGCTTATGTGTCTTCAGAACTCAGTAAAATCTCCGGCAATATCCGTTGTCCAGTGCGCTACTATGCCGTCGGTGAAGGATTGCTCGGCCGTCGAGCCATTGTGAAACTCCACTGCGATCGCCTATGGTCCGCCCACTCTCCACCGGCGTCTTCGGTCTGACGACGTGCTGGGCGGAAACCGCGGCCCGAAATCGACGAATGAAGTCATCCTTGGTGTGGAATCGGAAGGGCTCGACAGCATCATCCGTCTCGGGTTCATCCCGTGCCCTGTCTGCAAGCCCGAAGACGACATTAGTTATGTGCACGGCGTGACCGACGCGGTCCACGATGTGTATTCTGTATCGCTCAAGCAGTTCTCCGATAAGCGTATCGTCCCGTTCGATGCGCGCCGCGTCGATTATGAGCGGATACTCCATATCACGGGCGCGCCGGACCGGATTTACTTGCCCAGCGGTCTATCGTCGGAAGAGATTGCTGCGCAGCGGGCGCGTTTCACGGCGCTTGGCACGAGCCCCGTGCTCGAATGCTACGATGCGACGGTGGCGGAGCGCTTCAGACGATATGATTGAAGTTCTATCGACGAGAGTGTTGCGTCCGATCGAACGGTCCATGCGCGGCCTAATCTCCATACTCTTTGCAGGTGTCATCTTCCACAAACTATTTAACTCCCTGAATCAATGATGTTCATCGTCGAGAGCAACAGGGGTTGCAGTAGCGATTTCTATGACGCGCAGCCATGGCTGACGCCGACCGGAAGATATATAAACCCCTTGAGAATCTCTTCGGGAACCCTGACGGAACATCGACGGATACGCGTCAATGTTCCCCTGACCCTCAACGGTCGGAAATCACCCCCTTCTCCTGTCGCAAGGAGCACGGTCAAACCCGAAAGGGTCGTGCGCGCGGCATAGAGTCACATACACAATCATTACAGACCTAAGAATCTGTGATGTGTAGGACAAGACAAAGCAATGTCGCTTTGTACTACCAAACAATTGAACCCGCAATTTATACTTGTGATAAGACAAGTTTCAGAAAATTGCACAGGCAATTACGACCAATGTACTAATAATCTAAAGGATCAGATCGAAAGCTTCGGCTGTAGATCGTTGCGATAAGAGTTCCCGTTGATCCTGCGGGAGATGGCTGCTATGAGTATCCGATTTAGCCATGCAAGTCTAGTAGCAATACTGGCGAACTGCTCAGTAACACGTCGGTAACCTGCCCTATGGTCGAGCATAACCTCGGGAAACTGAGGGTAATTCTCGATAGAAGATTCTTCCTGGAATGGTGTTTCTTCCAAACACGTGCCATAGGATGGGCCGGCGGCTGATTAGGCTGTTGGTGGGGTAA
>DUGD01000012.1 GCA_013331575.1 Candidatus Woesearchaeota archaeon
CGAGGAAATCGCCCGGCGCACCGCCGCGGCCGGCGTCGTCGGCCTGGGCGGCGCCACCTTTCCGGCGGCGGTGAAATTCGCCCTGGGCAAGCGCCTCGCGGTGGGCACGCTGATCGTGAACGGCGGCGAATGCGAGCCCTATCTCTCGTCCGATGACTGCATCATGCGCGACTTCGCCGACCAGGTGATCGACGGCGCGCGCATCGTGATGCACGCCATCGGCGCGCGCGAAGCCCTGCTCTGGACCGCGTTCTGGATCACCCTGTCCCTGGTTTTCAACGCCGCACTGTACTACATGTACCTGCACCAGTGGGCCGGCCTGGGCACTATGCCAGGCCACACCCAGACCCCGCAGCAGGCCGCGCTCCAGTACTTCACCGGATACCTCATCGAAAAATCCCTGAGCCTGGACAACATCTTCGTCATCGCGCTCATCTTCTCCTACTTCGAGATTCCCCTGAAGTACCAGCACCGCGTGCTCTTCTGGGGCATCCTCGGCGCGCTTATCCTGCGTGGCGGGCTTATCATACTGGGCGCGGCTCTCGTCACCCGTTTCGAATGGATATTCTATCTCTTCGGCGCGTTCCTCATCTGGACAGGCATCAACATGTTCAAGGATGAAGAGGAGAAGTTCGACCATGAGAAGAGTTTCGCGGTGCGTCTTGTACGGCGGTTCTTCCCCGTCACCAAGAAACTTCATGGCGAGCATTTCTTTGTCAAGGAACGCGGCAAGCTCGCAGTGACCATCCTGTTCGTCGCGCTCGTCGTTGTCGAATTCAGCGATGTCATCTTCGCCTTCGACAGCATCCCGGCCATCTTCGCCATCACGACCGATCCGTTCATCGTCTTCACGAGCAACGTCTTCGCTATCCTCGGGTTGCGTTCGCTCTACTTTGTCATCGCCAAGGCGCACGATATGTTCGCGCACCTCAAGACCGGTCTCGCCATCATCCTCATCTATATCGGCATCAAGCTCCTCGTCAAGCACTGGTATGAGATACCGATAGTGTTCAGTCTCGAAGTCGTCATGACCATACTCGCCATCTCCATCATCTATTCTGTGGTGGAGAAGAGGGCGGACGACCGCAAGGCGATGGATATGAAGAAAGCGGGAAGGATCAAGACGAAGAGACGAAGATGAGTTCTGGGCTATCGAGGCGCGGGTGGTGTCCGTGTCCGCGTCACGCACCCATCGCCTTTATAAACCGCTTGGCGTTCTCCATGGGTATTACCCAGCCCCTCTACATGAGGAGCACACGCAGCGGGTGATAATGACTGCGGACGCGATTCTTATCGTTTCCGTGTTAAGGGAGGAAACACTATGGCAGAAGAAACAACCACTATGCTCGTGCCCAACGAGGAGTACCTCAAGGCGGGTATCCACATCGGCACGAAGTTCAAGACCAAGTACATGGAGAACTTCATCTACAAGACGCGCAGCGACGGTCTCTCCGTGCTCAACATCACGTCGATCGACGAGCGTATACGCCTGGCGGCGAACATGCTCTCGCGCTACGCGCCCGAGGACCTCATCGTCGTCTCCCGTCGTGAGAATGGCTGGAAGGCGGTCAAGATGTTCGGGAAGGTCACCGGTTGCCGCATCTTCGCGGGCCGTTACCCGCCCGGTATCCTCACGAACCCTGCGCTCAAGCAGTTCACGGAGGCCAAGATCATGCTCGTCACCGATGCATGGCCTGACCGCAACGCCGTGCGCGACGCGATGAAGATAGGCATCCCCGTCATCGGACTCTGCGACACGAACAACCAGGCGAACAACATCGACNNTTCAATTCTTTTTTCATATCTTTTTCATATCTCATTCTCTGTTCTGTCCCTATTCTTTCTATGGTCGTGCACACTCTTCAGTCTCGACGACACAGGGCATAACTATTATAAAGTGACTACACATTCCCTTTTCCATCTCAATATCATCTGAGATACTATACGATGTGTTGAAAGCATTGGAGGGAAACAATGGTACGTGATTTCGTTGGTGCCGGACGCCTCAACTTGGGCGGCAGCGGCAGAAGCAGTGGTCTGGGCAGCCTCGGTGAACTAGAGGTTTCGTTCAATCCCAAGGATGCAAAGAATAAAATCGAAGAAGTTTTCAAAATGGACTTCAAGCCTGAAGTACACGCCGCGGCGACAGCAGACGCGAGACTCTTGCTTGCGTATTCTCTCTGCAACCAATGCGCAGCGACAACGATAATGCATAACGCTGCGGAAGCAGGCCGTCCGTTCTACCGTCGTCCGACGCCGAAGCCGGACACGTCATCGCTCCAGAGTCAGACACTCGGCGCTTCCGCCGACGCTCTCGAAGCGGTCCTGAACTATGCATGGAATGCGCCGGACCAGNNCCCAGGACAAGACGCTCGCGCTCGCACAAGTCGTTGTCCCGGTGCTCAAGCCAGTGCTCGTGGCGTCAGGACTTGAGCGCTTGCGCACCACTGAAGGCGTGACTGATGCAGTGACGGCGGCGTTGAAGGCAGTCTATGGCGATGTGCTCCAGGAGAAGCTCGGCGAGGCTGGCGGTTCGATGTATCTGCTGCTCGGCGCTGCGTTGTCCCAACCGCGCGCCCAAGAGAAGATCCTTGGCTTGCTCGTGCAGGAGTACGGCGACAAACTGGTCGATACCATCGAGCATGTCAAGAAAGACGACGTCTCTGGAACGCTTCGGAATTGGAGTGGGCAGATCCGCGGCAATATGCGGTGGAGCGCAAAAGCGATCGGTCCGTTGCGTGAATTCGCNNCGGCCGGTGCGAGCAGGCGAAGGGCAAGCTTTCAACGGCACGCGAAGCGTTGGATGCCTATCGCCAGAGCCGCGACGACTTCAAGCGCGACGGAGCGAATCTCATATCCTATCCGCTCGACGTGCTCGCAAGCGTCATCGACACAGCGTCGACCACGGAATTTGACGTGGTGAAAGGCGGAGCGGTCCTCGCGCTCAAGCAGAAGCTGGCGGAATTGTCATATCGATAGACATCGTTTTTTTCTTAATTCCTTCTTTATTCTATATCTCTGTCCAGCAGCACAGTACTTCTATGTTGAGCGCAATATATTTTGCATAGTCCTTTGTATTGTCTTACATTATTCTTGACGATTGACTTGTTCTAGTAGTAGACGACTACGTTGAGTAGGTCGCTGCCTTAGTCACTCCGTTCCTAGGTTCGTCGNNTGCGAACGCAGTGAGCATGTGCGCTCTCTCGCCGCAGCGACGGTGTCGTCGTGGAGTGCGCTGTCGCAACATTTATAACATATTGTAACATTCCATAACAAATGGTGCAAGCGCTCATCACGATGTCGGATTTTGAAGACGGTGTGGTGACCATTGTCAAGGGCAAGTACGGGCTGAAGAACAAGTCCGACGCTATCCGTCGTATTATCCAGGACTATGCGAATGAAGAGCTCGAGGTACGGCCGGAGTTTCTGGAGAAGCTCCGCAAACGCGACACTGAAACCGGAATTCCTTTCCGGAACCTGAAAGAATTGCGGAAGCTCACGCGTAGTCGATAAGAACGAAGCGTCATTCTCATTGTTATGTACCGTTCCGAGATCGCCCCTTCATTGCAGAAGGAGCTCATTGTCCTATCTCGACGAGATCCTGTGCTCTACGAAGCGGCTGTGAAGAAAATGGCACAGATTGCTCGGTGCGAAAATCCTCACCACTACAAGAATCTCCGGCATAACATGAAAGAGCACAAACGTGCACATGTGAAGAGACACTTTGTAATTCTCTTTCGTGTTGATGACGCGGAGCGATTGATATTCTTTGAATGTTTGGATCATCACGGAAATGTTTACTTGCGATGAAGAATTAAGAAGAAAAAAGAAAGGAATCAAAAAAAGAAATTGCTTCTGCTTACTTCCCGAAGCCGAACATCGATCTCGTGCGGGATGCGTGGCCGCAGAATTATGGCTGGCCGCNNGCCGCGTCGTTCGCAGCCTGGTCTTTCTCGCTCACCGGGGTGAATCCTCCGCGGAGCACAAGCCTCTGTCCTGCGGCGCCGAGCTCGTACTCGATGAGGCCTTTCGTCTCACCGTTCCACGTGCGGACGTATTGGTATAGCGGGCGCGAGAGCGGATACTCATCGTATCGATCGGAATCCGTCGACGATACCGACCTGCCGTTGCGCATGATGCTGATGAATCGGCTGGTGCCGAGCTCGCGTTTGCGTTCGATGATCATGCGGTTGATACTGACATAGCCTATGCCGGATTCGTCTTTCGCGACGGCGTTCACGATGTATTTCTCTTCATCCACCCATTTCACAGCCGGACCTTCGCCATCCGTGAGCAACACCTTGTCGTGGAAGAAACGATGCGTCTCATCATTCTCTTTTTGAGCGTATGCCGTTATCGTCAGGTTCTTTCCGCCGACATCCCTCCAATTGGTTATGCTACCATTGTAGATACCGCGCAATTGCGCCATGCTGAGCCCTCGGATGCGGTTCTGGTCGTTGACGATTATCGCGGGCGTGTCCCGTCCGATGATGATCTCTGTCGGCGTGAATCCTAGTTGCCGTGCCCTATCCATCTCTCCGTCCGTGATCGGTCGTGCGCTATTCGCGACGTCGGCGTACCCCTCGAGCATTGCTTCGATGCCGATATCCCCGTCGCCGTTCACGCTGATGCGGACATTGCCTTGCTCTGCGCTGTACGCGCGGGTCATGGATCGCACGGTATCTGCCATGGTGCTCGATCCGATTATGCTCAGCCTTGTCGTCGGCGCGCCGGATCCGCCGTCTTGCGCGATAGAACATCCGGCGAGACAAAACAGCATGATGCATATTGCCAGAACGGTACTTGGAAATGCCTTCGAGGACGCTCTTGCGCTCATGTCCTCGCTTCGTGTCCGCAGGGTCGTGGGCTTCATTCCTCCATGTCTTTGGAGCGCTCGTTATTTCAACTTTTCTTATTCTCCGTCGCTTTGCTGTCTTGTTGTCCTTTTCGCAGCGGTCGCAGGAGGAGCAGTATGATGAATGCGATGGCGTAGTAGATGGCGAAGACGATTATCACGCTGATGAGCGTCGCGAGGATGCCGCTTGAGGATTGTACGAACCCTTCTGTGGTGCCGGGACCGATGCTGGTTGTCGCCCCGACAAACGTTATCGCTGCGTTCCAAAGCATGAGCATGACGTCCTGAGGCAAGAAGAGGTATGTCAGTCCCATCATGATGAGGGAGAGTGTGGTGTTCAACCAGATGTTATGGCGTGCCATGCTGCGCGTCACAGCTCACAGGGATTATTATATTCTCTCTTTCTGGCTTGTGCTCATATCTTTTCTTTTCCGTTATCTTAGTGCTACCTCGTACTTCAGCGTGAGGGCGAGTGCCTTGGAGCAACTCGGGAGGCGAGATGCAGCAGCCTCGCCGACGTGAATCATGCGCACAGCATAAATGCTCCGCACTCGCCTCGCGTTAGTGCGGGAAAATTCTGTTCCATCATTTTTTGTCCTGTGGTCTTAATAGGCCGTTCTCTCCTGCCGCGGCGGAGATACTCTCTGTACGGTCTCGGGCGCCGTGTTGCCGTCGGNNAGGAACGATAGTGACTGCGGCAGTTGTTATAGTCCTGCGTCCGGTTGTGCATCTGAATTGGCATCCTATGTATGGAATGCCTTTCGTACCACAGCTCTTAGAAAACTCTTGCTGCGGTTGCTGCGGAGCATCTAACCGCGTGGCGGAGCTTTACGGCCGGCGAGGCCTCCAGCACCTCTCCGGCCTGAATTGCTCCAAGGCAGCAACCTTCTGTATGCGTTTTGTCTAAGGGTCTCTCCCCACACTATATTTATAAATCGCCGTCGCTGTGGTGCACGCTATGGTGAGGGTGGGCGGTATCTTTGGGCGCAGAGGACTCTATGAAATCATCATGGCGTTCTTCGCGGTCACAGTCATCATCTTCGCAGTCATAGCATTCATGTTCCTCAACGTGTCATCATCAACGCTCTATGCGCAGCTCAAAGTCGGGAGCAGATCGCAGACTGAGGCGGTGAAGGTGAAGGATGTCCTCCTTGCTTGCCATCGCTTCGATTATCTCGATGAATCGCTCATGAACTCTCCCTGCCGTGCAAAAGAGATGCTCAAAGGGTACACCGTCACACAGCTCCCCCTCAATGGTTGCGAACCGAAAGAATGGTCGTACGCGCGCGGCGAGTACTCTGCGGCAGTGCCATTCGTCGTCGATGTCGCGCAGGCAGGATCGGGCAAGAAATGCCTTGCGAAACTCCACATACTCATGACATGATGGTGTGATACTATGATACGGTTATGCATCCGATCGAACCCTTCACCTTGAATCCCTCAAACTGAACCTGTGATTATGAAACCTTTGATTATGACATTATGACCTCCGGTGCTGCATGATCGACAAGATACTCTCCCCTCTCATCCTCATCGTCACGGTGGCGTTCCTCGGCATCATCATGTACGTCTCCGTCTTCTCCGGCATAGAATCAGGGGCGACGCTCAATCGGCAACGATACGAACAGGAGCATGGCGCGCTCTTGATACAATCGGTCATGATGGCGCAGGAGAACGAGAGCGGTTCGACGTACGAAACGCTCCTCGTGCGGGCATTGCGCGAAGTCAACACCACCATACTCATCGATGGACAGGAGATAGATGTGGAGCGGGAATACGCTGAGGTACTCGATGAGCTATTAGGGAGCGGTAATTACTATCTTGAGATACGACCGCTCCTGCAAGGCGTGACCGTGAGCTACGTGCTCGACGGCAGCGATACGATGAAGGCGAAGCGCGACACCATCAACGCATCGTTACCGAGCCTCATCGGCAGCCTGCGCGAGATATTCGGCGAGAATTCCACCGTCAACACGCACGTCTATATCCTCAAGCAGTTCGATTCGGAGACGCACTGCGGGGAGTTCTACACTCCGTCAGGGCCGAACGTCAAAGCCACGTGCGAAGACATCGGCGGAAGTTCCCTGTACCGGTTCCTGCAATCGCGCGGGATGAGCCCTCCGGCGCCCGCGCCGCTGCGGACGTACAGTGAGTGGACCGCCGCATCGCATATCGCGTCAGTGTACGATTTCTCGCAGTCCGATTGGGCGTCGGGCGTGATGTACGCATCGATAAAGCACACTGAAGACCTCGATGCCGCCATGGCGACGAACAAGCACATCATCGTGACCGTCGCCGATGAGCTCTCCACTTCATCGAAAGCGGACGAGTGCTTCGGCATCAAGCCATACCCTCCGCCGGAACCCTCATGGGTCGCAGGAAACGATCTCCTCTTCTGCTATCTCTGCAACGACAACTGTCCCGCCAACCGTTCGTTTTCTATCGTCAATCAATCCGCGCGTATCCTGGCGGCGAACGGCGATCTCTTCATCGGATTCACATCATTCCCTTGCGATTACCAATACGACCGCGCGCTGGACGAGTTCGGCGTGACCAACTACAGCTGCAAGTACCTCGACGATGATGTCGTGGCGTGCGATCAGTACCGTGCTCCGGCGGGCGGTGGCGGTGGCAGTGGCGGTATAATCGGCGGCGGAATAATCGGTGGCGGTGAGCCAGTAGCGACCCATCCTCCGGCGGATGCGAACTGGTGCTTGCAAGATAGCTGCGGCGCATGCAATCCCGCACCGGATGATCCCAACCCCGCGGACCCTAGCAATTATTGCTTTCATCGCAACTGCGACGAAATCATACGGTCGCACCTGCTCAATGTCAGCGATGCGACCGGCGGCAGTGTCCTCCCGCTCACCGATCTTTCGCAGTTGACCGGTGTGGTCGAAAATTACTTCCAGGGACTTGTGGAAGCGTTCGATTTCCGCATCGGCCAGCGGGATCCGGCTCGTGACCGGTATGCGGTCACGAAAGACATAGCGTTCCCTGGAGGGGACCGGGTGCGTGTGACGCTCTGGATATACGATGCGGAGGTGTTGTCTGAATGAACCATTGTTCGGATGAACGATACGCTATGATTCCAAAGATACTTTCAAGTATTTTCAAAGACGATTTGAAAGGATTTATTAGTGTTCGATTAAGTGTTCGATCATCGGTGATGCTGGTTAATGATGTCAGCTAATGATGCCGGCTAAGAATGACCTATTAGGTGATGTATGGGGCGATCCACTGCTATGACACGGAGAACGCGATCCGGCTATGATGGAAAACATACTTCTAGATATGACTCGACCAGAGGAACGCCCCGGCACAACGGCTTGCTGTTCGGCTCCCGCATCGGCGTCGCAGGAGAGCTTCTCGTCGTCATCGCACTCTTGGCATCCATGAGCGTCATCGTGATAACGTTCACGAACCAGCAAGAGGTCACGAACATCAACAAGGCGTCTATCGGTGTCGTGAACAATATCCGCGATGTCATCGCGCGCGGTATCATCGATTGGTTGCGGAGCGACCCGTTACCGCAGACATTGGCCTGCAACGGCGTGTACGAACTCGATGATATCGATAGCTTGCTTTTGCAGACATTGCGGCCGTTCATAGAATCCGGCATCGCGGACGCCTCATTCGGGGATGATTCCGTGCAAGCGCTCCCTGGGCAAGTGGCGAGCGTGCAATTCGCCGGACTGGAGGGCGTCACCATAACGCTCGCGGACGGTTCCATCATCTACAATGACAGCACTATCTATGCCGAGGATAACTTCGACAAGGAGTATTTCTTCAATGTCCGGTTGCCGCTCGCGCTCAAAGTGGTGCAGGATTGGCTGGTATGCGATGCCGGCAATCTCAGCCAAAATTTGGTCGTGTACTACGGCCCGCAGTGCTTCTACGGAAAGAAGGATCCGAATTATCCCGGTGGCTGCCCTAAGAAGAAATACACCGTCTCGCAGACGGACCGCGATTACATACTGGCGCACAGCATAACGGAAGAGCATATCGCGAAAGCGGCGACCGCTTCCATCGAAGAACTCAACCGATATTTCTCGGGAGAAGAGACCTGCAAGGCACCGCCTCTCGAATCGAACGCCGGCATCACCTGCAGCTTCGAAGTGAAGGATTTCCAGGCCGAGAACTACATGAGCCCGTACAGCTCGGAGTACCTCCCGGCGTCGAGTTCCGGTACTCTACTCGATGCAAACGTGTTCGACTTCAAGAAGTTCATGACGAACGATGAGCAAGTCTACTTGCTTCCGAGCAAAGTGATAGCAACGCCGTACTCCGACGACCAGCTCGGCTGCGCGCCGGGAGACANNCGCCCGTCGAATCATCCATTCCATCCAGTGGTCTTCCGCAGGAGACGCAGCTCATCGACGTCGCGACAGGCGAATGGCCCCAAGGATTCATGGCCTCTCCCGTGCTCTACCTCAATATCACACGCGGAGCGAAGTTCCTCCTCACCGTCAAATGCAAAGACGAGCAAGCGAGCCTCTTAGGGCAACCGCTCGAGTACAGGTTCACCATCAAGTATGGCGTGAAAGAGCACTGCAGCCCGCCCAAGATGGTGAACGGGAACTTCATGTGCAGCGGCTGCGGCCTCAAACCAGGGCTCAACTTCGAGAACTGCGTGAACTTCGGGTACGCATGGAGTTGCGACGGGTACGAGCGCTACTGCAACGAAGCGATGCTTTGGGGTGCATACGTCAACAAGAGCCCGAACTTCGAGGGTCTTGTCGACGCGTGCCCGGCCGATAAATTCACTGGCGAACTCGCGTCGACACTCGCAAACTGCTGGGCGCACGCCGTGGCGAACGACCAGTACTACTTCTTCGATTACCTGAATAGCACCTGCAACACCGTCGTGGGCTACGAGAATACCGGCGACCCCGCGCACTCATATCCCAAGCAGTTCCTGCGCGACGAGAACGGGAATCTCATCCTCAATGATCGAGGACAACCGCAGCGGGTATGTGCTAATGCCCAAGTGACCACTTGCTGCGGTACGCCAGGGTATGACGATGCGAATGATGGAGCATGCGACCCCGCGAACTCGCTCTCCAACCCATCGTGCTTCATGGACAAGAACACATATGTCAGTGCGTGCACTGCTTTGAAGAGCTGTTCCCGGCCGCAGTTCGTCCGTGGACAGAAGTGCATAAACGTCAAGTGCGATCCGACGATTAATGAATGTGTGCAAGACCCTACTGATGTGCTCTACGGCGTGAAGTGCAATGGTGTATCGGGGTGCTACAAGTGCGATGATACGACCGGGATATGCGGCTACGATTCTGATATGACTGGAGAGCGATGCACCGAGCGCTGGCCTGAGGACTGCAAGAAATACGCATGCGTGCCGGTCGGCGATGACGGTGCATGCCAGGGGTCGGCGGATCCAACGCAGGAGGGAAGATCTTGCGGCGAGGAATACCAGGATTCCTGTTCATCGTACACATGCACCGCAGGGTCGTGCCTCGGCACACCGGTCCCTCCCGGAACACCGTGCGGTGAAGATACCTATGTGAATGAATGCGGCGCGCGATGCACGACACAGAAGACCTGCACCTTATCATCAGACGGTCAACACTCGATATGCTCGCCAGGAACGACATCGTGCGCGCAGTGTCCTACGGGCGGCGGTGGATGCGGCGCTGGATTCTGTCCTGGCGGTGACGGCAGGTGCAATCCTTGCGGGTGATATCTGCCAGTCATGGAACACGCGATCCATCTGCGCGCGGCCGCAAAGGCGATTCCACCACGAACATCATCATATTCGTGACTATGATACTTGTCGGTCTTATCGTCGTCACATGGTACGTCCAATCCGTGCGCCCGACGAGACAGATAGTGGGTTCTGTGGTCGATGATGTCGATGGCATCGGACGGCACATCGCGAACGCTTGCGGCGTGACGAAATATCGTGCCGGGTTCCAACCTTCCACCCAGAATGCCCGTCTCATCACGAACGCGACGCATTACTGCGTGACGACAGACGTATTCGGTAGTTGCGAAGCCGCCGTCTGCGAACTCGTTCCTGTCGATCACCAACTGCGTTTCGGGACGTTGCTCACCGTCGTGCGGGATGATGGCGGCGCGGTCAACATAGACGCTAGCACGATGCCGTGAATCTGATATTCTAGGCCTTAATGCTCTGTTATCGCGGCAGTGAGCGTGATGTCCAAACAACAACCGATCGGCCGCTGCCTTGGCGCAGATGAAAGGGGATGAGTATTCTGACGGCGCACCGGCAGAATCCTGCGAATCCCCGTCTCTGCCCTGCGTAAGCATGGACTCGCCGCAGCGGCAACCGCAATCCGAGATGTCGTTAATATCGTTCGAAATCATCGCTTATCATCATTTGAGTGCAAAAATAGTCCCGCCGTCGATAATCACCACTGGTCATCCCCCGTAAATACTTATAAACGAGCGTTCCTTCTCACCGTCTATGTTATCGACGGAGCTCCTCAAGGGGCAGATCACTCCTCGGCGCTATCAGGAGACCATCTTCGCGAAGGCGACGCTCGCGAACACGCTCGTCGTCCTCCCGACGGGCCTCGGTAAGACCATGATAGCGGTCATGCTCGCGGTGCACCGCTTGGCGCAATACCCGCAAAGCAAAGTGCTCATCCTCGCACCCACCAAACCCCTCGTGCAGCAGCACGAGAAGACATTCCGCAAATACATCGATCTCCCTGAAGACAAGTTCGTGCTCTTCACCGGCGCCGTCAGTCCGGAGATGCGTTCCAAACAGTGGGATGCCGCGCAGGTCATCTTCGCGACGCCGCAAGTCATCGAGAACGACGCGCTCGGAGGGAAGCTCAGTCTCGCCGATGTCTGTCTCATGGTCGTGGATGAGGCGCACCGGACGGTCGGCGATTACTCGTATGTCTTCCTCGCACAGCAGTACATCAAGCAGGCCGAGCGCCAGCGTATCCTCGGCCTGACCGCAAGCCCCGGTACCGACAACGAATCGATCACCGAAGTATGCCGTAACCTCGCGATCGAGGAGATTGAGGTGCGCTCGGAGCGTGACTCCGACGTGAGCCCATACGTCCAAGATATCGACGTGACGTGGGTGAAGGTGGATCTCCCCGCGGAGTTCTCCGAGGTGCAAAAACTCCTCAAAGCATGCTACAACGAGCGGCTCGAACAGGTACGAGCGTTAGGCGCAATACAAGGGCCGATATCGATGGTCAATAAACGGACGCTCCTCATGCTCCAAGGCGAACTCCAGGGCCGTATCGCACGCGGCGAGCGCGACTTCGAGGCGATGAAAGCGATGAGCGTCGCCGCCGAAGCGCTCAAGATACTCCACGCGGTCGATCTCCTCGAAACGCAAGGACTCTCCGCGCTCACGCGGTACATGGAATCGCTCTCCGAGGCCGCGCGCAACGGCCAATCGAAAGCGGTCGTGAACGTCGTCTCCGACGTGCAGTGGAAGACCGCGCAGGTGAAGGTCGCACAGCTCATCAGTAAGGACATCGAGCACCCGAAACTGCGCGAACTGCGCCGCATCGTGCTGCAGGAGACGCACGCGCAGCCGGATATCAAGATCATCATCTTCAACTCGTACCGCGACCAGGCCGTCAAGATAAAAGAGTCCTTGGACGAGCTCGATGTGAGCGCGAAGATATTCGTCGGCCAAGCGAAGAAAGGCGAGACGGGCATGAGCCAGAAGGCGCAGAAAGCGATACTTGAGGAATTCTCGACGGGAGGTTTCCGCTGTCTCATCGCGACATCGGTCGCGGAGGAGGGGCTCGATATCCCGAAAGTCGATCTCGTGCTCTTCTACGAACCCATCCCTTCGGCTATCCGCACCGTGCAACGGCGCGGCAGGACCGGCCGCGGGGAGAAGGGCAAGGTCATCGTGCTCATGACGCAAGGGACACCGGACGCAGTGTACAAATGGGTCGCGCATCACAAGGAGAAGCGCATGTACCGCGCGATCGCAGAGGTGAAGAAGACGTTCAAGACGGGCACGCCACTCGTCGAAGCGAAGGCGCAGAAGACCTTGCTGCAATCCTATTACGAGGACAAGAAGGCGAAGCAGCAAGAGACTTTATCGTCGATAAAAGTCGTCTGCGACCACCGTGAGAAGGCGAGCCCCGTCATGAAAGCACTCCTCGACGCCGGCGTGCAGCTCGAGCTCAAACAACTCTCCATCGGCGACTACCAAGTATCCGATAGAGTTGTTGTTGAGTACAAACTCGTCACTGATTTCGTCGACTCTATGTTAGACGGAAGACTCATGTCGCAGCTCAAGGAGCTGAAGAACTATCCCCGTCCCGTGATACTCGTCGAAGGGGATGCCGACATCTACTCGCTGCGTCGAGTGCACCCGAACGCCATCCAAGGGATGCTCGCGACCATCGCAGTATCGTTCAACATCCCGATACTCTGGTCGAAGACGCCGCGTGAGTCGGCCGGGCTTCTCGTCGCGCTCGCACGCCGTGAACAGGTGGGCGGGCAGGACTTCCAGTACCACTCGGCGAAGCCGCTGACCGACGACGAGATGATGGAGTTCATCGTCGCGGCGTTCCCCGGCATCGGCTCCCAGCTCGCCAGACCGCTCCTCGCCGAATTCAAGAGCGTCAAGAACCTCGTGAACGCGTCCGAGGAGGAACTGCGGAAAGTGCCTTTGATAGGAGAGAAGAAAGCGAAACGCATCAAGGAGTTGAGCGAACGGGAGTACCAGGGTGGAAAATCGTGAAACCTCAATCCGTTTGCATCATCATCGAGAATTCACGACGTGATGTATTGCTGCTCTTACGTGATGATATTCCGACTATTCAATATCCGAATCATTGGGTGACGCTAGGAGGGCAGATGGAGGCTGGCGAGTCTCCTAAAGAGGCAATCCGTCGGGAATTGCAGGAAGAGATAGAGTTCTCTCCGAAGAAACTCTCGCTCGTCAAGACGTACGATTGGCCGGAGAAGACGGAATATATTTTCCACACGATTGCCGAGATTGATGTGTCAACCACACCGCTCCATGAGGGGCAACGACTCTCTTGGTTTTCTCCCACCGCGATCAAGAGCATGCGTCTGGCGTTCCATGATAACCAGATACTCGACGATTTTCTCAACTCAAGGAAATAGTTATCGAGAAAATATTTTGTGATTCAGTACCCGAATATCTTATCGTATCGATGATGGTCGCATATCTCGAAAATAATAACGTAGGTGTATTGCTCGTCGCTCGCGAGATAATAGAGCATTCTCCAGTATCCTGCGAGTTCTGCTCTGCGTAGATTAGGAAGGTGCTGTAATATTTTCGGGATTTGGTGTTTTCGCACCTGATTTCCATAGAAAGGGTCTTGTTTGAGTAGAGTGATCGTCCGAAGGATGCTCCTGCGCAGCGTTCCGTCGTCGAGCGTTGTCATTACTTCGTTCGCAATATCGATGGTGAATACGACGATTTCGCGCATAGGTGCGTGGTCTTACGCCGATTTAATTCACCATCGTTTTGATTTCGTAAGAATTCCGAGAAGTTCTTCTCGCGGGATATGTGTCCAGAGTATGCCTTCTGGACCGTACGTTATTTTTCCGCTCTCATGCAAGTAGGCGAGGATGGATTTGAGCGTGTTGTGGTTGACTTGTCGCGGTAGCTTTCTCTTAATTTCTGCGAGGGTGACTGTCTGTTTCGCTTCGCGTAGTGCCTTCTCTACCATGCGTATTGTTGTTAGCGTCGGGCTGTGTTCTACAGTCATGAGTTGCGCCATGATTATAGTTATTAGTTACATATTGATAAACTTTTCGTATTAATATAGTGATGTACTGGTTGTATTCATCTCTGCGAAGATATGGGCTTTGTGGAAAAGCAATCCTGATAAAGAGGCGTAGATCACTCTTTTGCGGAGGGGAACCATGAATGAGATAGAGGTCAAGATACTCGATGTCGATGTTGCATCCACCGTGCAGAGATTGCTCGATCTCGGCGCTAAAAAAACGTTCGAAGGCGCGATCGCCGCTTCGTACTTCAACTTTCCGCAACGACCGCTAGAATACCCGCTGCGCCTGCGCAAGAAAGGGGACTTGGTCGAGCTCTGCTACAAGAAACCGATAAGCCTCGTCGGGGCGAAATCGATGGCGGAATACGAGACGCACGTCGAGAGCTACGACGCGACCCGCGAGCTCCTGCTCGCCATGGGGATGGTCGACATCAGTGCGCAAGGCATGACCAAGCACCGGACGAGCTATCGCTTAGGCGATGCACTCTACGAATTCGACACGTTCCCCGGACTCCCCACATTGCTTGAGGTAGAGGCGAACTCGATGCCGGTGCTCGAACGCGCCGTCGAAACGATCGGTTACACGATGGCAGACACGAGACCGTGGTCGGGGAAAGACGTCATCGAACATTACGCGAAACGAGGATGAATGAAGCGCTGCCCCTGGTCCGGTGACGATCCGCGTATGATGACGTACCACGACGAAGAGTGGGGGTTGCCGAACCGCGAGGACAAACACCATTTCGAGTTCTTGATCCTCGAAGCGGCGCAGGCAGGCTTGAGCTGGCGCACCGTGCTGCACAAGCGCGAAGGCTATCGCAAGGCGTTCCACGATTTCGACCCGAAGGCAGTCGCCAAGATGGGCGAGCGTGATGTGGCTCGGCTCATGCAGGACGCGTCCATCATCCGCAATCGATTGAAGATAACTGCTGCGATAGCGAACGCGAAACCGTTCATCGCTGTGCAAAAGGAGTTCGGCAGCTTCGACAACTACCTGTGGAGTTTCGTCAAGGGCAAACAGGTCCGCAATAACATCCGGACTTCCAAAGATTTACCGGCGAAGACAGCGCTCTCCGACGAAGTATCGAAGGACCTGAAGAAGCGCGGATTCCGCTTTGTCGGCAGCACGGTCATCTACTCGCATCTGCAAGCGGTAGGTGTGGTGAACGACCACGAACGTTCCTGCTTCCGTTGGAAGGCGTGCTGCAAAAGATAACTTTAGATATAATAAAGTATACCTTATAGTTATATGGGTGCGCTCGCAAGAACGGCGCGAAGATACTTACCGGTGATGAAGATTTCAAAGGATTGCAGGACGTGATTTTCATCAAGCGATGATCGTTTTCCTTCTCCTGCCGCGGTGGACTATTGCTTGCGCAACACGCGTCTCGGAGCTTGCAGTGGCGGGGCTCTCTGTTCCAGCAATAGCGCCTCCGATCCCACACCAAGGCGGCAGTCGTGGATTTTTATCCAAGAGTCTCCATGTGGTGAAATCGCTCGGATCATCCGTTATTGTCCATACCGAGCTCTCTGCTGCTCACCCACATTCATTCATATCTCAAGGCGTCGACTGGCCTGAGTTTGCTTGCGTTCCACGCAGGTATGGTGCCCGCGAGTATTCCTATTGCGGTGCTCACGCCGAGCGCTAGGAGCACTGTACTCAGTCTGACTAACGCGACCGTCTCTCCTGGCCCGAAGTTCATGAAGAGCGGCATCATCTGCGCCAAGAGATAACCGAAGAGCACGCCGAGCAGTCCGCCGATGAGCCCGATGAGCGCGGCGTTGAAGAGGAAGAGGAGTAGGATGTCGTTTCTCGTCGCGCCGATGGCTTTCATGATACCAATCTGCTTGGTGCGTTCAAGCACGGATGTGAACATGGTGTTCGCCACTCCCACCGCCCCGACGATGAGCGCGACCGCTGCTATGGCGGTGAGGAAGAGCGTCATTGACGCCATCATCTGCTGCCGTGTCGCGAGCATCGCTGCCGGATCAGAGACTGAGAAATCCGCCTTATCCGTGGAATGGCGTCGTATCGCCATCTCCTCCTTGATGACTGCTGCCGCAGCGGTTACCTGATCGGGATCACGGACTTTCACGATTATCCTGTCATATACTCCTTGCTCTTTGTCATCAAGCACTTGGTATGCCTGCTGCACGGGCATGTAAATACTCGTGCTGGAATCATTGAGGATGCCGACGATGCGAAATGATCGTCCCTCTATGGAGATAGCCTTGTTGAGCCCCGCGGGTCGATCGAAGAACCCGTTTGCCAAACGCCCTCCGATGACGATGACATTGCTATCCGCCGGCCCTAGTGATCGTCCCTCTTGTATGGTCGGGTTCGTCATCTTGTCCCAGACCGTTTGGTCAACGCCGGTGATGCCGATCGATCCCGTCTGGCCGAGGTAGTAGATGTCGGCGCTGCCACTCACTTGCGTGTCGATGTCTCCAAGCATATTGATGCCGCGCAGTGTCTGGACGTCGCTGCGCGTCAGCTCCGGGGTCTCATCCGTGGCGCTACTTGCGCCTCCACTGCCCTCTCTTGGCGGTCCACCGCCGAAACCACCGCTGCGCGACGCTCCTGCCGTGATAGTGAGGAGATCGACGCCCTTGTCGCTGAACTGATTCGCCATCGCGGCCTCCATGCCGTCACTGAGTGCGATGATAGCGACCACGCTAGCGACTCCTATCACGATGCCGATGATAGTCAGCCAGCTGCGTAAACGGCTGTGCAATACCATGCCGAGCGCGTGCTTGAATATCTTGTGCAGTTTCATCGTTATCCTCGTATGACATTGATGTCCTGTCTCTTTTCATCCTCTCTTATTCTCCGCTCTACCTTCTCGATATCTCTTCTCCTTTTGTCTCTTATTTTCTCTTTCCGCTGCGTCTTCGGATGAACCAATACGCTCCGCCCGCGACAATGAGTGCCGCAATCACAATGCCTACAATTGCCGTGATGGAGAGCCCCTGGCTCGCGGTCGTCTGCCGCCCCGCTCTCGCACCAGCGTTCGCGCCCGTGCCGAGTACCTCCGTGACGTTGCGCGGAGTGTCGATATCGATGGTGTACTCTTCGTTCCTACGGTTGCCCATCGTATCGGTGTACGCCACGTCTACCATCAAGTCACCGGTGCCTTGCGCCGCAAAACTGGCGATGGTATAATCTCCTTTTGCGAGGCTGCCGACCATCGACGTCCTCGTTCCTGTCACGCGCCACCCTTGCTGTTGTGGAAGATTCACAGAGACAGCGCTCGCTGGATTGCTGCCCGTGTTTGCTATGTTAAGTGAAACCTCTCCGCCAGTGCTCGAATCGAAACTGACCTCGAAATCGGTCTCGCCACCGACATAGATGCCCGCCGTCGTGGTGAATGTGCTCTCGCCGCTGCCGCTCGGGTCGTCATAGGTGAGGATAAGATCGATCGGGTAGAGGTCGGGGTCGGCGTTTGTGCTCGCCATCACCATGTACTCTATCTCCACGCTGTCGTCAATTTCGATTGAATCGACGTACCGTCCTGCGGTGCCGCTCACCGGCAGTATGATGCCGTCGTCGTTCTCCCACCGGAACTGCAGGTTGTGCAGCGTTGAACGACCGACGTTGTTGATGGTGAATGTGAGCGGCGTCTCTTTTCCCGGCACGATCACTGTCTTGTCCACATAGATGACCTGCACGTTCTTACNNTCCCCTTACGATACGTGGAGACCTTCAGGTCGTAATCGCCTGCGGTCGCTTGCGTGTCCACACGGAGCTTGATCTTCACGATGCGCATGTCTTCACCCACCTGGTACCCGCTCATCGTCCCCACGTCGCTCATGAGGTCTTCGCCTTGCACTTCCAGGAATGGATAGCTCGGATCGACTTCGACCACCAAATCGCTTATCGCGGTCTGTCCTTGGTTCTCGACACCGATACGCAGCTCGACAATATCGCCTGCTGCGGCCGGGTCGGGGTCTTGGTTGACCAGGCTGACGCGGATATCGCTACCACCCACCATGATAGTTGAGTTGTCGGTAGCGGCGCTTGCGTAGGGGAGCGTCATAGCCATCATGACGATGGAGATCGCCATGACAATGATAGTGATGTGCTGGGAGGTTCCGTCGTTTCCGTACGTAGCGCCCAGTCCCGATGCTCTCTTCGCGTTCATGTTTTCACCTTCGTGTTCTTCTCGTAGCGTACGACTTTTCCGTCTTTGAGTTCTATGTGTGTGTGCGCGTACTGCGCGAGATTGAGATCGTGCGTGACCATGATGATGGT
>DUGD01000078.1 GCA_013331575.1 Candidatus Woesearchaeota archaeon
GCCGGATTTGAACCAGCGACCTCATGATCTTCAGTCACGCGCTCTCCCGCTGAGCTACGGTCCCTTCACTTCGTTCAGGTCCCACCCGGTCTTCGCACGGCGAACACCGAGTACGGTCCCCTCGCTTCGCTCGGAGCCTACTTCACCTTCGCTTGCGCGAACACGAAATACGGCCCCTCACTGGGTCGATATCCCCAAGGACAGCCGGTTGGTTTTTATATCTTTCGAGAATCCCCACTCCATGCTGAGAGCGAAGGAACGCAAGCATCTGGATTCGGCATTGACCTTCTCGCCGAAAGAACAAGCCATCTTGCGCAGCGCCATGGCCCGCGCGAAAACCATCAGGGGTTGCGCGGTCGGCGGAATCGGCTGCGTGCCACGCTACATCCAGCAGACGGCACCGGACCCTCACAGCCCAACGAGAAAAGTCATGGTCCTAGCAGAGCTCACTCTCGCAAACGAGCTTTTCAATCCGCAGATGCGTGAGCTCGCCAGTGAGTTCCGTGAAGAAGACATATACGACATTCTCCACGGGTACGACAAATGGCACATCCTGCAGATGCACTCGGCCATCATGGACGTCCATAGAAGACCTCGATGGTACAACCGACTGCTGGGGCGCCACGACCATTCTGCCAGAGAGACCATCGATATCGTCGCTCAACAAACACTCCTCGATGGAGTCTACCTCTCCCGGACAGAGGCGAACACCGTCCTCGGCGGTATCAAGCTCCTAGGCAAGGGAACGCGCGATGCAGTCGCGGTCTACAACGGCCTCGATGCTATCGCGTACGCTGCGATCATGCACTCGACCTGTTCCCGACCTCGACCCTCGGAGGCCGACCAGCATGACTAGGCGCAGACGAGAGAGAGCCGAATGGGCCGCTACCAGAAGACCGGAACGGCCTATCAGCCCCGCACAACAGAAGCACGATGATATCGTCCGTGCACTGGCCCAACGGCTGTACGACAAAGGAACTCTTGACGCGCTCGTCTTGCACACGACATACTCCACCAACGGATACTCGGGCGAAGTGGACGCGCTCGGCATCGCAGGGGACCGATGGCGATTCTACGAAGTGAAGACCAACCGTAACGATGCATCGTACGGCCACGCACTCGAACAATACTGGCGCTACTGCAAAGCGCATCCTGACCGGGATGTAGTCGGCATCTACGTGACCGGCGGCGAACGACTGCACGTGGAACGACTGCCGCGATATCGGCATGACTTTCAACAAGATTCTCCGCTCCCGACAGACGAGCGTTAATAAGAACGTTAACACTAGTGCGTTATTAAGAGCGACCTTAAGAAAGGAGCATGAACAGGATTGTGGTCGGACAATCTTCAACTCTCAACCGGATAAGCCGGACAAGATCATCGTATGCCAAAAACCGGCGCGTCATCCTTATGCTGCATCAATATACTATACTGCAGTATCAATATCATGCGCTACAAATGGTTAAATATTGCGCCACACGCACCACGCAGCATGCAGAGTAGTAAGGCAGCAACCTTTGCATTTTTCTTGCTAGGTTCCGCGCGCGCATCCTGCGCAATCCTGCTGGAGCGACGCCCGTGAACCCGGTGCCCGCCGCGCACCAACGACACGAAGACACAGTAGATTTGCTCGTAGAACGATTGATACACAAACTGCACGACGGCAATGCAATCGTCCGCCAGAACGTCCGATACAGCCACAACCACCTCAACGGCGAGATCGATGTGCTCGTGGAGACAAAGGATCGCTGGCGGTTCTACGAAGTGAAAGCGACGGATCTCAAGAACAATTGGGCGAAAGCGAAAGAACAGTACAAACGGTACTGCAAAGCATACCCTGACCGCGAGATTGTCGGCATATACGTCACGCCCACGAGAATCAGGCGCATGCAACGCTACCACCCGCCGTCGCCAGAGGAGCTCTCCTCACGCATGAGGAAAAAATACGCGCGCAGAAGGATGGCGTACGCATCGCAATACGCATCGGCGTGAGAGAGCTTACGTTCGAGAGTCTAGGTCTACAACGTTCGGCACTGAGACAATAGATGTTTGTGTTGTGGCCTTGGCGTCAAGCAGGAGCCGAGAGGCCGCAGCCCTCGGCGACGTAAAACGACGACGTCACAAAAGCGCCGCCACAACAAACAGGAATCAGTGATATAGCTTATCTAAAGCAACACCTATTTCCATCGCAACGCACAGCAACAACCGATAGATAACCACCATCTTGGTGCAAGAGAAGAATCGTATTACTAACATTATTTTCAGTTGCTGCGGAGTACATACTCTCGGTTTGATTTCGGGCGCCGTGTTGCCGTCGGGTCCCCTGGCCTGTTGACCGGACCCGACACGGCGCCCTCAGGTTCGTTCCAAGGCAGCAACCTCTATTCTATCCATTGCACTACAGTATCATCCGCCACTAATTTTATATACCCCTGGGCGCTTTCCCGGAGTTATGACTCCGACCGCGCCACCAGCGCCGGCGAATGCCCAACAAGCCGCGAAAGCGGCCGCTGAATTCTTACAAGAGCTCTCATCCTTCGCGCAGCAGAAAGGATTCATCTGGGGTCCCGCGCCCGAGATCTACGGCGGCCTCTCCGGATTCTACGATTACGGCCCGCTGGGCAAGCTCCTCAAGAACAACGTAGAGCGCGCGATACGCGACACGTTCCAGGTCAACGACTTCTGGGAGGTAGAATGCCCGACAGTCATGCAAGCGAAAGTCTGGGAGGCATCCGGCCACTTGGGCGGCTTCTCCGATCCACTCATCGTCTGCAGCAAATGCAAAGCGAACTTCCGCGTGGATAGGCTCCTTGAGGAGCTCTTCCCGGGCAAATTCGTCAAGCCGGAGAACTACCTCGCATTCATCGAAGAGAACGGCGTCACCTGCCCAAGCTGCCAATCAGCGTTCAACAAAGAGATCAAGAAGCACAGCCTGATGCTGCGCACCACGGTAGGCATCGACATCGAGGCGTACAACCGCCCCGAGACCGCCACCACCACATACCTGCCATTCCCGCGATACTTCGAGTTCTTCCGCAAAAAGCTCCCGTTCGGCGTCTTCCAGATAGGCAAGGCATACCGCAACGAGATAAGCCCGCGCCAATTCGTGCTACGCATGCGCGAGTTCACGCAAGCGGAAGCACAACTCTTCATCTTCGGCGACCAGAAATCGGCGTTCACACCGTACGAACGCATCAAAGACGACACGCTGCCGTTCTGGAGCTGGAAACTCCAAGAAGGACAACTCCCGC
The DNA here is from genome assembly GCA_013331575.1 of Candidatus Woesearchaeota archaeon. Lineage (GTDB taxonomy): Archaea > Nanobdellota > Nanobdellia > Woesearchaeales > UBA525 > UBA525 > UBA525 sp10207u. The sequence goes on from DUGD01000078.1 coordinate 3,253, forward strand.
CGGCAGCGATGACCGTGTCCGACGCGCTCGCGAACGGCAACTTCAAGAACAAAGCGTACGCGTACACCGTATGGCTCGCATACACCGTCTTCACGAACGCAGGAGTGCCCGCCGACCGCATCCGCCTGCGACAGCACGCACCGGACGAGAAAGCGTTCTACGCCGATGACGCATGGGATATCGAAGTCAAGCTCAACACGTTCGGCTGGACCGAGATGTGCGGCGTGCACGACAGGACGACGTACGACCTCACGCAGCACAGCAAGTTCAGCGGCAAGGACCTCTCCGTCTCCGATGAGACGCACAAGAAAGAGATACCGCACATCCTCGAGATAGCGTTCGGCGTCGAC
>DUGD01000024.1 GCA_013331575.1 Candidatus Woesearchaeota archaeon
CCTCGACGAGGCAGACCGCATGCTGGATATGGGATTCATCGACGACATGGAACGCATCATGCAGGCCATGCCGTACGACCGCCAGACCATGCTCTTCTCCGCGACTATGCCGCCGCCCATCAAGGAATTGGCGCAGCGCTACCAGAACGAGCCTGATCACATCAAGACGCAGACGCACGTGGAGCAAGAGCTTTTGCCGCAGTACTACGTCGTGGTCGACCGCATGCGCAAGTTCTCTCTTCTCTTGCACCTCATCAAGACGGAGAAACCGTCATTAGGAATTATCTTCTGCGCGACACGCACCATCGCGGAATCGGTGGCGCGCAACCTGCAGCGGCACCATGTCGTCGCGGATTCGCTCCATGGCGGCCACTCGCAAGCCAAACGCGACAAGGTCATGCAGGACTTCCGCGACGGCAAGGTCCATGTGCTCATCGCGACGGATGTCGCGGCACGCGGTCTCGACATCAAGAATGTCTCGCACGTCTTCAACTACGACGTCCCGAAGAACTCTGAGGATTACATCCACCGCATCGGCCGTACAGCGCGCGCAGGCGAGAAGGGCAGGGCTATCACGCTTCTTGAGAACCGCGATTTCGAGTTTTTCCAAGGAGTGCTCGAATTGCCCAATGTCGTGACGACAGAGCTTGTCATTGATGAGTATCCGAATGTTGGCTTCCGCCGCTTCGAGGATAGCGAGGGAGACAGCCGCGGTGGAGAGCGTGGCGGACGCGGCGGCTATGGTGGCCGTGGTGAGCGCAGCGGCGGATACGGCGGAGAGCGCCGTTCATCGAGCGGACCTCGTCGCGAGTCAAGCGGCGGCGGGTATGGCCATCGCGAAAGTTCGGGCGGGTCGCGCAGCAGTAGCTCATCGAGTAGCCACTCTACTCATAGCGGCGGATCGCACTCTGGCGGTTCACACTCCGAAGGCGGCCACTCAGGTGGTGCATCGAGCGGCGATTGGCGCCAGAGCAAGCGCAAGCGATAGATTCTTTGTTTTTTCTTCTTCTTATTTTTTCATTCTCTTGTTTCTTTATGTTGCCGTTCAGTCGTCAACTACTTCTTGTCGTAGTTATTCGTAGTCAACTGCTCTTAAGTAGGATAGTAGTCAACTACTCCTCATCGTCCGTTAACTACAACTCGTGCTGCGGTCAGAGAGTGCACATGGTTTGGCATTGTTTTTCCGATCGCTATTTACCACCCACCAACACGAAAGCCCGACCAAGGCAGCACAACTAATACCCTGCTCATAGGTCATATGCCACTGTGCTGTTTTCCTCTCCCTCTCAGGATAACCATTATAAATCGCCAAGAGAAGAGGGAATCAATGCTAGCGCTATGGCTCCTCGGGGCGTTCATCGGCATCGTCGTCATCATGTTCGTCGGCGCGCTCCTCATGAAGGGGCTCAACTACGCCATCGCCATCGCGCTCAACAGCATCATCGGATTCTTCGCGCTGTACGCCGTCCAAGTCTTCTGGCTGCAGACGCTCATCATCAACATCTGGTCCATCATCATAGTCGCCATCCTCGGTCTCCTGGGGTTGATAGCGGTGCTCGTACTGCACGGTCTCGGGCTCTTCTTCTGAAAACCGGCACCCAATAGATTTATAAACCAACTGGAACTCCACCGTCCTATGGCAACCAGAATCGGCGGCGCTCGACGCAAGACGCGCCAGAAGTACAAGAAGACGTACAAGCTAGCCGGCAAGATAAGCCAGCGACGCTTCCTGCAAAAACTCGAGGCAGGCGACAAGGTCGCGCTCTCGACTGAACCCGCTATCCAGCGCGGCATGTACCACCGCCGCTTCCACGGCAAGACCGGCACGGTCGGCAAGAAGCTCGGCCAGTGCTACGAAGTCACCATCCGCGATCACGATAAGACGAAGAAGCTCATCGTCCACCCAGTGCACCTCAAGAAGGTCGCATAGGGAAGACGTAACCATCTACTGGTGCAACCATGGCAAAGCCTGAAATCCTCGAGAAGACGCCGATGAATGTCGTGCAGGTGAAGGCAGCGCTCGAACGCATCAAGGAGAAGGAGACCGAGCTCAACTTCCGCGCGGCGAAGACCGAGGAGTACGCCCAGGACTTCGCCAAGATATCGCTCAAAGAGGCCGAAAAACTCCTCGACGCCCTCAAAGCGCTCGAGATACCGCGCCTGCGCGATACGCACTTCAACAAGCTCATCGATGTGATGCCTGTGAGCGACAAACACGTCAAAATCGTGCTGTCGAGCTACAACGTCACACCGACGGCCGAGAATTGCAAGAAGATCGCAGAGACGATCTCCGAGTTCGCGCCCAAGAGATAAACGAGCGGCCAACAGTTTTCTGCCGCCCGGGACTCATCCACGAGCGAGCAGAGCGACCATTAGAACGGCACCATAGTATACAACAGCCTCCACAAAGTAGCCGCTAGCACGGCTACCGGCTTGAAGCTCGGAGCTGCAAAGAGTGGACGCTAGAAACAAGGCATTAGGGCGCGACGAGCGGACGAGGAGTCGAAGACGCCGAGGATTCGTAGAATCCTGGCGCAAGGAAAGGTATACTTTCCTTTGCGACGAGTCGCCGGTAGCCGCGGAATTCGTCAAAAAGCTTAAATAAACCGCCTAGAAAGGCATAACACCGTGTATTGGAGGGGAGAGAATGGTCATACCAGCGAAGCGCGAAGAGGAGGCAGTAGTACTCGACTTCTTGCAGAACGGCTACGCCACGGACCCACGCCCCCTGCACCTCAAAGACCCGATAGCGCAAGCGCTCGGAACCGATAGATTCACACTTCTAGAGCTCGTGCCGAAGAAAGAGGCCGGCTTACAGCCCCGCGCGAAGGTCTACATCGGCGAGAAGAAACGCGATGAGATACACCACGTGAACGGGCGCATCAAGGCCGAGAAGCTCACCGCGACCGCACAAAGCGAATTGCCGCACGCGGTCAAGGCCATCATCGAGTCGAACCCGGCGCGCTTCGTCGAGTTCTACAACAAGGCGCAGCCATTATCCATCCGCACGCACTCACTCGAGCTCCTGCCCGGCATCGGTAAGAAGCACATGAACGAGATACTCGAGGCGCGCCGCGACAAGGACTTCGAGAGCTTCGATGATATCCGCACGCGCGTGAAGCTCATCACCGACCCTGAGAAACTCATCATCAACCGTATCGTCAGCGAGATCAAGGGCGAGGAGAAACACTACCTCTTCGCAGCCCCGCCGCCATCGGATGATGACATCCGCCCGCCCCGCCGCGACTTCCCGTCACGCGACGGACCGCGCCCGCCGCGGCGATTCTAGAGACAATACTATGACACAACAGATCTACGCCGGCGCACCGCTCAAGACGCAGCTGAAGTATTTTGGCGGCATAACCCTGGCGTTGATAGGCATCGGCACCACAGCATACCTCCTGCGAGGGCCTGAAGCACCGCGCATCATGCGCACGACGCAGATCGTGCCGGTCGTCGAGTACGCCACGTCGACTCCCGATACCGCGCAGACCATGTTCATGGACGAACGATCCTCCGCATTCATCATGCGCGAAGACAAAGCGATACTGCGCGATCCGGTGACCGCCAAGGAGTACGCTTTCGACTTGGAGCGCGTGATCGAAAGCCTCAATCCGAGCGACAAGCACGGCCAGCCGTACGAACTCATGGTGAGAGTGGGAAAGACGTGCCTCGTACCGGACTTCGACGGCGACGGGCAGATCAGAGGGTTGCCGCGCAAGCGCGTCGGCAGCATCACATTCGTCGGCACATACAACCACACATCACGACAACTTCTCGAACAGCACTGGACCATACAGCGATAGGCACGGATTCTTGCTTGTTGTGGCGGCGCATATATGACATCGTCCTTCTGCGACTGCCATCGGCTGCTGCCATGACGGCAGTCTGGATAGCGCCAAGGTTTGACCACGAAGTGGGCGAACCCAGGAACGGAGTG
>DUGD01000096.1 GCA_013331575.1 Candidatus Woesearchaeota archaeon
GAAAAACAGGTACAGGAAAAACATCGCTTGTTTATGCGATTGCCAACGATCTTGATTTGGAACTCCTTGAAATCAACGCGTCAGACACTAGAAATAAAGATGCAATAGGAACAGTTATTGGCGGCGCTGTAGCACAACAGTCGTTATTCTTTAAGAAAAAAACAATTCTTATCGATGAAGTTGAAGGGCTGAGCGGAACAAAAGATCGCGGCGGCATNNTGGTTAAGCGCCATAAGTAGGCGATCAGGAGGAGATGTAAGGGCGGCAATCAACGACTTGCAAACAATAGCGACAGAAGAAAAGATCACCAAAGAGAGCATCAATGAACTTTCTGAACGAGAAACTGTTGAACAGGTAAAAAATGCGTTACTTAGAATTTTCAAGACTACAAGCGCAGAGGTTGCTCTGCCGGCATTTGAGTATGTTGATGAGGATGTTGATGGCTTGTTGCTTTGGATTGATGAGAATATTGCAAAAGAGTACAAACTACCGGCAGATCTTGCACGAGCATACGATGCACTGGCAGAGGCTGACAAACTTTTTGGCAGAATAAGGCGATCCCAATACTACCGCTACTATGTCTACATTTACAATCTCTTAACTGCGGGTATTGCACTTGCAAAAGATAAAAAATATTCCGGAATGGAAGAGTACAAACCAACAAATAGAATTCTTAAACTTTGGATTTACAATCAGAAAAACGCGAAACGAAAAGCGCTTGCAGAAACACTTGCGCCAAAACTTCACACGAGCAAAAAAAACATTATTCATAATACCTTGCCGTTTCTTAAAATTATTGCACGAAAAAATCCCGTATTTAGAAAACAATTTATCGACGAGTACCGACTTCCTGCGGAACAGGCAGAATGGCTGCTCAAGTGAGTTTTTCTTTCTTCTGTCGAGAACAAAACCACTCTTTAAAATTCTTACTTCTTAACATTCTCTTCCTATACACCATTGACCTCAACACCGTGCAGGAGCTTTGCTAAACGTTTTGCTCCGCTCATCAATCTTGGTGTTGGACGCAATAATCCTTCTTCTATGGTAAGAATACGTTCGCGCTGTACTGCGCCGATGGTACTCCATTGGTTGCGCGCAAGCACAAGTTCAACGGCACGATCATCGTTGGTGATAAAAAGCATGATGTGCGGATCAAAAGATTGTATTTTCTTTACGTCAATAGGACCATCGTAGACCTCAGCACCGGCAATACCTATCAAGTCTCGTATCAACAAAGAGGGTGGTGCGGTGTCTTGTTCACAGTATACTCGTAATGTGTGAAAGCGCGCTACTTTGTTGTGTATGCGCTCTAAGGTTGCTTTGATCTCATGCACTAACATGTCGGCTTCAAGGTGTTTTTCAAGTAATGTACCAAGAGAAGTAATACTCGTATATATTGTCTCTAGAGAATCAGGAGCTATTTTTATCGTCGTGCCGGGAAACCAACGGTTTATCTCATCTTGTCCATTGCTGATGAGAATAAGATCCGGTTCAAAGACTTTGATATTTTCAACTGTTATCTCACCATGACCACCAATGCTCGGTATGCTGTTTGCAACTTCAGGATAATCGCACCCTTCACAACGCCCGACAATATGATGACCAGCGCCAAGGGCAAAGACGAGCTCTGTTGTTATTGGATGCAAGGAAAGGATGCGCATGCTGGTCAAGAAAAAGCGGTATGCATAAAAAACTTTGCAAGAAAAAAGGGTGCTCTGGAAGCTGGGCTCCCAGAGCATTGGAGTTCCCGTAGAATACCTTTTTGTGTGCGACAAAGGTGTAGTTCGGTTACCCCACCGCATCGAGGGTCTTCTCATTTAAAAAGGTTTCGTCGCGATATGCTCGTAGATACACCACACAAACAGTTGCTGCAGAGCGTATTCTCTCGGCCGAGTTTCGGGCGCCGCATTGCCGCCGGGTCTCCCGACTCACTAGACGTGCTTCAAGACAACTTGCGTTTGAAAAAGGCAAGCTAAGGAACAAAGTGACTGCAGCAACATCCCATCTATATTTTATCGAAGAGCCGCATAACACACGAATAGAATCTATCGATCAGAAGGAGTGTTCTCCAGAGAACGGAAGCGTATAGAGTGGCATAAGCGGCGAAGAGGGAATCCCCTGCGCCAACATAGCGATGAGACCCAAATCCGCAGATGAAGAACGACCATTATGGGAGAATGATACTTGGGTACAAAGAGGCGGCGCGTCGTGCTCCAGAAGATACCTTTGGTCGATATCAGCGAAGGTATCGATGTTCGATTGGATATACGCGGACAGACGACGCTCGTGATAGTCTGGCGGAAGACCCTGCGGATGGACGAGCGCATGACCGGGGATAGAAGGCACCAAAACGCACGGACGATCGACACCGGAACGGTAGAACACAACATACACTCCGCGCTCACAGCTCGCGATGCACGGTACCGCATCAAGAACACCCGACGCCCCATCGCGATAACCGATCTTTCTCCACGAGCAATCCACCCGCAACGTACCGTCGACCGAACGGACTGGCGCGTCATCGAACAACAGGCTCATACCCAACGTATCGCAACCGGTCTCGCGTAGAGCACGATAGAACAGCGCAGGGTTGGAGTCGACCGGCCGGACGAAGGGCAACACACCGTCGGCAGGAACCATGCAATCGGGAGCCCGCAGACGCATATAAACATGAGTGTAGGGTACTCTTGTGAGAACCGGCGAACGAATCATCGCGGCCTTTAGGCACGGTATCTCTCCAAAGCTCGAGTACTGCGGAGCATACGCCGCGCTACGCGGAATTGTCTCGCCGCTCGCAAGGTGGCTCACGCCACACTCGCGGCTCGTCATCTACTCCAAGGCAGTCCTCCCCGAGCTAAAGCACGAGGCATCAATTATGTAATGACCATATCAACCAAGTACGCTCAAGTACTATGCGCGCTTTCCCGTCTTCCAATGAGAGAGGTTCTGGGATAGGCTCGCTATCTGGCCGCATAACGCATCGAACGCGGCATCTATCTTGGCGCGCATCCCTTTCAATTCCTCGGTGAGCTGGACGCCCAAATCGCGCGCGCCGGGTTTATCGGCCTCGAGATTGACTTTGACAATAGAGAATCTCGATGACAAATCGATACGATATCCTACGATGACCTCGATGATCCGCTCCACATCCTTGAGATGGTAGGGATCGGCCAAGCCATGCGCCAGGTCGTGCAACGCACTCCAAGCATCGTGCATAGCGACCACACGCGCCCGCACTGGACGCAATGTCTCCCGGTCGAAGATAGGATGCAGCTTCCAAGCATCGACGATCAACTGCATCGCGTCGCGATTCTTCGCCGCGACATCGAGAAGACGCGTCCGCAATTCTGCAAGGGACATCGTTGGTATCTGTACCGCCACGCCTGGCGCACCACGAGTCGGGTCCTTCGGATCGAACTGATATCGCCATTCGGTGGAGTACTTGCGTTGTAACGCCCGGTGATACTCATTGAGCAACATCGCATCTTCATTGGTTCCGCGACGCTCTCGCAAGAACAACACGAGCATGGTATACAAACGCATGACGTCATCGCGAGACCGCAGGATAGTGTTAAGCTGTGTCTGGACGCTCTTTTGCGCAGTGCGCACCTGTTCGACGGCCTCCTGCGCGCTCTCGGGAGCGGGTTCTCCACGATCGACGTCATCCTGCAACTGCGTGGCGGGACTCCGTTCGATAGCGCGCTCATGACGAAGAGCCGCATAGGATCCTGACAAGATACTGAGGAATTTCCTTCCAAGATGCATACCCGAACAGCAGAAGCCGAACATATAAATGTTTTTGAGAGGAGAGCACTTAGGCAAACGATGCATTAATCGATACTCGACTGCCGCCTTGGTGTATTGGTAGACCGCCGTCATGGCCGCAGCCGACGGCGGTTGTATATGGACCGCATCATATTGGGCTACGTCATCAGTATGCTCGCACAACAAGCAAGACGCGATTTGCCTCAGAGCCTCCACGACAGCAACTCTTATAAACACATTCGACGGCTGGAGCAGCGTGGGAAGGGCCGTGCGAACACGCAAACGACAATGGGATAGATTCCCAGTACTCGTATTCTCGATCATACTCTGCACAGGAATACTCGCCACGCTCATCATCAGTTGGCTGTACATATCGCCGAAAACCGATCTTCCATCGACGGCACTCGCGGGACGCGGCTACAATACCGTCGCTGAAGTCCCGGCCGGATTCGCCGCACCGCGCGATCTCGATAACGGACAAGTCTTCCTCACTGCCGCGGCGCAGACGAGCGGCACCACGCTCTCCGTACGCGTAGCCGTCACACAAGGAGGCAATATCGAACGGCAATATGTGTACAAGACGGGATACATGAGCAAAGGCGGAAGCTGGGTGCAATTCAACTTCTCGAACACCACCGTCGGCACATCCAAATGGATCCTCGGCGAAGCGAGCGGACAGTTCGAGTACGGCACGATCCCATCGACGGCGCGAGAAGAGCACGTCATTGTATATGTCTGTAAGAAATACCCCGCGTTGCCGTCATTCTACTGCGGCGCGGTCGGACTCGGCAATCCCGCACAGACTGCATGGACCATACAGAACTACACTGCTGGCGGCACCGGTTGCACCTCTGACTGCACTGTGACGGGGGCGAAACGTTGTCACCCGACTGATGCCGCCACGATACAGGAATGCCAGATGGGAACTGCCGGTTGCAGGCAATGGACGAACAGCACGATCTGCACGGGCTCAAACGAAGTGTGCGTGGATCTCGAGTGCATCGCAGTACAACTATGCTCAAGCGGCGCCAACCAGACATGCGCAACCACACAACCACCCCACAGCACACTCAACACCACTGGCTACTGCACGCAAGACCGTGGTTGCTACAAATGCAACACCGGCTATCGGCTCAATGCATCCAACCAATGCGAGCCAGTATCAGGAACGACATACACCTGTGAGTCAGGCGCGAACCAGACCTGCAGCACCACGACGATAGGCAATGCGACGGTCAACAGCACAGGGACCTGCGCTCCGAACACTCCGACGAGAATCTGCTACAAATGCAACAGCGGCTACTTCCGCTCCGGATCACAATGCCTCCCCGTCTCCACGCCGACATGCGCGGCAGGGCAATCCTGCGCCGGGGGAGTATGCGCCTGCACAAGCGGATCATCATGCTTGAGCGGCCAATGCGCCGCGAACTGCCAAGCGACGAACGTCGAATTCTGCGCCGCTAGCGGCAGCGTCACCGGTGCAACGGCCGTGACACCCGCCAAGTACTGCACCGGCACCGACACATGCCTCGCGTGCGGTACTGGCACGATACGATGCACCAATCTCGCCACATCCGCGTGCGTGAACAGCGCGACCGATAACAATAACTGCGGAAGCTGCGGCACCGTCTGCTCGAACGGGAAGACCTGCCAAGCAGGACTCTGCAAATGCCCGAGCGGCCAGACCGATTGCAGCGGCGTATGCAAAACGACGCAAACGGACAACCTCAACTGCGGAACCTGCGGGACCGCATGCGATAGTAACGCGGGCAAGGTTTGCACGAGCGGAAGCTGCCAATGCCAAGCTGGAAGAGCCCCGTGCGGCACAACATGCTGCCAGACAGGTCAGACATGCAATGGAGGAGTCTGCTCAACACCTCCGACGTGCACAGGAACAGCGTATTTCTGCTCCACAGAGGCAACGGTCGCTGGTGCAACGGCAGTCCCGAGCAAGACATGTGCCAGTGGAGACGGCGTTTGCTACCAATGCAATAGCAATTACGTGCACTGTTCAGCGAACCCTGTTGGAACGCAATTAGACTGGTGCTGTGCAGGAACATCCACTGATGCGGCTTGCGATTATGCCGGCGGCACATGTAAGACGGCGACGCCTCAATGCACAGCTCCCACTGATTGCGGAACTAACCCGTGCAAAACATACACCTGTACTGGCGGCGTATGCGCCAGTACCGACAAGACAAACGGTGCCGCATGCACAGGAACTGACCCATGCAAGAACTATGTATGCACCAGCGGCGCGTGCGGTGTAGGAAGCAACAAAGTAGATGGCACTACATGCACCACAAGCACGGTGTCAAGCGGTACGTGTCAAGCCGGAGTCTGCACTGCAACTGCGGCCTGCGGCACCAAAGGCGCGTTACAGTGCACAAGCGGTACCGCGTGCACTGCAGGCAATCCATGCGGCGCCAACAGCCCATCGAATGGCTGGTGCTGGGATTATTGCACCACTTGCCCGACGAANNAAATGGGTTGAATCGCGAGACGCCTACCGGTCAACGATGGACCTGTGTTCCTACTCCGAATACGTGGACGATATGCGGTAAGTCCAACCAGATATGGTGCACGAGTCCCTCAGTAGCCAGCACAAGTTCATCTTGCGACGGATCAAACTATGCCCGAAATGTACAATACAAAAACACACGATCAGGAGAGGATTGGGGCGCCATGACAGGCACCGTCAACGTAGGATTCTGCTGTGCAATCATAAACCAGTGCGCGTCAACCAGTGGTTGCGTCAATTATGGCGTTACAACAACATTGCCAGATGTTAGTTCGAATCAATTCATGTGCGGCAGCGTACAGACACTCTACGAATGTAAGGCACAAACGCTAGGTCTTTGGGCTGCGGATAAACGCTGCGGGTACAAGTGCGTATCCGGAGCTCGAGTGTACGAATGGGGAATTAACACGGATCAAACCGGTTGTTAACTAGCAACCAACGTCTCATTCTAACCGATACTTCTGAAGATCATCATTTCTTGCCTGTTGTGGCGGCGATTTATAACCCGCGGTCAGTAGTCTACTACTAATTTATCAGTAAACGCGTAGCGAGTAGATCGAAACGTTTTACGAGCAGAATGTGAATTAGCCACTAAACACAGCAACCAACCCGCGACCACCACACTTAACCACTAAATAGTAGTTACTGAACGAAAAGTATATAAATAGCGTCGTCTCAATAAAACGTATGCGTTTCAAGAGATTGTTCGGCAGCGCACTCCTCGCCCTGATGCCACTCTATGGCCTACAGACGGCCGCCCAAGCAATAGAGCGGGATGCCACGGCAATCGAGGCGGTAATGCACACCACGACCGTTGCCCCTCCACGAGGCCGCACAACCCCGCAACCGGACCCGACAGGACAGCCCGTGCCACGGCGCGTCCCACCCGACCAATACCCAATTCTCAATCTCACCCCCGCACGCTACCGTCTCGTCGCATCGGACAACCCGAACGACCACCTCGGCAACCCGAATAACCAAGCACTCGACACCGTCATGCTCGAACACGGGAGCGACTGGCGTAACGACCCAGGATTCAAAAACGCCGTGGACAGCCATATGAACGCCCCTGGAACCACGGATGATGTCGGCCGCCTCCTCGCGTTCGGCGATTGGCTCGGCACATCGAGGCCTTACGGCTTCCAGAAATACCTTCCAGCACCTACCGTCCTCACCATGTTCTATGATCAGAATGGCGTGTGCTATCAAGCATCCACCTTCCTCGCGAGCGCCGCGCGTATGAACAGCATTCCAGCCACAAGCTTCAACACCTGGGACCATACCCATCAGATGACACGCGTGCACATGCAAAACAGCAAAGGCGACCTGGAGTGGATGATCTTCAACGTGAACTTCGGATGGAACTTCGCGATGGTCACGAACGAGGAGAACAACGATTGGAAACAGCTCGCCGGCTTCGAGCACCGCGCCGTTGAACAGCACACGAACGTTCCTCACGATACGCAGAACACGACACTACGAGAGCTGCGCATCATCAAGCAGAGCATCATCGAGGACACGGAGAACGCAAGACGCAACGGCGTCGAGTACGGTACGGTCGATTTCCAGAACAACCCCGCCAAAGCGTACATCGATGCGAACAAAGAGCTGCACAGCACCGCCACACCCGGACGCACGCCGCTGCAGATACGCTACCGCATCCAAGCGGCGGACGACACGTGTATGCGAGATCTCGGCATCCAGTACATGAACACGATGCGCGACGTCACGCCCGGCATCGGCTGGCGCGCTATCACAACTGACGGACAGGTATGGGATCAACCCTCATGGGCCGCAGGCAACTTCGAGACGATATTGCCATACGCGACAAAACTGCCCGCTCACCCGCAGTGCGACGCGTACTACCTCGTGCGCTACGCGACGCTCAACGATATCAACGCGAAAGACGAATTCGGGCAATCCTGGCTCACGTACCAGAAGTTCTCGCTGCGGGACGGTCCGGTATCGCTCGACCCTGCGAACGAGCAGTGCGCTACCGGCGTGAAGCAAGACCACTGCAACTATGTCAAGGAGCAGCTTCTCAAGATACCGCCGAAACACATGCTACCGTACGCGCGATACTGAATTGCCAGATACTAGTTCTTAGGCTGTTGAGATAGAATACGTGTTGTCCATCTGGTCGTCAACTACTCCTCCTCGTCCGTCTTTTACGACTCGCTGCGGCGAGAGTGGCGTTGTCGGTAGCGATGTGATTTCCGAGTTATGGGAACGCGAACTTCGAAGCGAAAGCCCCGCCAAGGCAGCGACATCGCTAAACGATATGTCTCTTCACGCGTAGCCCATGATGAATGCGACCTCTCCGACCGCTTTCGCGTAAGAGGCGGCATCGATAGTGCCGTTCGCTTCTGCCGCGCGTTGCGCGCCCACAAGCGCTTCGACATCAACGGCTCGCGAGAATGCATTCGCGCCGTTGAGGCGCTCGATAGCAGCGGCGAAGTCAGGCAAGGCGGCGTCATCGCCGAACGCGGCGCGGTATCGCCGCTCCACAACAGTGCGTACGATGGCGATACTCGATGAGAGAAGCTTCGCCGCGACACCGCCCGCCGACGTGGCGGGTTCGACGCCATCGCTGACCGCTGGGATGACGGGTTGTTGTGCTATCTCTTCCGACTGCGAAAGAACGGTTTGTTCTGGCGCTTCATCACTCAGTTCTTCTGACGATTGCGATGACGGCATGACCGATAAGGGTTCTGAAAGCACATCTGAAGATGATTCTGACGACGACGCTGGAGTTGTTACCAGAGATTCGACAACCGATAGAGATGGCTCCGCGAGAGATAGCTCCACCATACTGGTCGTCGCTTGATGAGTCGCTTGAGGCTCTGGCGGCGGAGTCTCTGCTTGCGTGAGCAGGAAATCATCCTCGGAGCCATCCTTCGACGGTGTGATTGGCGAAGGCGTAGACTCCGCAGGCGCAGATTGTTGCACAGATGCGTGCGCGTGAGCATGCACGGGGACTTGCACCGGCACCGCATCACTGTCAGACGCGCCGTCACCATCGGCCACGATCATGGTGTCGAAACCCAAACGATTGACCCACAAGACCTCGTGGTCGTCCGGGCTGCATGCATAGAACGCTTTGACCGGCGTCATGAGCAAGCGCTCCGCTTTGCGCGTGATGCGCGCGAGCTCTAAAAGATCACGATCAACGAGTTTCTCCGAGGTGACCGGTCGCTCGAGCGCGACGGGGACGAGATCCTTCTTTGCATCGAGGTCGAGCATCTCCTGCTGCGTCGCGATATCGCTTGCGAGCACCCGGAGGCTCCATTTGCCGATAGCGTAGTAGTCCTTCGGGATGCGCTCGCGGAGATCGGGATAGCCCAGATACGCTTGCACGTATGCTTTCTTGTGGTCCTGCGGCAAGCACGAGTAGACGTGGCTCGTCGCGGCACGGCGGTCCATAGACTGCACGATAAGCGCGACGCGCAGACGGCTTTCAGGATAGTGCTCGTGCAGCCGGACGCGCAGGAGCGTAGGCGCGTATGCCAGCGCCCATCCTTCACGGACCGCGGAGAGAAGCTCGTCGAAGCCGTTGACCGCCTGGATAACTGTCGTGTTGTCCTCAGGATCGTCCATGCGGTTCGTGCTCAGGATGACCCGTACAGGCGATCGTTCGTTGTCCGCGACAAGTTCGCCGAGAGCCACCGGTTTCGTGATCGTATCGTATATCTCGCGTAGCTCGGTCTCGAATCCGTTCGGGAGCTTCGCGTCGTAGAGCGCCTTCCGCACGCCGGTGTAGAGATTGACGAGGCTCTGCTGCACCAGCTCTTGGGCGTGGCTGAAGAGGTAGTCTATCTTGTATTTGAGGTTCCCGATGCGCAATACCTCCTCGAAGGCGTTGCTGAGGATGACTGCGGTCGGTGGCGTCGGTATCTGGTGTGCGGCGAGGAGCGCGAGATCCTGGGCTTTGTAGCCTACTGCTTGGAGTTCATGCTGCGTGACTGCGGAAATTGGCTTGAGATAGAGCATTTCCCGTCGTCATGGCGTCCGCTATATATAATTTTGCGCGGATGGAAACGACTAGTTTTGCGATAATCGACGCCGGATCGGACGGTCCGCACATTCCTTCTCGAGCTCTCGACGGAAGAAAAATTCCTTTCCATATGGTCTTTTTTTCGCAAGATTTAAAAAAAGAGGAGCGCGGAAGGGGCGTATCATGGCACGAAGAGGACGCCCGACATACAGCAAAGTGCGGCAGAACGTCATAGAGATACTGCACTTCCAGGGCGAAGCGTACGGCTACCAGATCTACAAAGCGTACAAGGAATTATTCCCCGCGGTCACGCTGCGCGTTATCTACTACCACCTCAGCAAGGGAAAGCAGTTAGGCGAATTCGAAGTGTGCGAGGTCAAGAAAACCAAGGGCGAGTACAGCTGGGGCGGCGAAGCAGAGAAGATATTCTACAAGCTAGGGCCGAAAGCGAAACCAAGAGTCGATGAGACCGTCAGAGCATATTTCGAGAAGCAGGGCAAGAGTCCGCCCGCGACGCAATGATAGCAGTGTTAGAAGGAATATTCTCTTAAGCGAAAACATCAGCACACATATTGCGATAGCTATGTTTAGCATCAGGGCCGCCTTGGTCGGGCTTTCGAATTCGTGGAGGCAAAATAGCAATAGGGAACACAGCGCCTAACCGTGTGCGCTCTCTGACCGCGGCCCGAATCAAGGTCCCTGCGACCGAGAAAGAAAGTTCACTCCCGTTCTAGCGCGTAGAAATGCTTCGTCATCGATTTATGCACATAACTCGTCATGTGTGCGCGAAGCACCCAGCCCGATGGAATGGGTAATGCGATAGGCAACCCCACCACCACACGACGCGTCGATTGCGCAGCACGATGCAGGAACGCCTCGAAAAGGACAGAGAGCGCCACGGGCTTCGTGTTCTTCCCGTACGGCATATCCGTGACTATCGCTTGCGTCCGCGGTAACCACACGGTGGCGTCGGCGATACGCAAGAGCGGATGCAGCCCGAACTTCGAGCAGTTCTGCCGCGCCTTGGTGAGCATCGAACTTTCGATATCGGCGCCGGAAGCATGGCGGCCCGCAAGGCCGGCCTCGAGCAGGAGACCGCCGGCGCCGCAGAACGGATCATGGACTTTGCGCGCGCACGATATGTTGACGATGGCACGGGCGATAGCCGGGTGCATCATGCTCGGGTGCATCTGCGGCAAGAGGTGCGCGCGCCGTCCTTCGAAACGCTCCGATTGCTCCCAGAGCCGGAGCCCGATGTATGCGGTATCACCGACCACAACGATATCGATGATTGTATTCGGAGCGTCCAGATCAGCATGTCCTGGGTACGATGCGATGATAACATTAGCGCATTCACGCTCGGAGAGCGGTGATGTCTTCGCATCATCCGTGAGACGGACCAGATACGTCTTTTTTTTCAGGATGCGATGCCAGGGCAGCGCTGCCATTGTTGTACGCAGATTCCCGCGCGGACAACTCGCGATGACGTTCACCGCGCGGTGCGAGAGTCCCGGTGGTGCATCGCGGAATCTCGTGTCCCTCGCTCTCTCGCTCGGCAAGAGGAGTACGCCGCCTGTGGGGCGCTCATGATGTCGCCACCAGCCCCACTTAAAGACCACGGCTTTCGCTTCGCACACCGCTAGCTCAAGCTCTTTCTGATTGAGGAGGAAGAGGAATGACATGGGAATCACAACTACGTTTCAGAACGCGGAGCCATCGCTGCTCCCTCATCGCAGCAGGGTCTCGACCTTCGCCTTGTTGCTCGACTATCGCCTCGCAACGCTCAGGTCTCGTCATTACTCCAAGGCGTTCTCTTCAAGAGGGAAACATGAACGGCATGCAATGATACGTAATCAGACGACAGGTATCGTGTAGAGCGGGGCTCCTGCATCGGCATCGCACGGTTCCCACTGCTTCTCCTGCGAGGTCGCATAGACGAGCACCTCTTTAGGCGTGATCACCGCGGTCGGATCGTAGACCTGGTTGGGCATGACTTTGTACTCGACAGTCTTCGTGCTGCGCGCCGCCACTTCATTGAAGCGATCCTCGGCAGCGTACGACTGGCTGAGCTGTACCGCGCCGCTTTCAGTGACCAGGCACACTTTGTAGTACTCTTGCTTGACGGGTACCGGAAGGATGAACGTATTCGTGTACGTCATGCGCATGATTGTGACGCTGCTCGCGGGGTACGGTCCTTGGTCTTTCGGATTGTCCACGAGTATCTTGTCCACGTCGACGCTCGTCTCAGGGAGTATCGTGCGCTCGAGCTTGCCGAAGACAACGCTCACGACGAAGACGATGATAAGGACCGCGCCGAGCGCGATCAGTGCATTGCGGGCGCAGGGACGCACGCGTTTTTGCGGTTTCACCTTCTTGCCGAGCTGTCGTCCGACGATGAACATGAGCGCTGCGCTCGCGAGGAGCACCAGTATCACTGCGTTCTTGCCTAAGTCGAACACATCCACTGTGTAGCAGACCGATATGACGTAGGTGAATATCGCGAGCGCGTAGATGAGCCAGTAGAACTTCTTGGATTTGAGATAGACCACCAGTTCCACTATGATGAGCGGTACGAGGAGCAGCCAGAACACGACCATCCACCAGCCGGTCACGAAGACACCTCGCGTGATGTCATGGACAAGGGCCGCCTTGGCCGGGCTTTCGCACCCGTGGACGCTTTCGAGCAATAGGATTGACAGTGCCAACCACTAACGCGCTCTGGCCGCGGCCCGGAGTCGTGGTCAGTCATCGTTCCACCTCGCGTAGCGCTGAGGCGCCGATGAAGATAAAAAGCGATAGCGTGAAGAGCAAGAATGCTTTCGTGACGCGGGGCAGCACCTCGAGGTATTCCCAAGCGAAGTAGATGATGGCTGCGAGCGTGAAGAGCGCCGCGACCGTATAGAATATCTGTTCCAGATCCATAAGATGACGACCGCTCGAGACTATAAAAACATTCTCCTAACTTCAACCGCATTGAAATCATATCGTAGCTATTCATGGCGAGTTAATAAACGCAATATTTAAAACAACAAGCGCGCACCTACAACACATGGACAATCATAAGACGGGCGGCATCTACAAAGCCCTAGACGACCGTGTCCGCGCTTGGTACACAAAGAAGACCCTGGCGTACGAAGAGAAAGGCGGCAATCGTTACAACCTCGCGCGAGGACTAGGCATCACATCGATGCTCACCATCCCAGGCTTCGTCGCAGCAAGCGACACCGCAGGCACCGCGCTCGCCGACGGATACTACAACATCGCATTCCTCACAAGCATCTACGACATCATAGACAGCGACACACGCAAAGAGACATCGCGCGACACAATCGAATCCGGGCAGGCCATAGAATACAACCCACTCGAGAACGGATACGAACGATTCTGTATACAAGCGCGATTACCCATTATCATCGGCGGCATCGGCACAATAGGCACGGGCGCCGTGATGGCAGTGGACGGCCTTCTGCACCGCGACAGCGGACAACTCTCTAGCGCGATGCCGTGTTTCCTCGCAGGAATGCAGATGCTCGCACTCGCTTCATCGTACTATATCAAAGACATCGACCCGAAACTGCTCAAGAAAGAACGGGAAGAGACGCCGATAACCACGCCAGCACTGCTTGAAGAAAAAATCTGACATGATTCATTTCATTGCGGCACAATTACCCTTTCGAGAACTTCTTGACCAGCCGTTTGAGGCGCGCGCTCGCTCCCTTTAATGGCTCGACATCGATACTCTGCTTCTTGAGATACGGCAAGTCGAGCAGATAGGCATGCGTCTCATCGTCGAACACGGCAGGATGGTAGCCGAGGCCGTCGCCGAGCATCTTGTGTATCGGCGCAGGATCGATCGTCTTGAGCACTCCCATGACGCGCTTCTTGTATCCAGGGGATGTGTAAAACAGTCCGTGCGCAGTCTCATGCTCGATGATGCGAGCATCACCTTCGCCGAACGAACCGATGACATAGAACGGTTGAGGCGTTGCATCGAAGAACTGCAGAAGCGAACGCTCCTTACGGGAGAGGGGATCGAACGCTCCGTTCTTGAACGGTTCGAAAGCATACGACGGGATGTTGAACCCCGACCAATCCTCGAAATACGAGAACTTGCCGTTCGTATCTGCATACCAATCCATGAAATCCTCAAGCGAGAAGACATCGCCGCGGAAGCGCGGTGATTCATAGTACTCTTGGAATCTGACGAATGTAGCGGCAAGAAGATACTGAGACTTGAAATTCAAATGCCATACCGACGGCACGACCTCAGTCGATGAACGCCACGGCACGGAAGGACCTGTAGTCATCATATATCACCGCACACCATTCATCGCAACCGCGGATTGTCGATACCCAATCGAACAACCGTCCTATCACCAGTAGTATTCTGCTGTCCGAGCATGATGAGCTGCTCTTTTGTAGGCAACGTACGGATGACTCTCGCAAACAACGCCATGAGACGGACGATCGGTCGTGGAACCCGCACCGGGCGTACTCCAGGATGTATCCTGTCGGCAAGCTGCGCGTACGTCATGACATCGGGACCGCCGACCTCGACGATGCGGTCGCGCACGCGCAGGTACGCCGCAGCGACCACGAGACGCGCCACAGTATCGACGGAGACAGGTTGGACCGTGCCTTTCGCGAGCACCGGGAAGAAGCCGGTGCGGCACATCTTACGGAAGAGATTGACGCTGCGGTCGCGATCCCCGAAAATCATGCTCGGTCGTATGATCGCATACGGCAGGCCGCTCGATTGGATGATACGCTCGGCATGCAGTTTCGAGCGTTGGTACGCGGTACGTTCATGCTCGACGCCGAGCGCGCTCACGTGCACGAATTGCCGCACACGCAGTTTCCTTCCAAGACGGACAAGCCAACGCACAAGGTCGACATGCGCCTCCTTGAAGGTCTCACCGTCCTCCCTGATGATGCCGACGCAATTGATGATGATGTCAGCGTGCGTCGGCACGGCCCGCTGACCACGATGGTAGATGATAGTCTCGTGCCCGTCCTTCCGGAGGAGCTCGACGACCTTCGACCCCACAAAACCAGTGCCACCCGCGACAAGAATTGTCAATTTCCGCATAATGCTGGGAGTCGGTGCTGTTTCAAAAAGGCTTCGGTGCGAAATGTCAATGTGACATGATGGTTATAAACAAATGCACAAGAGAAGGGAGAACATACGAAACCCTTTTTAACCCGGAGACGAATGTACATAGCAGAGGGGTAGGTTGATTGCATGGACGCCGTAACGATGCTCACGATCATATTCGCGGTCGCTATAGGGTTCATACTCGGCCGCGTGGTCTCCGCCATCATGTTCGCGCGCCGTCTCAAGACCGAACGCGCGGATGCCGCGGCGAAAAGCCGATCTGTAGTCGGAGGACATTTCGCGGAGCAGCTCTCACCGTACCTGCCAGGCTTCCCCTACAAACCGACCGAGGCGAAATTCTTAGGTAAACCTGTCGATTTCATCATCTTCGAAGGGCTCGATGACAAGAAAGTCACCGGGGTCGTCTTCCTCGAAGTGAAATCGGGAGGCGCGGGGATGAACACCAACCAGCGGACGCTGAAGTACGCGGTCGAAGCGGGCAATGTGCGTTTCGACACCTATCGCGTACCGACGGCAGTGACGAAACGGGGAGGTGGCTGATGCACGCGGTCCTCTGGTACGTCTTCCTCGGGTCGCGCGGCGGCGAGACGCGCATGCGCATCATCGACTTGCTCCGCAAGCACCCGCGCAACGCGCACCAGCTCAAGAAAGAGATGGACGTCGATTATTCGACGATACGCCACAGCCTGCGCGTGCTCGAGAAGAACCGCATCGTGATGGCTGTGGGCGACGCTTACGGCGCGATGTACCGATTCACACCTGAGTTCGAGGGAGTCCTCGAAGACTACGACCTGCTCCTGGACGCGCAGAAGGAGAAGAAGGTCAGCAAACCCAAGTGGGAAAAATTACTTAAACAGCGCAAGGGGGCATGAAGATATGGACACGTTACAGAGCATTCTGCTCGCGCTCGGCATCACCAACACACTACTCCTCCTCGGGATCATCGGCGTGAACCTGCGCTCGTACATGCGCTTCCGCGCGCAGTACACGCTCTTCATCATGGTATTCTCGAGCATGTTCCTCCTGCAGTACCTCATGAGCGCGTACCATTTCTTCATGAGCATGAGCGTCTATTCGCTCGGCGGCGCGACCGTCCCGACGTACGGCATGGGCAGCCACCTCCTGATACTGACAGTGCTGCAGACAGTCGCGTTCGCAAGCTTCCTCTGGATGCAACGGCAGTGAGTTGAGCGGAAGACAACACGGCCACATTTCTTCGCCATAGATATAGCGCTGCCTTGGCAGGGTTTTGAGGTTTGTGGATGCGTTTGAGCAATAGGATTGACAGTGCCTAACCATGTACGCACTCTCGCCGCAGCGGAGTCACTCCGTTCCTACGCGCGTTTTCTCGTTAGCACTCGAAACCGCAGCGAACGACTAAGAAGTAACTGACGACTGACGAGAAGTAGTAGTTGACGACGGACAACCAGACATAGTAGTTGACGACTACGGGCATGATGCGCCGCGACATCTAACGGTCAAAAACAGTAGTTATACGAAATACTAACAAATCTATTTCGCCGGGCGCGAGAATGATGGCGCTCCGGCCATAGCAGTCACACGGATGACGTGGCGACTCTCGTAAGAACGTTGGGAAAAAAGGAGTAGGCGACAACGGCGGCGCATCGCACAACCATCCACTCACCTCCTGCGCGGCCTCTTGACGCCTCAGTAGCTTCACAATTTAACCCTTCGTTACCTCCAATCTCCTTTATCGAGGAGCTGCATGCTTGAACTCGGGAACTGCGCGCGCGAGCGTCTCGACGATATACGACGGAACGGTCTCGCGCCGGTATCCGCACGACCCGAAAAGGGATTCGCGCACAGTGTTTATCATATCGTGATACTCGATAACGTCCATCCAATCGGTCGGCGCTTCGATCCGCTTTCCGTCTTCGAACGCGAAACGGGACTTCCCTCTGCACAGCTTCACGATCACCGTGTCATCGGTGGCGGGCGTATAACCGATGCCTTGCTCCACCTTCGCACCCGCGGGCGCAGAACGCGTACCATTCGTGCGCACGGTGCATTCGATGTCGATGCCGCCGAGCATGTGCCGGTGTCGATATTCAGTCATAAAATCCCTCATGTGTCGTCGATGAAAAATAAATCATCATACTTAATCATACTTTACAAGTAGTTCTCATATATAAAGATTTTCCAACGAAACAAGAAACGCTTATAGGCAGTTCCCAAAACGATTATAACACACACAGACCTCCCGACACCATGAAAGACTGGTTCATCTACAACCGTCAATTCAACAAGGCAGACGTCCTACAGCTATACACCTTGGCCATCGATAACCTCGGACCGCTCAACCGACTCAACCTACAGATCATCCACTACGATGGCGATGGAAAAGGAGATGGACTGAACAGCTTCACACTCATGAACTGCGCCCTAAACGTAGTGGATATCGAATCAAGAATCATCTCCGCGAATAGACCTGTGCAATGCAGTATGCAACGGTACGGCATAGTATCTCGACGAGGAATCCACCTCAAAAACTTACCTGATGACAGACTTGAAGTCATAATCGAAGGTTCATCGCGTAGCAACGAGCGCGTGAAGATGCTCTGCGATCTACTCTTCTCAAGCACGCGAGGAGAGTACTGACGAATGCCGTCGCGTCACTAGCGACGCCACAAACACTTAAATATCAATAGACGCTTCTCGACGCTATGTTAGTCGGCAACCTCACTATCATCCGGAGCCTCCAAGCACAAGGTGATGTCCTGTGCTTGTAGGAATCGTCGGTAAACCAAGCTGCGGCAAATCCACCTTCTTCAAGGCATGCACGCTCGCGGAGGTCGGCATCGCGAACTACCCGTTCACGACGATAAAGCCGAACCATGCGATGGGATTCGTCAAAGTGGACGATCCAGCGCTGCAATTCGGCAAGCACTCGAATCCACGCTTCGGTTACGTGACGGGGAAGTGGCGCTTCGTGCCAGTGGACCTCATCGACGTCGCGGGACTCGTGCCCGGCGCGCACGAAGGCGAAGGCATGGGCGCTCAGTTCCTCTCCGACCTGAACCAAGCGGACGCGCTCATCCACGTCATCGACATCTCGGGCAGCGTCAACGCGAAGGGCGAGGCGTGCGAACCGCTCAGCCACGATCCCCTCANNGTGGGATAAACTCAGCCGTCAGGCGACCATGGAGAAACAGGAAGCGCACAAAGCGATAGCGAAACAGCTCTCAGGATTAGGCGTCGATGAAGACATGGCGAAGCACGTCATCAGCAACCTGCATCTCGACAAGAAGATACTCACCGAATGGACGAAGGACGATCTCCTTGCCGTCGCTCGCACGCTACGCATCAAGACGAAACCGATGATGATAGCGGCGAACAAGACCGACGTGCCAGGCGCGGAGAAGAACGTCGCGCGCATCAAGGAGAAATACCCGCACTACCACATCGTGCCATGCAGCGCAGTATCCGAGCTCTCCTTGCGGGAAGCGGCGAAGCACGGTTTCATCGAGTACGTTCCGGGCGAGAAAGAGTTCAAAGAAATGAAAGAGTTCAATGAAAAGCAGAAAGCGGGTCTTGGATACATTAGGACGCATGTTCTCGAACGCTTCGGCAGTACGGGCGTGCAGGATGTCATCAACCACGCGGTGTTCGAACTCCTCAAGTACAAACCGATCTATCCGGGCGGCGTCGGCAAGCTCGAGGACTCGAACGGCAACGTCATCCCGGACTGCTTCCTCAT
>DUGD01000099.1 GCA_013331575.1 Candidatus Woesearchaeota archaeon
ATAGATTTCAGCGCATCAGTTCGTAGTCGTCGTCCAGTATCGTCTGTGTCGCCTTGCAGTAGACGAAAGGGCACGAGTGTTGCGTAGCGACCTCGCGAGTGCCCGATTCCTTGTCGCGAAGAATGAGCGATATGTCCTGCGCGACACTAGGAAACGTTTTGCTCGTTCAGAGCCCGAACGTCTCCTTGATGCACCCGTCCTCGTCAGCTATAAGGTTAAGCGACAGCGCGTCTTGAGGCGTCACCCAAGTGTGCTCTACATGGTCCTCGTCAAGAACTACCTTCGGACGCCGGTCTAGCGTGGTCATGAAGACGTGGTAGATGAAATCCTTCTCCTTGCGGACGTAGTACGTCTTCTTGTGCTGCATGCGTTCAAGGGGAATGATGATCGAGACCTCCTCCATGAGTTCGCGGACGATGGCCTGCTCGGGCGTCTCGCCAGCATCCACGCCCCCGCCGGGCGTGCACCAGCAATCGCCGTCGTTTGGCGCACGCAAGAGAACAAGGAACTTTCCCTCATGCATGATGTAGCAGCCCGCCGCCTCGAATGAAGGAGTAAATTTTTCTGGAGGCGAGTCGTAGAGCATGCGCTGGGTTCGTTAGCTCCGTTTATGTATGTTGTGGTGCGCAATCAAACATCAATCTCGAAGATATTGATGCGCTACGCGCATGGCGAGACCGGGCGCGTCAATCTCATCTCGGATGAGGTTCGCAAGCACAGCGACGGTGAGGTGTTTTCGGGGGAACCGGATCATCCCGCATCTGTATCCGACGATAGAGCCGGAATGCCATGAGAACGGTTCGTCCTTGTGGTGGCCGACAACAAGACCGTATGCATACTTCCCGGGCCCGAAACGTTCAAGACCTTCTTTGACGTTCGCGTTGTGAAACGGTGTACACATCCGCCTGATTAGGTGTTGATTCCCGCTGAGCCGGTTTGCGATGAAGTTCCTGTCCCACTTAGCCAAATCGGTGATTGTCGAGTGGACACTACCGGCGCCTACGATATTGTGTTCGAGGAGATATGGCTTGTACGATCTGCCCCGTCTGCGGTACCCCACGGCCTTTCGGGGGATAACGATAGTTGTGCCATCATCGTACAAGGTGTCGCGCATGTCCAACGGCTCGAAAATCCGCTTGCGAGCGAACGTGGGAAGCGACATGCCGGCTAATTCTTCAACGACACGGGCCAGCGCAAAGTATCCGCTGTTGGAGTAGGACCAGCGCGTGCCTGGCGCGAAGTCGAGTCTCGATGGGAGAAAACCGGTGAATAACGCCGCGCGAGATGGGTGGCAGCTCTCATCGATCCCTCGCGACGTCATTACTTGGAACGAGTCGGGTAGACCGCTGGTGTGCGACAGGCACTGGGCAACGGTGATGCGGGGATAACGATGCAGTTCTGGCACGTATGCGCGAACGTCATCGCGCAAAGACAATCGTCCTTCCTCTGCAAGCATCGCGATGCACGCACCAGTGAACTGTTTGGAGAGTGAGGCGGTATCGAACGCTGTCTCCGGCGTGATGGGCGTTCCGAGGTCGAGATTCGCACAACCATACCCTCGTGCAAACGCAGTTTCACCCCCGCGATATACGCCAACTGCGCATCCCGGGGTATCCGGCCGATCCCATCGTGCAAAAAGATCATCAATATTCATTTTGGTGATGGGATGTACGACTAATTATTAAAAATCACTACTGAACGGGCCTACGCGGATTGTTGGACTTCGAAGAAGGACAACTCGAGGACGAAGTCCGAAGACGTTCGAATCCGCACGATAGCCTCTTATCAGGTTGAAAACCTGACACGGGCCTACGCGGATTCGAACCGCGGTTNNTACCAGGCTACACTATAGGCCCTTCGCTACACTCAGGGCCTACTTCGTTTTCTTCGAAGCCAAAGTATAGGCCCTTGCTCTTTGGACCGACGGACAGTTTTTAAATATTGCCTCAAAGTGGCCTGAAGCATCGTTCCTTCGCACCGCGGAGCATTGCGTGACGTCGTCCAAGCACCGTCGTCGAGGGCTGCGGCCAATCCTCGACTCCGGCATAGGCTCCAAGGCGGTGCGTCTCTCGTCTGAACTTTCTTCCGTCCGTTTTCCGTTCTTGCTCCCGCCTCCAAACCTATTTAAACCTCTAACCGTCCCACTATAATATATGGCAAAGAAATCGCCCCCCGCGGCACCTGCCAAGACCAAGCCTGCCGTAGCTCCCCCGCCGTCGACCAAACCGGTCCGGACAGCGAGCCCACGCTCTTCTTCAGGCCGTTACGAGCTTATCATCTGCGAAAAGCCTAGTACAATGGAGAAGATAGCCCAGGCGCTCGCGAGCGGCAAAGCATTGCGCAAGACCGATCAGGGTGTCGGCTACTACGAACTCAGCCACGATGGCAAGGATATCGTGGTGGCAAGCGCCGTCGGCCACCTCTTCTCTGTCGCGGAAAAAGCGAAATCGTTCATCTACCCGTCGTTCGACGTCGAATGGGTGCTCTCGGCCGATGTGGACAAATCGTCCGCGCACGGCCGCAAGTACGCGAACGTCATCAAGAAGCTTGCGAAAGACGCCAAAGAGTTCACGATAGCGACAGACTACGATATCGAAGGAGAGACCATCGGTGTGAACATCGTGAAGTACCTCTGCAAGCAAGGCGACGCGAACCGCATGAAATTCAGCACGGTCACCGCGGAAGATCTGCGCGAGGCGTACGTCGAGAAGCACCATACGCTCGATTGGGGGCAAGCGCACGCCGGCACGACACGCCACGTCCTTGACTGGTACTATGGCATCAACATGAGCCGGGCGCTCACCACCGCGGTCAAGACCGCCGGGCGCTTCATGATACTCAGCACCGGGCGCGTCCAAGGACCGTCGCTCAAGATAATCGTCGACCGCGAGAAAGAGATAAAAGCGTTCATCCCGGTCGACTTCTGGCAAGTCGAACTCAAGGGCGAGTTCGTCGCGAACAAGAATGCGGCGCCGCAAGCATGGACTGCGATGCACGAAAAAGACCGTTTCGACGTCGAGGACGATGCGAAGAACGTGGTCAAGAAATGCAAAGGCAAACCTGCGAAAGTGGAGGCCATCGAGAGCAAACGATTCAACCAGAGCGCTCCGACGCCGTTCGACTTGGGATCGCTCCAGACGGAGAGCTATCGGTGCTTCGGCATCAGCCCGAAAGACACGCTCGCGGTCGCGCAGACGCTCTACACCGGCGCGTACATCTCGTACCCCCGTACGAGCAGCCAGAAACTCCCCGCGAAACTGGGCTATCGCAAGATCCTGACCGCGCTTGCACGCGCCGATGAGTACAAGGCGAACGCCCAGCAACTTCTCGGCAAGTCGCTTCTCACGCCGAACATNNACCCTGCCATCTTCCCGACAGGCAACCTGCCCGACGGTCTGGGTCCGCGCGAGCAGAAAGTGTACGATCTCATCGTCAAGCGTTTCATGGCCACCTTCGGCGAAGAGGCGGTGCGCGAGACAAGCACGGTCACCATAATAATAGCGAGCGAGAAGTTCCTGCTGCGCGGCACGCGCACGGTCGAGCGCGGCTGGCATACGCTCTACGCTCCGTATGTGGACCTCAAGGAGGAGGAGTTGCCCGGCTTCGCGAGGGGACAGGATGTCAGTTATACGCAACTCCACATGATCAAGAAACAGACGCAGCCGCCGCGCCGGTACACGCCCGCCAGTCTCGTGAACGAACTCGAGAAGAGAGGCCTCGGCACGAAAGCGACGCGCGCGGAGATAGTCGAGTCGCTCGTCAAACGCAACTACGTCAAGGGACAGAAATCGTTCGAGGCGACAGAGCTCGGCATCAAGATAGCGGACATCCTAGAGCAAGCGGTCCCCGAGATCCTCGATGAAGAACTCACGCGGCACTTCGAGGAGGAGCTCGAGCAGATCCGCGGTGGCGAGAAGAAAGGCGAAGAGGTGCTCGACGAGGCGAAAGTCGAGCTCACCAAGATACTCACGAAGTTCAAGAAAGGGGAGAAGAAGACGGGAGAGAGTCTGATAGGCGCGCAGCAAATAGAGCGGGACATCCAAGAGACGCTCTTCCCATGCCCCGTCTGCAAAGAGGGCACGCTCAAGATACGCTTCTCGCCCAAGACCAAGAGCCGTTTCGTGGGCTGCGACAAGTATCCTGATTGCTCGTTTACAACACCCATCTCGAGAGGGGGGCTCGCGAAACCGGCGGACAAACCGTGCGAATCGTGCGGTACGCCGATGCTCATGACTATCATGAAGGGCAGGCCGCCGCGCATCGAGTGCATCAACCCCGCGTGTCCTGTACGTATGCAGGCGAATATCGTGCAGATGAAGATGGCCGAGGCGCAAGGCGAAGGCAAGCTCTGCGATGTCTGCAAACAAGGCCATATGAAACTGCGCAGCGGACGTTTCGGCATGTTCCTCGGCTGCGATCGCTACCCCGAGTGCAAGACGATCATCAATATCCCGAAATCGAAAGAAGACGCCGCGGAGACGGAGCGGAAGAAGGCGCTCGCGAAAGAGGCAGGCGAAGGAAAACCGTGCCCGAAATGCAACGAAGGAGTGCTCAAGTTCCGCCAGTCAGCGCGCGGACCGTTCCTCGGATGCAGCCGTTATCCGCAGTGCAAGACCCTCGTACAGATCGAGGAGAAAATCGAGGATAAGTAGTCATTTGACATAGTCATTTCTTGTTGTGCGCAATGCTGTGTGTATCGCCGGATGCCCGCCATGTGTACTTGTGCTCCTTGTACGCGATGAGTGTCTCGTAGCTCTTGATGAGGTCGCCGAACCGGACTCGTAGGTCTCCGATGCTCGTGTGGAAATCCGACGGGTTCTTGCTGATGATGTAGATGATCATGTCGAGCGAGCCTATGGTGCGTGCAGCCCAGATGACTGCCGCATGGTTGCGCAAGTACGATGCGAGCGTCCGTTCGCGCTTCGCATCGCGCGCCTGGAGTCGCAGGAGCACTGCGTGCATCGAGTATCCGAGCGCGCCGTAGTTGATGATGGGCCTGAATTCGACTATGACGCCTTCATCCTGCAATCTGCGCATGCGATACGAGACCTGGTCGCGCGAGAGCTTGGTGTGCGCCATGATATCCAGTATGGAGCTATCTGCGTTCTCGCCTATGGCCATGAGCAGGCGAGTGTCCACCTCATCGAGCGCGAATGGCTCTTTGCATTCTTCCGTCCTCCCGATGCGGTCCTTCCCGATGCCGGGGAAGATGCGGGCCGGAAGCGAGGTGCCTGCGACCGGCGCGATAATCATCGAGAATTGCTCGTCTTGAGCACGCGGGAACTCCTGCATGAGCGCGCTGCGGAAATCGTCGAACTCCTGCGGTGTCCTTGTGGCCACCGCTATCTCGTAATCCCATTTCCCGAGGTATTGGAGCACCGCGTTCACTTCATGGCGTGATTGGAGAAACCGCACGAGCGCGGTCTCGGTCTTCGCGTCCGGCGGATGCATGGAGAGGAAGATGTGGTACGATGTGAGGCCGAGACGTGAGAACGATATGACTGTGCGTGCGCCGAGGAGCACATTCTGCTCGCGTAGCCGTGCGATGCGGTATTTTACTCCTTCAGGGCTCAAGCCCACCTTGCGCGCGATGTCCGTGTATGGCTTACGAGCGTTTTCCGATAGCGCGAGCAGGATGCGTTTATCCTTCACATCGAGCGCGACAGGCGATCCTTCCTGAACAAGCACATACATATCTATGTTATTTCGTATTATATTATATATTTTTCCTAATTAACGAAAATTTTATCTGAGTTATTTCTTATTATCGGACACCCCTCCCGTTGTCATGGCAACGATAACATTCAGAGGAGTCCGGGGTTCATACCCGGTCGCCGACCCGCGCATGGCGGGCTACGGCGGCAACACCACATGCGTCCAAGTGGATACAGGACGCGAACGCGTCTATATCGACGCAGGCAGCGGCATGATGCCGCTCGACGCGGCGAAGGATCGCGATATGCACCACGTGTTCCTGACGCACTACCACTGGGACCACATCATGGGGCTGCCCTATTTCGGGCCGCTCTATGCCGCGGGCCAGCGTGTGACACTCTACGGCGAGCGGAAGCCCTGCGCACGGGAGAACGGCATGGCAGGCCCCCGTGATGCGCTGCTCAAGCAGCTGGGCGCGCCGTACTTCCCGCTCGATGTTCCCAACATCAAGGCGAAGCTCGAGGAGCGTGTGATAGCGCCGTACGAAGCGGTACCGCTCGATGGTATGACGATGGTGGCGATGCGGCTGCGCCACCCGCAGCAGAGCTTGGGTTACGTCGCTGTCTTCGATGACGGCACTCGGGCGGCGTTCGTCTGGGATCACGAGTATGGCGATCGAGAGATAGATGACACTCTTGAGCAGATGGTCCGTGGAGCGGATGTCCTTGTCATGGATGCGACATACACCGTGCCTGAATACGATAGCGGCCGCAAGGGCTGGGGGCATTGCACGAACGTGTACGCTGCCACGCTCGCCGCCCGTGCTGGCGTGGGTAAGCTCGTGCTCACGCATCACGATCCGCGCCACACCGACGGGGATATCGATGAGATGGTGTGGGAAGCGCAGAAGATATTCCGGAACACGACCGGCGCGAGAGAAGGCGTCGTCATGAGTGTTAGACGATAATTAGTTATACGCAATAATGGAGGAGCAACATGGTGTTCAATCTCGGCGGATCATGGCGGGATGAGATGTCCTCCACCAGTGCAAACAAGCAACGAAACGATAATGTTAAGCGCAATAATCGGGCTCCTGCCCGGAGGGAGAATATGGTATTCAAGAGCGATACGTGGGCATTGCCCGAGAACTACACGAGCCACGCTGCACGACCTGCACCGAGGTCTATCGTCACACGAGAGTACGTAGTACGGCCTGAGTACCGCCCTGTGCAGCCATCGAGAACAGCAGGCCCTGCCAGGCAACCCGGCGACATCGTCGCGCTTGTGCGCGACCACATCGAACGCTTGCCGATGATATCTGATGAAGCGCTCTCCGTGAACGCTATCGATGGTAGGATGCTCGTCCGTTATCCTCTCAATGAACGCGCATTCGATGTGTATGTTGGTCTGCCGTTCACGAAAGGCGTCACCGAACGCGGTACGGGACGCACGCAGCTCCTGCTCAACACGCCGGTCCACCATATCGACGCGATGCAAGGCCAGTTCGAGGGCGTCTGGCGGGTAGGCGAGACGAAAGTGTACGGTGACACTATCCGTTGGATCAACGTGGGGGATACGAAGACCGGGTTCGTCGGTCTCGATTACAACCCGACAGCGTCGCAGGAAGATGGCGTGGCGCGCAGCGTCGATGAGGTCAAGTTCCTCGCGCGCACGCTCGCGCAGTTCGGCTATGATGGAGCGAAGCGCTTGTTCCTGCTCAAACCTCCGTATGTACACGAGAGCGACGACGGCAAGACGCTACGCGCACAGGGCTACTCGACGATAGATGATTACGCGCGCAGACCCTGATATCGCTATGGGTGTGTAATGGCTACGCCGTCAACAGTGCAACCATCGAATATAATGGAGAATTTCTTCTTTAGGAGTGCATTGAAGAGATCATTGAAATTATCTTTGCCGGTTTGTAGCCGTTTTCCTTCCTCAGTCATCTCTTTGTATTTTTTCTCCAATCCTGTGGTGAGGTCTATCGGGTATATGGAGTCTTCCGTTATAAACATGTAATCCATTATCCGTATATTGCTGGTGAGGGTTCCCCTATTATGGTTGAATAAAACATCTTTCTCGATAGGGATCAGTATGCCCGGTCCGTAGCGATGCTGAAGGAGATGTTGTACGACACTCAACGTTGCAAAACGATCTTTGAACGTCTTGAGCATAATTCTCTCGAAATCTCCTCCCACCCGCATAGTGGTAGGGAGGTACTGCGGTATTTTTTCAAATTCATGAGGTGTGTCGAATCTACCGTCGTGTTGTTCGCAGTGCAACGCCATCA
The DNA here is from genome assembly GCA_013331575.1 of Candidatus Woesearchaeota archaeon. GTDB lineage: Archaea > Nanobdellota > Nanobdellia > Woesearchaeales > UBA525 > UBA525 > UBA525 sp10207u. Next base: position 7,949 of record DUGD01000099.1, read on the forward strand.
TGACGCTCGCGTAATGGAAGATACTCTCAAAATCCCATCTTTCTGGTCGGATACTGTGGCCTTCGCGAAAGGCTGTGTTTGCACTTGATAAGAACATCCCTGTGAGACTTGCCATCTGTAGCGATATCTCATGGTTATATCCCAATTTGCTATTCTGCGGGTCGTACGCTGTATGATACTTTAGATTGTGGAGTATGGCGTATTCAACGGCTGAAAAGAAGAACGCGTAGCTCACCGTTATATTGATATCTTCGTTAGGCGTGTCGTGGCGGGTGCCGAAAAGTGTCCTTACGAGTTTTGTCGCACGATATATGTCTGGGTGTATGATATCAATTATCTCTTCGTATGTTATTGGCGCCGTTATATGCTCTAGCAGTATATGTTTATTGCAAGGATCTTCAGGCGTGATAAAGAGCCCGTCCTTCACTGTCAAAGAGAGCGTCTCCTTTCCGAAATACTCATGGAGTCTCCTGTTCGCTTTCTTAAAATGCCTCCATTCGAAATATTGCACGAGTCCCATGTTCTGTCCTTCGTTTTCAGATCATCGATACTGATATGGAAAAGAAGAATTGAAAAAAAGAATGCTCACGCGTTCTTGCGCCTGAACAGCTTCCAGACGAGCGCGACCAATCCTGCTGCTATTGCCCACGGTAGCACCGCGAACACGACGTAGAACAGCGTGTTGACGCTCTCCACGAGCGTTCGCCAGAGCGCGCTGAATTTCGCGAGCGCGACGTTCATGTACTCGCTCGGTTTCTCGTTGAGATAGAGCGATACGGTTGAGTATTCGACGCGTTCGCCCATCTGGGAGGTCTGTTCTTGCAGGTATGCGACGCGGCGTTCCTGGTCGAAGATCTTGTCCGAGAGCTGTATCTTGTCCTGGACGATGGTCGCGTCGTCGAGCATCTTGTTGTAGCGGACGAGGCGTGCCTCTTCCACGGCAAGCTCGGTCTTGAGATCAAGCACCTCTCCCGTTATGTCTTGCGTGTTCTCGTTGAAGTTCTTGACTTCGCCGAGTCCTTTGAGCTGCGCAATGACTGTGTCGTACTTCTCGACTGGCACTTTCAGTTGGTACGATCCTTGTCGGTACTCCTTGCTGGGTTCTCCGTATTTCTGCACGTTCTCGCTGAGGATGATGCTCTTCGATGACCCGATGATGCCTTTGAGGTTCGTCGCCGCAGTATCGAATGTACCTCGTGTTATCTCTGCGGAGAGGCTTGCGCTCTTCGTGAGGATGCGGTTCTCCTCTCCTGGCGCGAAGTCTCCTTCGCTTGGGGTTGGCGGGTAGTATCCGCTGTTGTAGCGTGCGCTGTCGTACGATGCTCCGGCGTATTCCATCGACTTGCTCATGCTGGAGGTGCCTACGCGCATCACCGAGCTGCCGCTCGTGACGACTATCAGTAGCAGGAGGACGATGGCGATGAGCAGCCAGTTCTCCTTGATCTTGTTGAGTTGTTCTTTGAATCCCATGGTGGATCACCTGTGTTGAGTCCTGGACGGGTGATATATAAACCCTTTCGAGGCTTCCACGACGGTAGAACGTATCGATCGACCCGTTTACTATTTAAACGAAGAGAGACTACTCTTGTCTATGCGCCGTATTGAGAATGAGACATACGATCTACAGTTAGATGGTGCTATCGAGGATATCAAGAAAAACAACGCGAAAATGGTCCTCATCCAGCTCCCTGACGGGCTCAAGCCGTTCGCGGACAAGATACATGATGAGCTCACTACCTCTTGTCCCGGTGTGACGTTCGTCTATTGGGCGGATTCCTGTTTTGGTGCGTGCGACGCACCGCTCCATGTCCGGCACCTTGGCTTCGACATGCTCATCGCGTTCGGTCATTCGCCGTGGCGGTCATAATATCTGTAGCAGTTCTTTTGTGGTTATGATGTTTGTATTGCACCTTCGCAATTGACTATCGTTGCTCCAGAGCGGGCAGTTGAGCGCGATGGAGAGCGCGACATACGCAGTGTCGTCCTCATCTGAACAGGATGCTTTGTGAAGGTGTTGGGTGAGGGTGTCATCCGGGATAGTGTGGATGATGGTCTTGCATCGTCGGAGAAATTCTTCCATGTCTTGTCGATGCGTTTTCGCCGATATCTCATCGATGTGCCGTTCAAGTTCTACTAATAGGTATTCTGGTGCGTAGAGTTCCATGTCTGATCCGCATATGATGTTCGCCGTTGGCCCATTGGCGATGAGCGCCGCAAAGAGTATGTTCGCATCAATGACGAGCCGCATTGTGGTGGGGTGCTGCCATTCTTCATATGCGTTTAGCGCTTTTTTTCGTGGATTTTCCGGTAATGCTCGCCGACTTTTTTATTCACAGCCCGTCCGAGCCGGATGGCGTCCTCTTCGGTCATGGTGCTGTCTTTTGCGAACTCCTTGAAGAATTCGAGGTTGGAGAGCTGTTTCTCGAATGCGTTCCTCGCGACTGCGCTCCAGTTGATGATGTCTTGCTCGTCCATGCGACGTTTGAGGTCGTCGGGGACTTGGACGGTGATGGTGGGCATACTACACAGAAAACTGTGTAGATATATAAATATTGTGTTGATGATTGATCCGTACGGTTGCTTTCCGTGGAGACCTTAAGAGATTCTTCAGAACGCTGCCTTGGCGTAACTCTGAGGGGTGAGTTTGCGAGCCGTTCGCGCTCGAAGAGGGCGAACTCCGGAACGAAGTGACTGGAGGAAGGCGAGCAACTGCGAACCCCGAAACACGTCTCTAGTGTATCCGCCGCAGCGCGACGACTAAGAGTGGTGGTTGACTACGGTCGAGAAGGAGTAGTTGACTGCTGATGGTGAGGACGCGTCACGATGAAAAGAATGGAGAAGAAAAAACAGGAGTCATCGTTCTTTCTACGCCGTCACATCCGCGATGACCGCGCGTACTATCGCCGCGTTTGATGCGGCGTTCGGGAAGCTACCGAGCGATTCGTAGATCGCCGCGCCCTCTTCGAGCTTCGCGAGATCGGCATCGACATATCGCGCTTGGCTGACAAGGTTCTGCGCGAGGTCGAACTGGTAGTTCTGGTTATCCGGGTATTGCGCGACGAGCCATCGTAATTGCGAGGTGGCGGTCGCGTATTCGCCGCGTTGGAATGCTATCGTCGCGAGGTTGCTGCGTGCTTTTTCGTAGCCAGGTCTTAGTTCGACAGCGCGTTCGAATGCTGCTTGTGCGCCCAGAAGATCGCCCTGCTGGGCGAGCTCATAACCCAGGTTGTTGTAGAACACCGGATCGTGCTGTATGGGGAGCATCTGCTCCTGGCTCTCGAACGGTCCGACGAGCACGCCGACCGCGAGGGCGCTGCCTGCGAGCGCTATGAATACTGCTACCATGGCTGCTATCTTGTGCATACTGTTCACCCCCTATTGAACGATCGCGGGCATATGCCCTCCCTTTCCGGTCCGGGCATTGTTTCGGGCTTCACGGGTCGGGGCCCCTTACCCCGACGTGCAGCCCTCAGGTTGTATCCCAAGGCGTTCGTTCTGATTGCATTGTTTACTTTCTATATGAAAAATGTGAAAAAAGGATTGAAAAGAGAGGATTACTTGACTAGGAACGAGTCGCTTATGCTCTCCTCGTTGATCTCATTGCCATCCTCATCATAGAGGTATATGACGACTTGGAATGTGGCTGGGTTCTTCGCTGACGAATCGACGATGTAGTTGCCGACCGGTGACCTGTAGTAGTCTTTGAGGTCGAAGTCGGTCTTCGTCACGCTCGCGCCGCTCTTCAAGCTGCCGATGCTGAACTCCGCGTACGGGTCGTTGCACTCCGTGTCATAGTCGAGTTGGTTGTAGCAGATGTCGAGCGATCCTGCCTTCCTGATGAAGAGTTTCGCGATGAACTCCTGCGGTTTGTCGAGGCCGTTCGTCACCTTGTAGCTTACGCTTGTGAGTTTGAGCGCTCCGGACGCCGATTCGGTGGTCTTCGCGTTCGTCACGAGCAGGTCGACCTCTCCGCTGAGAACCACGGGTGCGGTGCTTGTGCATTTTCCGCTCACGCAGTAGCCGCCGATGCAATCCGCTGCAACACTGCATGCCTTTCCGCTGCCGCACTTGGTGCGGACGCCGCCGCAATCGACATCGGTCTCATCCTGGTTCTTGGTCCCGTCGGTGCACGTCTCTTTCGGCGGTTCGGGTGTCGCGGTCGTCTCTTGTGGTGGCGGGGTCGTTGTTCCGCCGGTGCCTGCGGGAGGTGTCGTCACGGCGCCTTTGCTATCGCTTGGTGTCGTTGTGTCTGCGTTGTCATCGTCCATCCATGCGAGCGCGAGGAGCACTGCGAGCACGATGATGATGATCCAGTAGAGCAATCGCTCGAGATAGATCGGTTTGACAGTGATGCTAATCTGCGTTTCGTCCATGATACTTCACCTTTGTCTCTTGGGTTTCTTGATCGTGATCTTCGTTGATGCGCCGCTCTTTGTTTTGGCTTTCGTCGCTGTTTTTTGTTCCATGCTTTTGCCAAGCGACTTCGCGAGCTCTTCCACTATCTTGTCGTGTTTTGTCTTTCGTGATGCTTTTTTCTTGAGCGGTGTCGGTTTCTGGATGAACATGTTCCGTTCGTCCTTCTCTTTGGGTGGCGGTACGACCTTCTGTTGTGTCGCCGGAGCGGGGTGCTTGATCGGTTCCACGCTCACACCCATCGCTTTCGCGAGCGCGTGCAAGTCGGCGGGATCGTAAGCTTTCGTTTTCTCGTTATTGATCGATGGGTTCGTTGTCGGATGGTTTGGTGTGGCTGTGCCTGGTTGGGTCGCGGGTTTGATGACGGGAGTATCGGTCTTCTTCTGCGTGGTTTTCGTATCGTTTTTCCTTTGTATGGAAAAGAGCGGTTTCTCAGGAGTGGCCGTCGTAGGTTTCTGTTGTATACTGATCGCCGTGGGTGCGCTGGGCTTCGCCTTGTTCACCGTGACATTGATAGGCGTCTTATCTGTTGCCTTCGGTGCTTTCTGCTTCCTCTTGATGTTGATGCCGAAGAACGACTTCATACCCTCACCACAGCCCCTCTCTCGTCAGGACTTTTAAAGGTTTCGACGATGGAATGATGTACTCGCGGAAATCATCTCGGCCGAACGCCGCAGTGCCGCTTCGGCGATTACGCCTCGCGGGCGGCGTTCCCAGGCATCGACTCTTAGCGGTTCTCTATGTGTCGCGCTGTTCTGCTGGAGGCCGATGCCTTAATCAGGCCGTGCTGATGATTTCCGCGTCTTTCTAGCGCGGATCAATGGTCCTGTGATGTCGTAGGCGTATTGGCTTGCGGTGACGTTGAATCGATATAGAAATCTAAGAAAAATGAACCTCCCTTGGCTAAGACCGGGGTATTCTTGCCTCAACGCGAGGGACGCGGAGCATGCACTGCTCGTTCCTCGCAGCATCAACGAAAACGCGCCTGCATGAATCGGCGCGTTTACTGCAGACACTCCAAGGCGTCCCTCCTCGCGCTGAAGCACGAGGTATCACTAATTTAAAGAAAAAATAAAGAAAAGAAAGGATGGAGTTGTAGGCTTATACGCCCGGCTCTTCAGGACCCTCGGTCGGCTGCGATTTGCCCGCGCCGGCTTCGGCCTCCTCTACCTCTTGCGGCGCGAGCTCCTTCTTGCGGGGCTTGCGGCTGCCGCGGGTAGGTGCTGCCTGCAGCGCTATCTCCTCGCCGACGCCGGCTGCTGCCGCGGCCGATGCGAGTTGCGCTCTGCGGGCGTCCTCTTCCGCCACTTCCTTCTCCATGATCTCTTCCATCTCGGCCGTCATCTTGCGGTCCTTGGGGACGATGGTGATGAAGCGGATGTCTGCGGAGCGAAGCGGGTGCGTCTTGCTGCACAGGTCGCGTAGCATGCGCTGGGTCTTCATCTCGATGATGTCCTTGACGATATCGTCGAAGCGCATCTTCGCGTACATGTCGCGCAGGCGCTTGCGGACCGTCATGCGGATCTCGGTCTGCGCGGATTTGGATGCTTTTGTGTTCGTGACGAGCGTGGGCTTGACGCGGACCAGGCGGCCGCCGCCGATGCGCACGACGAAGCTGTCATCGACCTTGTCGCGGCCGCGGCGGATGAGGCGTTTTATCGCCGACGGCGTCATCTCGATGCCGACGACTTGTGTGTGCGCCCTTCCTTCCTTGACCTCTTTCACGTCGAAGCGGACGCTGTAGCCCTGCTTTCGCGGGTCGTCTGTTATGACCATGAGGTTCGTCGTGATGCTCTTTTTGAGGAGCTCTTCGTTCTCTGCGATGAAGCACTCGCCGATGACTGCGTGGTCGAACGACTTCGGGGCCAGGATGGGCGCCCAATGCTTCTTCTTGACTTTGCTGCTTGTCTTGACCGTTCTTTTCTCTGCCATGAATGTCGCCTCGTTCGCGCTTTTCGCGCGGTTGGTTGTGTTGTGGTCGCGTTGCCGGGTGTATCCCGTCGTCGCGATGGAGCGTTAAAACAGTACTAGATACCTATGGTGACTGCCCCTCAGCTTCCTGCCGATCGGGGAAAAGTAAAATGGGTACTGTCGAGGACCGGCCGCCTGTTTATAAAGATTGCGGGTCTCGCGGTGCACGCTATCGTCGAGAAGGGATTGTTCTTGTTCCCACAGGCTATCTTTTTGTGGTGTCGGGTGCGGGCAGGAGCAGTATGGAGCTGATGGCGCGGCCGATATCGTCCGCCGGTGCGCTTGCAACGGTGGTGTTCGGAGGCATTGACCGTTCTTGTAGTGCCGCTGCAAGTGCTCTCTCCGCGTGACTTGATTCCACATAGGTGGCCGGGTGGTCTGTTGTGGTGATGTCGATGACAGGCCCCGGCCCTCCTATGGCGTTCATGCGTTCGATGAATCTGTCAGCCACCGTCGTGAGGTAGTGCTCCCGTACTCTTTCGAGGTATATCGCCTTCATGTCGATGATCGTTCCGAGATACGGTATGAATGAGAGCGCTTCGCGTTTCGCGATGTGCCAGAACGCCCCCTTATCGCCGCTTTTGCGTTCGTACCATGCGGCATAGCCTAGTTTCGGCGCGACCTCTGCGAGGTTGAGCAGGAACCGGGCGAATGTCCCGTATGCGGGGAGGAGCTCCATCGTGCCTCCGATTGCCGCCATGATGCGGTCGGTGGTATCCACCACTTTCGCGCCGGCGATATACTTATGATGTTCATTGTACGTCTCTTGGATGACGCGTTCGAGCGTGCGCTTCGCGCGCGGGTCCGCTTCCAGCGCATCGTACACGCGAGAGTCGTGTTTCATCACTTCTGTGGTGTGGCCATCGAGCGATTCGCGTTGGAACGCCGGCAGGATGATGCCTGCGAGGTCATGCGCGATCTGTTGCGTGCGCGGGCTGTATTGCAGGCGGGGCATGACGTGCAGAAATCGGTCGGTGTTTATACGCTTTGTTCTGAGTGTGACTTTCTATCGCGTTGCTGTTAATGTCGATCGGCCATCAATGATTATGATCGTGCGATGCCCGTAGGCAAGTTTAAATTGCTGGTTCCACTCCCTTTTCTCTCAGGAGATGAACGTATGTGTGTCGGCGCATTACTGAAGTTGCAAGCGGCTTATTTCATACAGAATGGGCGGGATATCGATACCTGGAAGATCGACTTCGATGATCGTTTCAGTAGGCTGCAAGTGAGCGATGATGTTCTCGACCGTAGACGGGCGTGGAGCAGACCTGTCGAGACTGAACAGGGCATCTACGTCCTCGTGAACAGATTGTTCAGGAAATCTCGTTGTTATCGTTTCGTGCCGGTCTCCTCATCAACCGAGACCTCGTCCGGGGTGATAGAATATGCGCCGGTGCCTGGGCTGTACGGGGTAGGGAGCATTCCTGCTGAGCGCGTCAATTACATCATCCGTGATCACATCCGTGTGATCGATTTCGATGGTGAGGTCGGCTGCGATGGAGTGCGGGATGTATCGCCGGATGTGGTCGCGTTGAAGCTTTCTGGCCACACTCTCGAGGGTAGACTCATCAATGTCCCTGATGTAGTGGTGTTGAACAATACCTGATCGTCTGCGTATCGGACATCTATCGCGTCGGTGCGATGCTCGAAGATATCGATAACCATCCAGAACTGTTTTTAAATGAAGACTGGTGTTGAATAGTATGCCTTCCGTGTTCAAAGACATCATTGACAGGAAGATCCCTGCGCACATTGTCTACGAGGATGAGCATACTGTGGCGTTCTTGGATGCCCATCCTTTGTGCGAAGGACATACCTTGGTGGTGCCGAAGAAGGAGCACGCAGATATATTCGATATGCCTCCGCAGGAATTGGCGCACGTCATGACTGCGACGAAGAACGTGGTGACTTTGCTGCGCAAGACACTCGGCTGCCAAGGCATCAATATACTCCATGCGAGCGGAAAATCCGCTCAGCAATCCGTGCCGCATTTTCATTTGCACATCATTCCTCGTCACGATGGCGATGGCATGAATCTCTGGCCGCATGTTGGTGTAAAACACTTCGATCTTGACATCGTGCACAAGAAGATCGTCCGATAGCTCGCGCGACGTCTCTTCCTCGTGCCGCGGCGCATTCACTCGCGGATTGTCTCAGCCCTCGCCAGGTTGCTCGTTTCTCTCGCAACACTCGGGCTTCGGAACGCGCGCCAAGGCGGCACTTTATGTATAGACTGTTGTTATGCGATGCAGTATGTTAAGCGAAATAACTTCCTCAGATATCTAGGTTCTGCACGAGCTTGGCGTTGGCCTCGATGAAGTCGCGTCGCGGCTCCACTTCGTCGCCCATGAGGATGCTGAACATCTGGTCCGCCTTGATGCCGTCCTCTATCTTCACCTGCTTGAGGCGCCTGCTGTCGGGGTTCATGGTCGTCTCCCAGAGCTGCTCGGGGTTCATCTCACCGAGACCTTTGTAGCGCTGCAGGACCACGCCTTGCATGCCGCCGATCTCGCCGAGGATGCGTTCCTTCTCTTTCTCGTCTTGCGCGTACCACTTCTGCTTCCCCTTGCGGATGAGGTAGAGTGGCGGCATGGCGATGTAGAGGTACCCGTGCTCGATGATCGGCTTGAGGTACCGGTAGAAGAGCGTGAGGTTGAGCGTGGTGATGTGCGAACCGTCCACGTCGGAATCCGCCATGAGGATGATCTTATGGTAGCGCAGCTTCTCGAGCTTGAACTCCTGGCCGACGTTCGTGCCGAGCGCGGCGATCATCATGCTGAGCTTGTCCGACCCCAAGACTTTGTTGAGGCGCGCCTTCTCCACGTTGAGTATCTTGCCGAACACCGGGAGGATCGCTTGGAATTCGCGCGAGCGCGCCATCTTCGCGGAGCCGCCAGCCGAATCGCCCTCGACGATGAATATCTCGCACTTGACGGGGTCGCGCTCCTGGCAGTCCGCGAGCTTGCCCGGAAGCGACGCTGAATCGAGCGCGGATTTGCGTCGTGTCATCTCGCGTGCCTTTGTCGCTGCCTCGCGGGCGAGCGCCGCCTGGATCATTTTTTCGACGATGTATTTCGACACCGCAGGGTTCTCCGCGAAGTACGTGCCGAGCGCCTCGGAGGTCATGGTGTCTACAAGACCTTTGACATTGCTGTTTCCTAGTTTTGCCTTGGTCTGGCCTTCGAACTGCGGTTCCGGCACGCGCACGCTGACGATGGCGGTGATGCCTTCTGTGGTATCGTCGCCCTGCAGGGATGTGAGGTCTTTCGCGAAGAGCTTCTTCTCCGCGGCGTACTTGTTCACGCCGCGCGTGAGCGCGCTGCGGAAGCCCGAGAGGTGCGTCCCACCCTCGATCGTGTTGATGTTGTTGACGAAGCTGAAGATGTTCTCGGTGTACGTGTCGGTCCACTGCAGGCAGACCTCCATCTCCACACCCTCTTTCGCGCGCGCGAAGTAGATGGGCGGGTGCAGCGTCTTCTTGCTCTTGTTGAGCCACTCGACGTAGCTGATGATGCCGCCCTCGAAGAAGAGCTCGCTGCGCTGCTGCTTGCCCTCGCGCTCGTCGACGATGATGATCGTGATGCCTTTATTGAGGAACGCGAGCTCGCGCAGGCGCTGCTGGAGCGTGTCGAAACTGAACTCAACGGTCTCCGTGAATATCTCCGCGTCGGGCCAGAACCGGACGGTGGTGCCGTGCTCCGTCGTCTCGCCAACGACCTTGAGGTGATCGACGAGGTCGCCGCGCTTGAACTCGATGACGTGGACCTTGCCGTCGCGCTTGATCGTCGCCTCCATCTTGGTGGAGAGCGCGTTGACCACGCTGACGCCTACGCCGTGCAGGCCGCCCGAGACCTTGTAGGAGTTCTTGTCGAACTTGCCGCCGGCGTGCAGCTTCGAGAGCGCGACTTCGGCCGCGGAGATGCCGAACTGCGGGTGGATATCGGTCGGGATGCCGCGGCCGTTATCCTCGACGGAGCATGATCCGTCGCTGTGGAGCGTGATGAGGACGCGCGTGCAATGCCCGGCCATCGCCTCGTCGATGCTGTTATCGACTATCTCGTACACGAGGTGGTGCAGGCCGCGCGGACCGGTGCTGCCGATGTACATGCCGGGGCG
>DUGD01000011.1 GCA_013331575.1 Candidatus Woesearchaeota archaeon
CCAGCACCTGCTGGCACTTACGACCACCGAGGCCTCCAGCACCTCGGTGGTCTGGTCCACTCCAAGGCAACGACGATGAATTCTACACAGCACCCGAAACGAATAGCATAAAAAGGAGCGAGCACAGTGCATATCTCATGTCATTTCGCATCCTGAGCCGCCGCGCAGAAATCAGCATGGTCATGTACTTGGTCGCGGGCGTCATCCTGCTGCTCGGCATCATGCTGTTCATCTTCTCTCTGCAGAGCAAGAATAGCGAATCGCTCGGCTTCTTCCGCGCGCTCCTCGGAGGCGGATGATGGAAAGACGCATGATGCGTAAGGCGCAATTCGGCAATCTTCTCGTCGACATCGCCATCTGGGTAGTCCTCATCGGCATCGTGGCGTACCTTGTGTACAAGTATGTTGTCATGGGCGGCGCATCGTGGCTGCCGAGCGCAGGCGAACTATAGCTGCCAAGCGGCTCTGAGGCAATAGATGCCTTTGTTGTGGCCTTAGTCACTTCGTTCCTAGGTTTGCCCACTGCGTAGTCAAACCTTGGTGCGTATCCAGGCTGTCGTCATGGCCGCAGCCGACGACAGTCGCATATGGACTACCGTCACAGATGCACCGCCACAACACGCAAATAGTAATGATGTGCCTCAGGCCCTACCAAGCAGCACAGCCGCGTTCTCTTCGTCGGAGCCACCAGAATGTTTAAATACTCTTTCCGTGAAGGAATCGTCTGAGAGGGATTCCTCGAGGTGGTTTATGAAGCGTGGCGAGATCTCCATGGAAGTCATCATTATCGCGGCCATTGCGCTGCTCGTGCTCGTCATCCTGAGCGTGCTTGTCATCCGCAGCGGCGGCAATGTCGCGAAGGAGTGCTTGAACATCGGCGGCGAATGCAGATCAGGGTCTAGTCCGACCGATTGTCCTATCGATGAAGGACTCGTCTACAGCCCGAACAACTGCAACACCGGACAAGTCTGCTGTATCAAGCTCACCAACCCGGATGAGTAAGGCGGGTTGATGAATCGGCGGGGCAATGAAGGGCCGGGGCTACTTGCGACGATAGCGATAGTTCTCATCGTCATCGTCATCGCAGGCTACTGGTTGATGAACAGCTCGAAGAACTTCGGCAAGGCAAACGACTGCACGAACAACGGCGGGACTTGCCAATCGATGTGCGATCTCACCAAAGGCATCGTTCCCGCGCCATACTCCTGCTCCAAAGACGGAGAGCTCTGTTGCAGGAGCTTGACTGGAGGGGGCAGCGGGACTGCGAACGCAGACGGTACACCCGCCGGATCCGGCAGTGGCACTAGCGTACAACCGCCATCGTTCTCGCTACGACAACCGGTCGTCACGTTCTCAAGCGGCACTGCGACGGCGATCAAATACAACCCCGGGTCGACTATCACCATCCTCGCCGGCATGCCGGAAGAGCCAAAGATAGCATTCACGCAGAGCACAGAGTACTTCGCGACCCAGAAGTTGGTGGATGATTGCCGGAAGTACTACAACGACCCCATGCGCGCGTGCGGCAGAGGCGATTGGGTCACTGTGATAGGCATCGAGGATGTCAGCGGGAAACTACTCGGTAGCTTCACGTTCGATACTGCAAAAGGGACATCTTCCGGGCCTATAACTCCCGCGTCCGGCGTCACAGGAAGTATCGGAACTATCAGTGTCACGGCGCCGAGCGATGTCAAAGATTCGAAAAACGCCGATCTGATGTCGACCAGACTATCCGGTACGATAACATTCGGTAAAGAAAGCAAGATACTAACCGATTATGCTGGTCAGACACTCCGACTCGTAGTGGTGGTATATAGCAGCCAAAACGGCGATCAAACGCGCGATGCGGCAACCGCCATCTTCAAGACCACGCAAAAGCTCAGCATCAAACCGACCTATCCGGTCCGCATAGTCAAAGGACTGGACAATAAATGGACGCGAGAGAAGACGGCGACCGTGGCCTGCGACACACAGAACGTCAAATGCAAGAACATCGCATTCAAGGTTGTGGCAGCGACGCACACGAACATCGGAAGCGAAGAGCACGATTGTGGTACTGTCGCTAATAACCCGACCCAACTCACCGTTGTCAAACCGAAATACTATATCGTGGACACGAAGACAGGCAAAACCACAAAAGGCCCTTACGAGACGTACGATCAGTGCATGATCGCGGAATCGGGCGCGCTCAGCAGCTCATTCAGCGCTGCTGCGACACCATTCTTCACAGCGCTCAAGAATACGGGGACCGCCGACGCAGAGCTCGCGAACACATTCCTCGGGTTCACGCAGCAAACATCGAGCACGAAATGCCGATCGAGCGAAGATATCATGGAGAAGAGTTCTTTCACCATCGGTACGACGTATTGGGCGGATACGTTCGACCCCGCCACTCAGACCGCGACGATACGGCTCCGTGAGGCGAACATGGCCGGGCAGTACCTATGCGTGTACGGCCAGGATATGAACGGCGGATTCTCCTATGTCGGCGGCAAAGGCCAGCGCATCAACATCGACCGCACGCCGCCGCAAGTCGACATCAAATTCGACCCCTTCACGCTCAGGATGCAGTTCTTCTGCCAAGACGGCCTTCCCGAGGCGCTCGGCGTGACCGAGTCGGGCTGCAAGTCGACATTCGGCGTCGCGTACATTGGCGACATCACCAAATTCCTGCCCGCGCTCGTGAGCGGCGCGCAATCGGCCAACACGTGGTGTCCGACATCAGGTTACTCCACAGAGACGTCGCGATTGCGGATGTACAGCGGCACGGAAATCAAAGTCTTGTGCATGCGCGGCGATGACAACGCAGGGAACAGCGCGGTGACGATGGCGACCGTCTTCAACGGCTATGATATGCTGGCGAAAGCGCTCGTCATCTACCTTGAAGAGAGGGAGAACGACTGATGAACCGCAAAGGCATCGTTATCGGAGAGTTGCTCGTCACCCTCGTCTTCGTAGTCCTCGTCATCGGCGTCGGCATATTCATCGTCTACAAATTCATGAAAACTGGGACGGAAAGTGTTGATAACTTTCAGCAATGCGAAGGACTCATAGGTACGTTCGCAGGAGCAGAAGGAAGATGCACTCCCACGTGCCCTCCTGAAAAAACAGCCCCTCGTGAGGGTTATCGTTGGCAATCGTTCGGAAATATCGGTTGCAGTACCGGCGTCTGTTGTCTTCTCGTTCCGGGAGATAGCACTGCATCTGCCGAGGAGATGAAGAAAGCGTCCGATTTAGCGATGTGCCAGAACATCCAGAGCGGTACTATGGTGGTGAAAGTCGATGGTTCGTGCCAAGACCTGAACGCGTACCGTACCATCGTCGAATTAGACAAGCAACTGGAGATAATCTACTATCTATCATCCGCCGCGATGAGCGATATATCATCGAAGAAATCGACATGTACGTTCGGTTACACTATCAAAAAACAGAATTACGATCCGGCCACCCGACGTATCACCGGAACCACTGCGCTCGCCGACATGAAGGATCAACCCTGTCAGGTGGCGTCTGACGGCCAGGTCAGGATATACTCGGGAACGCTCATGAACGGCATCCAGGGTGTGACCAAAGACGCGCTTCTGCGCGAGATCGGCGCGTCAGGGAAACCTGTGAGCGCTACGTTCAAGATCACTGTCGGTGGTCAACCCGTAGAGCGATTATTGCAAGCAGGCCAGCCATCGAACGGCGGAACGTCCTCTGACGCTGTCTGCCGGACCGTAAGTCCGCAAGGAACGTTTGACCTTGATGGCTGGGATGATCATGAAGAGTCTATGAATCACGCAGTAAGATTGTGTACTGGCGTTAAGCCAAACTGTTATTGGCGAGTATCTGATATCGGATTGCGATACGCAGAAAATACCAACGATTGGTTTGTGTGCAAATCCGTACCGAGTGATTCTGCTGCATGCGCTGCTGTATTCGCCGATGATAAAAAGACGCTTGACAGTCTTGCCACCCGTCAATGCTGAGGCCGTATGTCCCGTCTCTTGAACCGTCGCGGCGAGGGGGCTGAAGAGGAGGTATCGATGACGACGGGCCGTCTCATCCTCGGCGCTATCATGCTCGTCGCGGTCTTCGCGCTCTCCATCAAGCTTATCGAGCAATTTTCCGATCCCGGCGATGATTTCCGGGCGAGGTCGTCGGTCATCCTTCTCGGGCAACGCATCGAGGAGTCCATCGACAAGAAACTCGATCCTCCCGAATCGTCCGTCATCATCACGATGTCATACCAGTATATCATGGTGGGATTCTCGGGGCGCGATGATTTCACGGCGACGACCGCGCAATGGTTCGGTCTCGATAAGAGCGAGCTCGTCCTCAAACGGCCGCTCCGCTGCTACTGGGACGAATCATGTCTATGCCTCTACAAGATCGATGTCGAAGACAAGGAGTTCGATGCGAGCGTGGTCAAATGCATGTCGGTCGAAGCGACGCGTATACTCGGGACAGAGGATACGCAGTCCTTCGAACTGGAAGGGTACGATCCGAAGGTGACTCTGACCTCGCGCGGAAGCGGACAATACGACTTCTTCCTCTCCTCAGAATTCATCGAGGGAACATTCGTCGATGTCATCATACGTCGTTCGGGGAACGACGTCATCCTCGACACCAAACCCGTCCCTCCGGCATCGGTGACCGGTGTCGCTCAATCTACAGGTGCATCACCTCCCGTGGCGGTGCCTGTATGCAAGAAAGTGCAGACAGAGGCGTTCGGAGTCAAGGATTGCGCGAAAGACACTATACGCGGCTTGGAAAAACAATGCTGCGATGACCCGATGCCATGTCTAGTATCGACGACCAGCACGGCGTACTGCGTATTGATGCAGGGTTCGACCGACACCTGTATCGTGAAAGCCGCAAGCCGATTCACCGATGCCGAGCGTTCGTCGTTATTCAAGTCAGTCTCTAGTTGCAAGCAATAGGCAGTGCGATCGGACTGCAGAGATTCTTCTCACGATTTTTTTGCCGCGGAGAACGCACTCTCGGGTCGTTTCGACCCGCGTATAGTCGGGTCCCTCGCTCCCGACACGCGGGTCTCAGGGCTATTCCAAGGCGGCAACCTGATGACTGTTTATCCGAATTGCGCAGTCTGCGTGGTAATACTCATCAGTACACTTCTCTAGGCCGCAATCATCGCTTCGTTCTTACGCGACGGTTGTTGTGGATTTGACGCGAGTACACCCCTCATTTCCCTCGCAACCTTTATAAGTTCTCTCGACGGGAAGCGCTGTATGGGTGCGTGGTGGCGTCATGGTGCGATATCCGATATGTTCGAGACTATCATCACGCTCGCTCTCCTCGGTTTTTTCGCTCTCGCGGCATACGGGTTCATAGCGACGAACGCGAACGGAGAGGCATTCTACGCCCGATTCTACGCGATGGATGTATCGTCGACAGCGGAGCTTGTCAATGCAGGAGCGGGCGATGTGGTGTTGCGTTACGACAATATCAAACCCAATCTTGACATTTCATTCTGGGTCGATAATGGGAAGATCGAGGTGGGCCGGACCACCGCAAGCGGCCTCCAACCGTCGGACGCTCGGCAGGTCTTCTACGGTCTCGCGATCGACTACCCTACGGGAGCCATCATGCTGACAAGACCTGAGTATCTCGTCTTGAGAAAGAGCGGAGAGAGTTTTGCCATCACGCAAGCGGAGACGGTGCTCGCATCGTGCCCGACGATGGCGCGCAAGGCGGTCCCTATAAGCGAAGCGGTGGTGAGCATCAACATCACGAAAGCGCCGACGGGGACATACGCCGCAGAGGCGCAACAGGCGTTCGGAGACATACTATCCGCGGTCAAAGTCGTCCAGCAGGACGACACCCCGAACATCATCTTCGACATCACCGTCGTGACCGACCAGACGAATAGCGTCGCGTTCGGTCCGACGAGCGACCACGGCGCCGCGTTCGACTGCGTCTTCGCCGACCAGCTCAAGCTCATATCGAACATCCCGTTCGTCGCCGATACACCCACTACCGTTGCAGGAGCGCCGGGTGTTATACGCATACCTATCGCGATCTCGGCGAAGAACGACGTCTTCCTCCGTCCTGAGCAGCTCGGCATCGCGCTTGCGAACTCGCTCGCCATCTACTACCGGGGCGGTATCACGCCGACGACACCGAAGGCAACGAGTGGTGCGGAACAAGCAGAGCAGCCAACAGGAACTGCTGGAACTACCGCGCCTCAATCATCAGGAGGATCATCATGATGCAGCGTCGCGCCCAGGCCGAGATGATGGAGTGGTTCCCGCGTATCATCATGCTCGTCGTCGCGGTCATCGTCATCACGGTGCTCGTCAACTATTACTCGAATCGGGATGTCGAGGGGGACGCTGTGGAACGCGCGGCGATGATATACCGCCTCTACTACGACGGGAACCTCATCATGTACAAAGACCCTCTGATCGGAAGGACATATCCGGGCATCATCGATCTCGAACGGTTCGACGAGAAGCGTCTTGCCGATACATACTCCGGCAGATCGGCGCTCTCGGACGAGAGCAGGATCGCGGCATGCCTAGAGCTCAACTGGACGCAAGGGCGGCACGAACCGCGCGTCATCTGCACCGATCGCAGGACGTTCGAGAAGTACTCGCCTCTCGCCCAGAGCGGTCTTTTCGGCGCCGGCGGCGCCTCCATGGAACGCGCGTCATTCCCAGTGACGATAAAGGACAAATCATCGCTCGCGCCCGGAACGCTCACCATCACAGTCGTGCGGAGGAACACATGATGGCACGCATGACGACAGCAGCATCGCATACCTGTTCCCGAGACACAGTGCATGCATCTTGCCAGGGTATACTGCCCTCATCTCGCCGCGGCATGTGGATGCAGGGTTTCATGATACTCTTTTTCGTGCTCATACTCGTCGTCGCGATAGTGCTGCTCGGCATCGACCGAGGCCGCCTCAGCGTGGATCGTCCCGGTGTGGAAGATGAGTTTGGGGATCATCAGGCGAGCGTAATGCTCATCGGTATGCTGCGGCAACCGGCGAGAGTATCCCAGAGCGCTGCCACCGGCAACGCCGCCGGTAATGCCGCTGGCGGCACCGCGGTGTATGCGCCGCTCGCCGATATCATCATCATGAACTTCGACGGACGTTACGAGAAAGATATCGTTGCCGCTATAACCGCTGCCGCGCCCATCGACCGCGAGACCACCGTCACGATAGAGTATGGTGACGGCAAGAAGATAGAGGTGAACGTCGAACCGAAAGCAGAACCCTCCACGGACGTCAGCGATGCAGTAGGACACGCTCTCCTTCCGGGGACGAAAGGCAACACGAAGATAACGATGGTGCTCGAATGAAAACCGATCGATGCCGGGTGCAGCATCGCCATGCCGCGCGTAGCCTGTGGGATGATCGCCGCGGCGATTTCTTCATGTTCTGGCTCAACATCCTGTTCTTCGTAGCGATACTGCTCATCTTCTGGAAATTGAGCGCCGCATTCTCCATGCAGAACACGCAAGAGGGGATAGGCACAAGGCAATCCGCCGTGCTCCATACATATTCGATAAGCGAAGAGATGCTCCTCTACCTCGACGAAGCGGCGAAGTTCTCCGCGTACGAAGCGCTAGCCACGCTGCCTGGTCGGGGCGCGAGACTATCGACCGACTACTCATGCGGGAGTTATGCCTCGTACCAGCGATGGACGGACTCCTCACGGGCATGCTTCCCGAAAGTGGAGCTCGCTGCTACCGCGAACAGCGCCACGAAGGGAACATCCGGTGCTACGCAAGCGGACGCGCAGCCGAACGCGCAAGCGAGCATCTATGAGGCGTACAAAGAGGACGTGGCTACAAATCTTCGTCGATTCCTCAACTATCCCGGTATGCCGAACGCGCTAGGTTACGAGATACTGGTCCAAAGCGCTGACGATGGCCTTTTCGTCGTGGGCAAGACCGCCGATTCGCTGAGCCTGCCTATCGTGACGAGCAAGAACCTGGAGCAACGGGCGTTGCGTAGCGTCATACTCCAGAATAATATCGCAAAAGTGTCGCAAGGCATGTTCCAGCCGGACGCAGATGTGGAAGGCATCACCGTGATGCCGTCGAACAATCGCAAGGCGAGAGTCGGCAAGATAGCGTATATCATCATCACCTCGACAGGAACCGCGGATGTCGCTACCACACAACGCGATTACTCGCAAGGGCTCGCGAGCACGCACTACCTCATTGATCGCTCCGGAGCGGTGATACAGGTAGTGCCCGAGGACCAACGAGCGTTCTTCATGCGACCGTGCGATGCGAACGGCGTCCAGACATGCGCGAAAGATATCGAAGACCGGGCGATAGGCATATCTCTTGTCAACGAGGGACCATTGCCTGCTGATGATGCTCCCGCGGGAGCGTTCGAGCAGAAAGAGCGGGCGCAACCCTGCACCGGTGAGGATCCGAACCGCTACGAGACGGGATCCATGGCACGTATCTGCGACTTTGCAAGGATGTCCTGGGGCAGACCGCCGCTCGATACCGATCTCAGTGTCGTATGCGACACCCCTGAGTACACAGAGCAACGATGCTGGAATAGTTATACGAAAGAACAGCTCGAATCGCTGCGCAGACTCACCGTCGATATCGCGCGGAAAGACCGTCGCAACATACCGGAGCTATCCATCCTCTTCGCGCAGGAGGTACAGCCATCCTCGATGCGACCGGGCCCCGCGCTCCACGGCGGCGAGGACGGAGAGAACGGGCCTGCCGACGCCGCTGCGTGGATGGCGGATTTCAAGCAAAAGGTCATAGGAGATATCGCTATCGAAGCGGCGAAGGATGCTCCTGCCGCCATCGCAAACGCCGCGAAAGAGGCGGTTCTCGCCGCGGTGACACCATCGGATGGTTCGGATGACGGCACTGCTGCGGCGGGTGCCGATATCACCGTCCGGAATATCGCCATCACCCCGCCGTCGCTAGGTCCGATAAGCTCTTGCTATGGCGACAGGACGCTTGCGCAGGGCAACAAGGATTTCCATGATGGCATCGATTTCGGCGTCTTCTCGGATGAGAACGTCTACGCGGCGGCCGACGGCATTGTCGATAGGGTCTGCAATCTCTGGGTCGGCAAGTGTGCGTGCTCGGTCGCGCCTAAGGACAATACTACTGTGGACGATGAGTGCAGGAAGAACTGCAACGGCAACTGCAGCAATTACGGCAACAACATACTCCTGCGCCACTCCCCTTCGTCGCTCTACACCCGCTACAGCCATCTCGAAGAGGTGTATGTTCGCGAGGGACAGAGCGTCTACAAAGGCATGATCATCGGCAAGGTGGGCAACACCGGCTATTCCGAGAAACAGCACCTCGATTTCAAGGTCTACACGAGCAGCGCGAAGGTATCGGCAAAAGAAGGAGGATCGAATCCCCTGTGCTACTTCCCCGAGGAGCAGCTCTCCCGTCTCCGCGGCACGGGCGCGAGCTGCCGCAAGTACGACGCTGGCGGAGGGATAACGCGCAACAACAAGGACTTGCTCGCGGAGTGCGAAGGCATCCCTGTGCTTTCGAGCTCTTCGGACTGTGCGCTCAATCTTAATCCCGGCAACGCTGCGGGAGACGCGACGCTCACGGTCACCATAGACCGGATAATGAAGCTCGGGCTCATGGACGAGATAAAGAAAGCAGGAGCTGAGCGGGAGGTGGATTATCGGGTGATAGTATCGCAGATAGCTCAGGAGAGCACCGGGCAGGCGGACATCGTGAGCTTCGACGGCGGCGTCGGCATATCGCAGTTCACGCACATCGAAGGGTCGAAACAGGCTTTCACCGGGATAGCATCTCCGGATAGCGTGTCGAAGATAAGGACCTGCAAATGCGCTCCGAGCGCCACGGACAAGACTCCAACCTGCACGGGAAAGATCGCGGGGTGCGATCCCGGCGATCCACGGCTTGATCCAGTGTTGAGCGTAAGAGCGCACGCGAAATTCATGGCCTCGCTCATGAAGCAGTACGATAGCAATCCCGACAAGCTGCGCATCGCGTTAGGGGCGTATAACGGCGGATCGGGCAATGTCGATAAGGCTATCAAAGCATCAGGCAAGACCGCATCAACCGCCACATGGGAGGAGATATCGCCGGGGATGAGCTCTGGCGCGAGGAAATACGTCACAGATGTCATGACCCGCTTCTACGCGCAAGGCGGCAGTGCTACGGAGAGCTTCTCCGACCAGGCGTGCGGCATGCTCACCGTCAAGGAGCTCGGCACGTACACATTCAACCCCTCGTTCTCCGTACAGGTTCCGGATACGTTAGGCGCAATGCAACGCATCGTCGATTTCGCAAAAGAGACTTATGAGAAATGCGACGGCAGCGATGATGTGCCGACGAAAGAATGCCTCGACGACCGTCTGGATTCTATCGGAGGAGGCCTTGCCGTAGTGCCTTGCGAGGACGAAGCCCGCGGCGTGTACACGAGTTTCATGCAAGCGACCGCGGATTGCGTCGCGAACAAGCAAGGCGATTGCGCATGCGCGTGGACGCCGCCGATCGCCGATGAGAAAGATGTGGACGTCGTCCTGAGATCGGCGGGCGCGAGCATCATCGTGGACGGCGTGACGCAGAGCGGCGCGGCAGGCACGGTTCTCGTCCCGTTCATGCCGAAAATTGGCGGTGCGAAAGGGTCGTGGCAGGTGATGCTGGAACGCTCCTTCGAGGATGGCGCGGCACGCTACCGCGTGGTGGTCAGGCCGAAACCCGTAGCCGGCATCGTCGACCTGCCGAAAGTGATATACTCGCTCGATTCGAAACGATTCCTCATGTACAAAGACGGCGATGCGTTGGTCTGGCTCGGCGCCGATGATAGGTCCGTACCGATGTGCGGCGCGTACAAGACGACATATCCTGTCTGCATCCAGTACGCGCAGCCGATACCGCGCCTCTCCACGGGGACGTTCGAGAGCCCGGTCGTGAAATTCGCGATCGGACTCGATGATAAGCATGGCCCTGGTTCGCCGTCATCGATGACTGCGCTCAACCTCGGCGCAGGACTCCAGGTATCGTTCTCATCCTCTGTCAGCCGGGATACCAGCTACTACAACGTAAGCTGCCGCCTGCCCGATGCCGCTGGACTGATAACTTCGCTCGTCAGCGTGGATATCCCGATAGATAAGACGCATCAAGGCAAGGACCCTGTCAGGGTACTGCACACGGGGAGCGCGACAGAGACTCTTACGCTCGATAATTGTGATGGAGAACCGGTGAGACCGGGCGTCGATTACGAGGTGTTCGTCGTGCCGTTCGACACGAGCGGCAACCAAGGCAGCGCGATAGCCGTGAGATCGACGAAGCCGCAGCAGGCCGCAGACGGGAAGACGAGTTGAGCGGAATATATTGCTACAGCCAACTAAATTCGTTCTTTTGTTATCTTAGAAATCCGGAGCCACACGTTGTTTCTCTGCTCTTTTCTTCGTGATGCCATCAGTATCTCCTCCGTCCGGACAATCTTGCTAGCAGTATCTTGAGGGTCGTATGAGTTACACGTTGCTCCTCTCTTTTCTACGACGATGTAGTGCGGCGCTGCTGTTCCGTCGACGTCTTTTGCCACGCCGACTATGAATGTGCCGTCAGGGATGCGGTCATGATTGTTGCTCGACGGGTATTGCGTAGTCAGTAGTCCGTTGCTTGACAGATACCGTTCGATTTCATTGATTGTGCTTCCGAAACGATGCCGTGGTAAATTATCGCGAATGTGCTGTTCGTCCACATCGATGTTGTGGTGATGGAGCACCATTTGCATGCATGCGACATTGCAAGAGCTCTTTCTCGTCTGGACTATGAGTTGCATGCGGATATTCTCGTTATTTGAAATACTCGTTCATTCGCGTATCTGGAGAATCTTGTTGCTCTGCCAGAAGTCCTCGATAGAGTTGTGGTTCCACCAACTCTCCAGATGCGGCGAGACGATCAATTCAGGCAGGTGGAACGGGACGCGCCCCGGGCTCAAATTGGCTCCCCAATACTCCGCATGACTGCGTATCTGCACTAATGTCTTGCCTTCGAAGTTCCATCCTTTTCTCAGAACGACTCTTCTAATAGCGATGTCTTGTAAGTGCGTCGCCCCGCCCTCTTGTATGAGGTAGTCAAGACCTGACAGTGTATTTGATTCGTGGTGGTCGTAGACATCTTTCGCCGTAGAGACCAATTCTCTCCAGAGTCCTTCTCGTTTGCATGAGTCTGCGTAATATCCATCTTCATAGAGTTGACATGCTGTGATGAACGGGATAGCCTCATTATTCCATCGCCACATCAATCTCCAATTCTCTTTCCCAAAACTCTTATCGTACTGGGCGTAAGTCTCATTTCTTCTTTTTCCGAAGAATCCTGGCCGCTCAATGGTTGTCCAGTTCATGGTTATTTCTCTCCCAGATCGTAAGCAGTGGGGAAGAGCGCGGCGGGGTCGGGGAGCGGTTTCTCCTCCTCGCCTCCCGGAAGCGCTATCTCTTCGATGCCGCGCTCGACGATCTTGAACCCGACTTGTCGCTCCTCGGGCAGGCTCCGGTGCTTGCGCAGTATCGCGATGCGGTTCCCGCCGGTGAGCTTCTTTATCTCGATGAGGCACTTGGCGGCGTAGCGCAGCATGTCCCCGCCCACCATCTTCGTGGTCCCGTCGTCCATGTCGGTGTAGATCTGGTTCG
>DUGD01000081.1 GCA_013331575.1 Candidatus Woesearchaeota archaeon
CACGAGCATGGGCTTCACGCCGCTCGAAGGCATGGTCATGGGTACACGCTCCGGCGACATCGACCCGGCCATCATTCCATTCCTCGTCGAGAAAGAGCGCATGGAGCCGCAGGCAATCCTCAACATGCTGCAGAAGGAGAGCGGGCTCAAGGCACTCGGCGGCGCGAGCGACGTGCGCGACCTCCTCGCGCGCGAGAAGACCGATCCTGCCGCGAAGCTCGCGCTTGACCTCTTCGCGTATAGGATTAAGACTCGCATCGGCGCGTACATCGCGGCTCTCGGCGGCGTCGATATCATCGTCTTGGGCGGCGGCATCGCCCGATCGTCCGTCATGCGCGAGCGCATCCTCGAGAGGATGGAGTATTTCGGTGTCAAGCTCGACCAGAAGGCCAACGCCCAGAAATCCCTTCCCAATAGGATAGCGAAGGGCAAGACGCTCGTCTACGTGCTCGATGTTGATGAGCAGGCGCACATGCTCAAGCTGGCAAGGAAGTACTTGAAGACAGCATAGAAATCTTTTTATCAGTGTTGTCTCTCCCTTGCGTTCATGAGGGTGGTTATCTGCGGGAGTATGACTGAATCGCGTCTCATGCTTGATCTCGAGCGACGTCTGCGCGAAGATGGGCACAGCGTCGATCTTCCCGAGTTCACCGCGGCGTATGCGTCACTCGAGAATGTAGGTCAGATGCACACTGAGAGCGCGCGGAATAAGATGGAGCACGACCTCATCCGGAAGTATTACTATACAATACGCGATGGGGACGCGATTCTTGTGGCGAATGTCAAGCGTCATGGTATCGATAATTATATCGGCGGTAACTCTTTTTTGGAGATGGGTTTCGCGCACATTCTCTCGAAACCAATCTATCTGCTCAATCCTGTACCGCAGATGTCGTACTCCGATGAACTCGTCGCAATGAGACCGATCGTCATTAACGGCGATCTTTCACTTATCAGCTGAGAATGCATCCTACTTATCTCTGTTGAGCTGCCAACTCCGGCGTTCGTTATCCACTCGATCTCGTTTTCAATCCAAGCGCTGCGGCGGCCGCACTGCGCTTCCAGCGCAGCACATGATCGCGGGCTCGCATAGTCCCTTCGTCGCTGTCGCTCCTCGGGAACTCGCCCGCTTCGTCTCGCGCCAAGGCAGCTCTTGCAGCAGTCTTTCTTTCAGTGTTGTGCGAAACGCATCAACCTACATATCCGCTCTCTGCCGTCACGAGGTGCATCATGTCGAGCGCGCTCCCCGTCTCCTCGAGGACTCCGACGATAATGGCATCGTTGCCGAAGAGTCCGTCGATGGTGTCTCCTGGCTTATTGAATAGCCTGTTCTCGCGCATCATCGTAGCCTCCTTCGCGCCGAGGATGACTGGGTAGTATGTCTTGCCTTCCAGTTCTGTCGTCTTGTAATCGGTGATGTCGCCCTCCGCGAGCGTTATCTCAGGCAAAGCATCCGTTGTCGCATATCGATAGAAGAATTTTGGAGAGCCGTCAGGTTCGGTCTTCACCGAGATGCGTCCCTCTTCACCTTGCACCGCGGCGAACTGCCTTTCTGTTAGGAAGTGCGCATCGTCTGCGAGGTCGCCCCGGGCTTTGAGCACACCGCCGATGGCGATGTCGATGCCGAAGAAACCTTCGAGTGTGTCGTTGATGTTCGTGAAGAGCTTCTCCTCGCGCATCATGGCCGCTTCGGCGGAACCGAGCACCATCGTTCTGCTCTCCGGGAGCAATTCTCCCTCTGCCGCGTCGAGCATCATGAGCTTGTTGTTGCTGGCGGAGACGAAGACTTTGAACGCGCCGTCCGGGAGGAATCCGGTCTTGAACCGAGCGCCGTCGTAGAGAGAAGCGTCCGCCATGACAGGAGCGTTCGGTGCGACTGAGAAGATGTAGTACGCCGAGCCGACCAGCATGATCGCAGCGATCAATATCAATGGTATGCGTAGTTCTTTCAGTTCCATGTTAAGCACCTGTATCATCATTTATTATCCTTTATCACTCGTTCATCCACCGCAACCGCATCCACCGCCGCCAGAGCCGCATGTGTGGCCTGATGGAGCCGCGTTTTGCGTAGCGTCCATCATGGACGGCGCAGTGTTCGCTATCTGTTGCCTGGATCCGGCGCTTGCAGAACCGACAGATACAAACGAGTTCTGACCGGTGATGATGCCAGCGACCGCAACGACGGTTAAGCAGGCCATAAGCGCGAGCCCCAGCATTGTCAATGGATGCATACGTCCCATAGTATTACCTCCGACTTCCTGTATCATAGCTTCTTCGTCTTGAGCAGAAGCGAATTTCCCACCACGCTCACTGAACTGAGCGCCATGGCTCCGCCCGCGAGTATCGGGGAGAGCAGCCATCCCGTGGAGTAGTAGAGCGCGCCTGCCGCGATGGGGATGCCGAGCACGTTGTAGATGAGCGCCCAGAACATGTTCTGCCGTATCTTCGACATCGTCAATCGTGAGAGCCGCAGCGCTCGCGGGACGTCTGCCAAATCGTTGCGCATGAGTACTACGTTGCCCGTCTCCATTGCGACATCGGTGCCGCTGCCCATGGCGATGCCGATATCGGCTTGTGCGAGCGCGGGGGCGTCGTTGATGCCGTCACCGACCATAGCGACCTTGCGCTTCCCGCCATCCTGCAATCGCTTGACATACATTGCCTTGTCGTGCGGCAGCACTTCCGCGAAGACGCGCTCGGGCAGTATTCCTGCCTGTTGCGCTATCGCGGTTGCCGTGCGCTTGTTGTCACCGGTTATCATATAGACGTGGAGGCCGAGATGGTGCAGCCTTTCGATAGCGCCGCGAGCGCTCGGCTTGATAGTGTCCGCAACGGCGATGATGCCCACAAGCTTGTTTGTGGTGGCGAGCAGCATGACGGTCTTGCCTTGGTCCTCGAGTGCGTTGATGGCGGACGAGGAATCGGTGATGTCGATGCCGTGTTCTTCCATGAGCTTGCGGTTCCCGAATAGGAACTGGTGGTTCTCGAGGTGCGCTGTGACGCCGCGGCCCGGGATCGCCTTAAATTCGGTGACATCAATGAGAGGTATCTTGTGCTGTTGTGCGAAACGAACGATTGCCTCGGCGAGCGGGTGTTCCGACCTGCGCTCGATGCTGCCGGCGATATGGAGGAGTTCGTGCTGCGTGAGGCCGTGGTACGGCACAGCGTCCGTCACTTCAGGCGTGCCGTTCGTTATGGTGCCGGTCTTGTCGAAGATGATTGCCTTGACCTTGTGCGCGGTCTCGAGCGCCTCACCGCCTTTGATGAGAATTCCCGACTTCGCGCCCTTGCCCGTACCGACCATGATCGCCGTCGGGGTTGCGAGGCCGAGCGCGCAGGGGCACGCGATGACGAGCACCGCGATGGCTGTTTGCAGCGCGAACGCGAACGGCTCGCCGACGATGAAGAACCAGATGGCAAACGTGATGATGCTGAGTGCGATGACTATGGGGACGAAGTACGACGAGATGACGTCGGCGAAGCGCTGTATGGGGGCTTTCTGCCCCTGCGCATCCTCGATGAGCTTGACTATCTGGTTGAGCGTGGTGTTGGCGCCTACTTTTGTGGCCTTCATCGTGAGGCCACCGTGCTTGTTCATTGTCCCGCCGAAGACGGAGCTGCCGATGCCCTTGTCGACGGGGATTGACTCGCCGGTGAGCATGGATTCGTCGATAGAGCTCGATCCTTCGGTGATCAAACCATCGACAGGTATCTTCTCCCCCGGTCTGACGATGATGAGCTCATCGACCTGCACGTCATCGACGGAGACGCGTTCCTCTTTTCCGTCCCGGACGACGATGGCCGTTTTCGGCGCGACGTTCATGAGCGAGCGTATCGCTTCAGAGGTGCGTCCTTTCGCGCTGTTCTCGAGTAGCTTGCCCAATAGCACGAGTGTGATGAGGACTGCCGATACCTCGAAGTACTGCGTCATCTCGCGCGCAAAAAAGAGCAGGTATGCGCTATATGCGTACGCGGCGCTAGTGCCGAGCGCGATGAGCGAATCCATGTTCGCGCTCTTGTTGCGGAGCGCCGACCACGCGCCGCGGTAGAAATCCCATCCGACGATGAATTGCACTGGCGTTGCGAGGAGGAAGAGGACGAACGCTGCGTGCGGCACGGTGTATCCAGCGTATTGGTAGAGGATGCCGTCCTCCATGAAGACCATGCCGATGATGAACGCAGGTACTGAGAATGCGAGGCCGAGTAGGAAGAGGCTGCGTAGGCGGCCGGTCTCCTCTCGTTCGCGTTTGCGCAGGAGTTCAGGATCCTCATCGCTGTGCAGCACGCGCGCTTTGTACCCTTTTTTCTCGATAGCGTGGATAAGATCATCTTCTTTCGCAGTCTCGTCGACTGCCACGATCGCTTTGTGCGTCGCGTAGTTCACGTTTGCGGACGTGACGCCGGGAGTCTTGGAGAGGCCGCGTGTGATGAGCGTCGCGCAGCTTGCGCAGTGCATGCCTGATATCGCGAGTCTGATGGTTTTTGCCACAGGGTCATCACTCTTAGCATTATTGTTGCATTGTCTCGTTCATCGTTCGCGGAGAGACGCCTTGGAATGGCTCCGAACCACGAGCATTTCTCCGCAGAGAAATCTGGCGAGCGGTGAGACAATGCTGCGAAACGCAGCTCGTTCTCCGCGTCTCTCGAAATGCGTCTGCGGAAAAAGGAATTTCTATCTTCGCGTTCAGTATATCCCTTTTGGCGTGAATATGATGATCGCGCTGATAAGTGCCATGATGATGAATCCCGCGGCGAGCACGGCGGTGAATGGCCACGGGCGGAGGCCATCTTTCGCGCCGTCATGCGCATCATGGTACTCTTCATAGATCATGCGCATCATGAACCCGAGGATGATTGTGTCCGTGAGGATGAGGATCGGCAGGAACCATTCTACGTGGTCGACGACCATCATGACGGTGAGCATCGCTCCCATGGTGCCGCCCATCAATCCTGCCATCATGCCTTCCATGATCCCCATGGTGCCGCAGCAGTTTCCCGCGTAGACTCCCGCGATGATTCCTACGATCATGCCGACGATCGATCCGGTGAACATGCCATTCGTCAAGCCGACGATGGCGCCGATGCCGAAACCCGTCATCATACCGAGGGTCATGCCGACCATCATGCCCGTCATGCAGCTTGTATTGCGCGCGTAGGCGCGTTGATGCCAGAGCGCGACGATGTTCGTGACGATGACGATGGGGAGATATATGAGCGGCATGAAGTACTGTTGCTTATAGTCGCCGACCTTCGAGTAGATGCCGTAGATGAGCAGCGTCTGCACGATGAGGAGTACTGTGAGCGTGAGAAAACCGTTCGTGAGCACCGTCGTCTCTATCGGAATCTCACGTGCCGCTTTGCGCGGGCTCTTCTCTTTTCTCTCTTTCGCGTCATCTGCGAGGTCATAGCCTCTTGCGCGGAGCGCTTGCCGCATGGCTTCTCTGGGTATTCCCTCGTGCTTCACTAAGGCCTTGCCAGTGTTATGCGCAATACTGGTGACTGTAACACCTTGTTTCGCGAGAGCGCGTGTGATGTTCTTCTCGCAGCTAGCGCAATGCATGCCTTCTATCGTTATGTCCTCGGTCTTCATAGTATCCCTCAGGCAGTCTTGTATCCTTCCGCCTCTATCAATCGGCGCAGCCGGGCTTCGCTCACAGTCTTATCGTCGAATTCGACGGTCGCATTGCCGTTTTTGAGGCTGACGTGGGCGTCCACGACGCCTTCCGTCTCCGAAAGGACGTCAGTGAGCAGCGCCTCGCAGCTCGCGCAGTGCATGCCTTGTATGGTGATTGTGGTTTTCATTTCTGTCCCGTCCTTGGTGTGCTGTTCGTCACATTCTTAGTATATGCCGTATATGGCATGCTATCCGCTATCGTTATGTCACGCTTTCTTCTTGCGCGTTGTTCGAGCGTTGCGGTGCGTGCAGGTGTCTCCTTCGATGAGGTGTATGCAGTGTGCTCCTGTGTGCGTGTCGATGAGCCGCATGAGCGGTTCGATGGTCTTGCTGTTGAGCGTGTATATCCGGAATTTGCCGTCGCGTTCTACGCTCACGAAGCCGCAGTTCTCGAGGCGTTTGAGGCAATGGCTGACGCACGTCTGCTCGAGGCCGGTGGCGTCTATTATCTGGCTGACGTTCTTTCTCCCGGCGCGTAGGCTATTGATGATGTGCAGCCGGTTCTGGTTCGCGAGCGTCTCGAAGAATATCGCGTACGCACCGTATCGCAGGGGATCGTCGCCCGTCCGTCGCATGCCGGACTTATCGAGTGATGATTTTTTCATATGATAAAGAAATCATATATTGTTTATAAAGTTTTTCCCGCATCTCCCTTCATGTGCTGTTGCGGTGCCTTCGGTCATACGACCGTCATCTGGCCGCGCACCATGTTCATCCCGCAGTGGAATGTGTATTTGCCCGGCGTGGTCGGCGTGAATTCGATGATGTTGTCGCCGGGCTGTAGGCGTCGGCTGATGTCGAACTCTGGGAAGAGTATTGTGCCGGTGCAACCCGAGACCTTCGTCCCGTCCACTATCCATCTGACCGGCACGCCTGCTTTGACTGTGAATGCAGCGGGTTCATACGTGTAGCCTTGCACCGCCATGCGTATGGTCTGCACGCCATCTTCAATGACTGGTGTCTGTGCCGTGCTGCTCGGCTGTGCTGTTTCCGGTGCGTTGGCTATGCCGTTCATCGTCACGAGTATCGCGATGAGTGCTACGATGCCGAAGATGCCGAATGCTATTTTCGCGTTGTTCGTAGCGTACCATGTTTGCGTCTTCGCGCTCGTTTGATGATGTCGTGCCATCTCTCGCGCTGTTCATGCGATGTTTAAGAAACTTATGCAGAATCGTATTCTATCGCGACGGTCTTGCAGGTCTGCCGCGGTGCTTATGCGAGCGTCGTCCACGTGCGGCATTCGAGGGTTGCGACCATCTCGAGTGCCTGGTTTGCACCAAGGCGGCATGCACGACTTTGAGTAACATGGCGAAGAATGAATGCTGATGCAAAAACTTCTCCTGTGATGCAGATGGCTTAGATCTTTCTATCTCGTTTCATTATTTGAGTGATACCTCGTGCTTCAGCTCGAAGAGAGTCGCGAAGGATTCGGAAAATCCTTGCGCAGGAATTCCTTGAATTCCTCGCGCCTTGGAGTTTGTGCAGGAGCCGTGGTGCGACGAATTCGCAGCGAATTCGTGCACAGGGAGAACATCTCCCTTGTGCATCAGCCACGGCGACGTAATCTTGCGCACAGCATAAATGCTCCGCGACTCTCGAACTTTAGCACAGATACCCCGCCCTTTAGTGCGGGGTCATTCATTCTCTCTTCTTCAATTGTATGAGACATTCTTTTCCTTCGCGGTCGATTATCTCCATGGTGAGCCCTGCGGTTCCGCACAGCATCTTGAGCGTTTCTTCGTTGAAGGTCATCCATTTGAACGTGCTTCCCTTCTTGTCGCCGTATCTCGGCGTGAGCACCGCCGTGAAATATCTGTCTGTTGTCAGGTTCGCGTTCGTGAGTATTCGTCCGTCTGGCGCGAGTATCGAGGAGAGTTTTTTGAGCAGCCGTCTGGCGCCGCTTATCGTGCCTGCCATCCCTATGTTGTTCTCAAAGAGGACGATCGTGTCGAACTTGACCCTCGGCGAAAACTTGTAGATGTCCGCCACGCGGCAATTCTTGTTGCCCCTTTCCTTCGCGAGTTGTATCACCGTCGGCGATATGTCGATGCCTAGCGCAACGCCCCGTTTCGAGAGCGATGGGAGGTGCGTTCCCGTGCCGCAGCCCACATCCAGGACGCGTCCGCGGGAGAGCTTGATCATCCGTTTCTCGATGCGGGTGAACTCTCTTGGGTCGCGGAAGTATTTGGCGAGCGGGTGCTCGTATGCGTTCCCCGCTTTGTCGGTGAAATAGAACGGTTCTCTGGCGCCTTCGGCGTATGCTTGCAACGCACTGCCGAAAGCGTCCATTGCTCGTCGCATGAATCCTCTTGCCTTTTCAGCGCTCGCGTCGCAGGTACTCTCCCTTGTCGAGCATGTGCTTAATGTAGACCTTGTTGCGCATCTTGAGCTCGAACCTGCTTGTCACGCGGCCTACGCCGATGGTGTTGCCGTGCGTGTCCTCGACCATCACTATGGTTCCCTCTGCGTGCTCGCCCGGTTGCGCTACGCCGTCCATGAGGATGTCGCGGCCGCATAGGTAGAGCCATGCCGCCCGTTCGCCGACAGCGACGCGGTGCTGCGCGTGCGGCGCCAGAAGGTCGATGAGCGCGCTCGTGGGGAGGAAATCATGCCGTTCCTCGCCCAAGTAGAGTCCGACCGAGAACGGGTCCATGCGGCGCTCTTTCGCGTAATCGATGAGCTTTTCCGGGTCGTGGTAGTACCTCCTGCCTATCTTGACTATCGAGGAGAGCTCTTCGTCGGTGAAGAGGGCGCAGAACTCCTTGAATGTCTTCGGTCTCGCGGCGGCACGGTCTTTTCGATGCATGTCCTGTCGTCATCTCCTGCTCTTCTTATGGTTTGCGTTTCCCCTGGCTCTGAGGCAACTCATCACTGTTTGCTTGTTGTGGCGGCGCATTGTGTGACGTCGTCCTTTTGCGACTGCCGTCGGCTGCGGCCAATTGACGGCAGTCTGGATAGCGCCAAGGCCACAACAATACTGCTTATTGCCTAAGAGCCTTTTCGAGAATTGTTCTTATCGTTCTCTTCTCTGTCTTCCTCGCGCGCAGTACCATCGGCGTCTTTCTCTGCGTTGATCGTCGGTTTCTCGCTCTTCTTTTCGTTGTCGGCGCTCTCGGGTTTTTGTGTCTTGCTGTTGTTTTTCTTACCGTCGTCTTCATTCCCATCTACTGATTCCGCCTCTTTCGCGGTCGTTTCTCCTTTCACCGTTGCGCCGAGGTCCCGTACGAGCGCTTTCAGTTCCAGGAGTATGGCGTCCATCTTCGCAGGGTCGAGTTCCGCTTTGAGGTACTGCACTTTGGTCGCGATGGCCTCCTCTTCGGTCTTCGCGCGCATGGCGAATTGCTGTTTGTCGTACGCTTGCAGTGCTGCGATGTCTTTCATGATATCGCGTTTGAGCGCGCGCTGGTCGGGCAGTGTCGTGCTTACCTTGCGTGCCGTGCTCTCGGCCTCTCTTGCGAGCTTCGTGAGCCGTGTGATGATGTTTTTCGTGTTGCCGGGGCTCTCGTCCTCGAGTTGGATGACTGCCTCTTCGAACGCTGCGGTGACCCGTTCGTGTTCCTGTGTTATGGTCCCGAGCGGGTCTTTGGGCAGTTCGTCGATGATGTGTTTGAGCGCTGGTGAAGGCCGCATCGCGGGGAGCCGTTTGTACGTGTTGCGAAGATCATCGCCGATGCTTGCGTAGCGCGCGGCTATCTCGTGCAGTTCTTGCTCTATTTTCTCGGCGCGTTGCAGCGCGGTGAGCGCCTGTTCGTTGCGGATGAGGGCCACTTGTCCTCTGATGTCCTCTTCGAGCTTCAGGCGCTTCTCTTTCGTGTGCGCTGCGTCCTGTTCCAGGCTTTTCAGCAGTTCCCGGTATCGTTCGGAGCGTTCTCTTGTCTGGCCTATGCGTTGCGCGAGGTCTTTCGCTTTCCGTATCTGCGGGTATTTGCGCTGCTCGAGGTTACCGCTGAAGTTGATGATTGCGTCTTCTATGCGTTGTAGTATCTCCTGTACCGTCTTGAGTTCGTCGTTGAAGAATTCCCGTAGCGCCGCCGCATTCTTTGACGTCAGGTCCTTGTACTTGCTGTTCGCTTCGAAGTATGCGTCCTGCAGCTTCTCGAATCCGAAGATGTCGTTCTCATCAAACGCTGTGGTCGCTATCAGTTTACGGGTTTGGCTTGCGAGTTCGTGGCCGTGCAGTGCGCTCATCGTCCGTGCGCGTTCAGGGATGGCGGTGAGCGTATTCTCATCAGTGAATGGTTTGAGCGCGTTCTCGAGCACGGCCTTCTCTCGCTCTACGCTCTCAATGAAGTCGGCGTACGCCTTGTCTATCCCTTGGTGATGCGCCAACGCCACTGCCCACGTGTCGAGCGCCGCCATGTCGAGCTCAAGGTGTTTTTCGGCCTTCGGGCCGTGGCTTTTGAAGAGGTCGAGGATGCGCATGTGTTTGTTCGCGGCGATTGTTGTGTTCTTGTCGTTCCTTCTTTTTTATGTCGGGGGTACTTCGTACGTCAGCGCGAGGGGGACGCCTTGGAGTATCTNNAGGGAAGCGGAGCTTCCCTGCGCCGAGAAAACATTCGTTTTCTCCGGCATGCAGGCGCGTTTTCGTCGATGCTGCGAGGGACGAGCAGTGCGTGCTCCGCGTCCCTTGCGTTGAAGTGAGGATACCTCGCTCGTAGGGCAAGTTATCCATTAGCACCATCCTTATTTATATGATTATATGTTTATCCGTTCCATATGGTGTGTCGCATGGCGTTTTCGACCGGAAGTGCTTCCGTTCAGCGCAGGGACTGTATCGATGTTCGGCCAGTCCGTCTACAGCTAGTCCGTCTATCGACTGGCTATGTGGGGTATGGGGGTGTGGCGGGCGATGTGCATAGTATGGTGGTCTTATGGTAAGCCGTTCGAAGCGTATTGTCGGTGAGTCTGTACGTAGCGATATAGATTGTCTTTTCGCTCTTGCGGCGGCCCAGATGAGCGGTGTTGTATCGAAGGATCGTGTGGTGTCAAAGCCTGTGGTGTCAAAGACGCGCGTGAAGCTTAAGGTGGATCCTGAGATGCCTCGAGGGCAGCGGCTCGCCGACCGGTATGTCGCTCTCGCCCGCGCTCTCGCGAGCCGCAACCGCGTGTCTTTGCGGCAGTATAATCGTGTCCATTGCCGCAAATGTTGCTGTTACTTCTCGAGTTCGACATTGCGGGTGCGGACGCGTCCTTCCTGTGTGGTGTATGCCTGTCTGCGTTGCGGCGCCATAACGCGTTTGCGTAAATATTGAAGGTCGTTATGGTGATTGCCTTCGGACTGCGATTGTCTTTGAATATTCGTATTCATTCGGGTACGAATTGAACCATCCTGTTCTGTCACTCAGACGATAAATCTCTATCCAACATAGTTGTTACAGACTACCTATTGCGATTGTTATCTCCTAGACTAGTATTTCTCTTTGCGCAAAAATTAAAAAGAAAACCGTTCTTGTAGAAATCGGGTGGTACGGGTGGTAGCAGATCATTCTTCAGATAACAGCAACGATACGCCGTCCAAGCGTTCCAATAGGGCGTCGCGTAAGGAACGTAAGACCATGGATGCTGTCCTCGACGTGCTTATGCACGCGCCGAAAGGACGCACCAAATTCCAGCTCGCGGACGATCTGAATGCGTCGCCGGGAGCGATCGATGCGGCGCTCAATACGCTGCGCAAGGATGGCCAGCATCTCATCGAGCGGCATGATAACTATCGCACTGGCGACGTATCATTCCGGCTTTCGACGCACTTACGACCTGCCGAAGAGCACGTCTTCGGTCCTGAGTACTTCCCGGATGGCGTCGTCCGTTTCGCCGCCATCTCCAACACGTTCATCGGGAACAAATACCACCGTGATGATGCGCTCCACGCGTTCTACGATATCGTGAAACGCGATGGCATCAATCTCGTGCTCCACTGCGGCGATATCCTGGCAGGAGTTCCCACCCCCGTCACGCGGGACGAGATACTCTTCTCCGACCCCGAGTTGCAGACGCAACAGCTTATCAAGAACTATCCGAAGGTATCGGGTGTTGATACGTTCTTCATAACCGCGAAAGATGCGGAAGGGACGTTCACAAGGCGACCGCACTACCTCAACATCGGACGGTTCATCGAAGAGGAGGCGCTCGAAGCAGGCCGCAGCGACTTGCACTATCTCGGCCCGCACGAAGTGGATACTCGCATGAGTGTCGGGGGCAAGGATGTCGTCGTGCGCCTCGCGCATCCGACCATCGGTATTCCGTACGCAAAGAGCTACCGCCCCCAGAAGATGGCGGAGAGCATCCAGGGCGGTACAAAACCCCACGTCATGCTGGTGGGTCACACCGGTAACCTCGAACACATCTTCCCCAAGGATATCTGGACCGTGCAGGTGGGAAGCTTCATCGACCAGACGCCGAGCATGCGCAATGCGCAGCGCGATACGGTAGTCGGCGGCTACATCATCGAACTACGCCGCCCGCAGGAGTACAAGCTCCCTAGCGGCATCGTCTCATACGAGGAGCGTTTCCAAGAGGATCAAGTAGCGCTCATCCCTGAGGCGGTGGCATTCTTCAACCGCGGTTTCTACGAACGGACAAAGGCGCCCTATCTCAAGGGCAAGAAGAGGTGACATGATGGCCAAAGCAGCTAAATCCGCTAAATCGGCGCGTAAACCGCGCAATCACCTCGCAGAGAAGATACTCGCCAAGATGGGTGATGCAGGACCTGTGGTCTATGATATCGAAGCGCTCGCGAACGAGTTCAACGTCACACCGAGCAAACTGCGCGATGCGTTCGAAGAGGCGCAGCAACGCGGTGGCACGGGGTCGCTTTCCGATTTCGCGACCGTTCCCGACGCGTATCTGGATGATGCGCAAGCGCCGCGCAAGCAAAAAATAACGAAGATAGACAGCGAACGGTTCTACTCCGATACACCGCTCCTCTTCGCAGGCACCGCCGACACGCACTTGGGTAGCGAGTTCGCGCTCGACAACGGCAAGGCAAAGACAGGTCCGACTTGGGATTTGTACCGCATGTGCGAACGCGAAGGAATCCCTGTTGTGTTCCACGGCGGCAATTGGGTCGATGGCCACGCCCGTTTCAATCAGTACGAAGTGAAGAAGATCGGTGTGACTGCGCAGATAGAGATGTTCATCAACGAATACCCATACGCCAAGGGAGTCAAGACTCTCTTTGTCGGCGGCGACGACCATGAAGGGTGGTGGCTGCAGCGCGAAGGCCTCGATATCGTCGAGTACGCAGCGATGAAGGCCGCTGCCGGCGGACGCGATGATATGGTCTTCCTCGGTTATGTGGAGGCCGACATCGCTCTCATCCCGGGCGGCAAGATGATCTACAATCGTTACGTTGCATCATCGAAAGAGCTGCAGGAGATAATGCAGATGTCCGATGAGGAGAAGGCGAAGTTCCAGGCGGAGAACCCCGGTCTTGATCGACCGTTCCCGGGCGGATTGCAGCGTACGCTCGACCTCTCCGCGCACCCGAACCACGCCATCTTGCGCCTCAAGCACGGCGGCGGTGGCACCGGTTACGCTACGAGCTACCAACCGCAGAAGATCATCAACGGCTATGAGAGCGGCGAGAAGGCGCAGATAGAGCTGCTTGGGCACTACCATAAGGCGTCGGTCGATTACCTGCGCAATTGCTGGACGGTGCAGTTAGGAACCACTGAGGCGCGCACGACGTTCATGAACAAGAAGAATATCATCCCGCATGTGGGTACATGGATGTTCAAGGCGAATCAGGCGCCGACGGGCGAGATTAACCGCTTCCAGCACCGTTTCATCCCTTACCATGTACGCGGTTTCAACTTCGACCCGCGAGCGTACGGATTACGCGGGTAGAGTGCTTTTTTTTGTAATTCTTTTCTTTTTCTTTCTTGTTTAATCTGTTCTCGCAGGGGTACCTCGTACTTCAGTGTGGGGGGGCGCCTTGGAGTGTTTCCAGAACGCTCAAGAGCGAAGCTCTTGGCGCGCCGGAAATCTATGATTTCCGAGCGAATCGGCCGATTCGCGAGGGAAGCGGAGCTTCCCTGCGCCCCGACAACAAGTTGTCGTGGGCATGCAGGCCGATTTTCGTTGATGCGGCGAGGGACGAGCAGTGTATGTTCCGCGTCCCCCGCATTGTAGCAGGGATATCCGGCCCTTTAGGGCGGGGTTATTCGTTCTCGAGTGTTGCTTTTTTGCGCATTGTGCTTCAGTTCGCGATGAATGCAAAGCGTGGCTTTCATCGCTAGTTGTTGTTATCGCCAGTAAGTTTATATCTACACGAATGCAAGCGCTCTTCATGGCAACCGTACCTGTATTCGACCCCGCAATGCTGCTCTGGCTCATCCCGCTCATGATATGGGAGGCCGTCTGGAAAGGCATCGCTCTCTGGAAGTCGGGCCGCAACAACCAGCTCGCGTGGTTCATCTGCGTGCTTGTCATCAACACAGTAGGTATCCTGCCCATCGTCTACTTGGTCTGGTTCCAGAAGAAGAACGGCGTGAAAAGCGCACCGGCGAACGCGGCCAAGAAGAAAAAGAAGCGATAGACGTCTTCTACTGATTTTTTTAAAATTCTTTTTCGATTATTCTCGCATACATCTTTGCATTGTGTCGAGCGAGTATGTGTTTCTCCAGATAGTCAATTACTTCTTCTCGTCTTCAAGATTGTTTTGTTGCGATGCAACTGCGCTGCGGCGAGAGTAGCGCTGTCGGACGCGAGGTGATTTCCGAGTTATGGGAACGCCAACTTCGAAAGCCAAAACCCCACCAAGGCAGCGCTCGTGCTATGTGTCACGTAATTTTCGCCGGAGATCTATCCGTAGTAGCTCGGTTTCTCGGTCGCCTGTTTGCCGCGCGCTTGGCGGAAGGTGGATTCGAGGTTCTTGTATCCCTCTTCTATCGTCTTGTCCACCGAGGGCTTGACCTTGTCGAGTGCCAGCTTGAAGTACTTCATGCTGATGGTCGCTGACTTGATGTCTTCGCGTAGGGCGAGTATCGCCGCCTCGCGGCACACCGATTCGATGTCCGCTCCGACGTAGCCTTCGGTCTTCTCCACAAGCTCTGTCATATCGACATCTTTCGCAAGCGGCATGCCTTTGGTGTGCACCGAGAACACCTGTTTTCTCGTCTTTTTGTCCGGCACCGGTACGAGGATTATCCTGTCGAACCGTCCCGGGCGCATGAGCGCTGTGTCGATGATGTCCGGTCGGTTCGTTGCCGCGATGATGACGACATCGTTGAGCTCTTGGAGCCCGTCCATTTCGGTCAGTAGTTGGTTGACCACTCGTTCGGTCACGCCAGAATCATGTCCGCCGTCGTTGCGCCGTGGTGCGATACTGTCTATCTCATCGAAGAAGATGATGGTGGGTGACGTCTGGCGTGCTTTCTCGAATATCTTGCGTACCGCCTTCTCGGATTCGCCGACCCACTTGGAGAGGAGCTCCGGTCCTTTAACTAGGATGAAGTTCGCCTCCGATTCGCGGGCGACTGCTTTCGCGAGGAGCGTCTTGCCGGTTCCCGGGGCGCCGTACATGAGCACGCCCTTGGGCGGTTTGACGCCCAGGCGCAAGAACGCTTCCTTGTGCTTGAGCGGCCACTCGACCGCCTCTATAAGCTCTTGTTTGACGTCGCTTAGGCCGCCGATATCGTTGTACGTCGTGTTGGGCACTTCGATGAGCACCTCGCGTAGCGCGGATGGACGGACGACCTTGAGCGCCTCCAGGAAATCCTGGTGCGTGATGATGAGTTTCTCGAGAAGTTCCGGGGGGAGTTCCTCATCGCCTTGCAGGTTGATGTCGGGCAGCACGCGGCGCAGCACTATCATCGCCGCCTCTTTCGCGAGCGCGGCCAAATCCGCTCCGACGAAACCGTGCGTGATGGCGGCGATCTGCTCGAGCTCGACTTTCTCCTTGCCCTTCTCCTCAAGCGGCATGTTCCTCGTGTGGATCTTGAGGACGTTCAAGCGGCCCGGCGCTTGCGGCACGGCGATCTCTATCTCGCGGTCGAACCGGCCGGGTCTGCGCAGTGCAGGATCCAGGGTGTTCGGGATGTTCGTCGCGGCAATGACAACGACTTTGCCGCGCGATTTCAGGCCGTCCATCATAGTGAGGAGCTGTGCGACGACGCGGCGCTCGACCTCGCCCTTCGACTCCTCGCGTTTGCTCGCGATAGCGTCTATCTCGTCGATGAAGATGATGGAGGGAGCGTTCTTCTCCGCCTCTTCGAACTTCTTGCGGAGGTTCTCCTCGGATTGTCCGTAGTACTTGGACATGATCTCCGGGCCGTTGATGAGGATGAAGTTGGAGTTGGTCTCGTTCGCGATGGATTTGGCGAGGAGCGTCTTGCCGGTTCCTGGCGGGCCGTGGAGCAGGACTCCTTTCGGCGGTTCTATGCCGAGGCGTTCGAAGATCTCGGGGTGTTTGAGTGGTAGCTCGACCATCTCGCGGATCTTCTTGAGCTCTTCGTCGAGGCCGCCGATGTCTTCGTAGGTGACGTCGATCTCGCGCTCCTCCTTGACCTCTACCGCTTCGGGGTTGAAGACCACCTGCGTGTTCTCC
Source organism: Candidatus Woesearchaeota archaeon (assembly GCA_013331575.1). GTDB lineage: Archaea > Nanobdellota > Nanobdellia > Woesearchaeales > UBA525 > UBA525 > UBA525 sp10207u. The sequence goes on from DUGD01000081.1 coordinate 16,221, forward strand.
GTGATGAGCACGGGTTTTTTCGCAGGGGTGCTTTCTACGACGATGAATTTGAGGTCGCCGAGGCCGAATGAGAGTAGCGAATCGTCTTCGAGCATGCTGAACATCTCATCGAAGAAGGGGTTGTCGCTCATGGTCGTCCGTCTGCGTCGCGTGCCGCCTAGCGATACGATGTCGCCTTTGACGACTGCGCGGCCGAGGAGGCCTTTCTTGAAGATGATGGGGTTGGCGCGTATCATGATGCCTTTGCGCGCCGGTGCGATGGTTATCTTCTTGCACTCGAAGACTTCCGCTTTGCGTACTTTGACCATCTCGCCGATGGTCGTCTTTGCGTTGCGTCGTGTGAGTCCGTCCATGCGGATGACGTTCGCGCCGATGTCGCCTGGGAGCGCCCTGTCTACGATGCCGACCGTCGGTCGTTCGCCGATGATCTCCACGATGTTGCCGGGGCGGACATCGAGCTCTTTCATGAACGCGGTGTCGAAGCGGACGATGCCCTTGTTGACGTCGTCTTGGATGGCCTCTGCGACTTTCAAGTGGGATTCTTTCTCGGGCATGGTGTCACGTCTTGTGCCGATGGCTGCGTCGGAGCAGTACCTTGATGGCGTTGGTGTCTGGTCCATCCGGTCTGTTTTAAAAATCTTGCTGGGGAATGCGAGAAACGGTAACCATCATCGTGCTAACGGTTGCTGCGGAGGACATGCTCTCGGACGATTTCGGGCGCCGCGTTGCCGTCGGGTCCCCCGGTCTGCGGACCGTACCCGACACGGCGTCCTCAGAGTTACTCCAAGGCAGCAACTATCTGTCATTTCTCTCAGGGCCTTGTCCTGGCGAAAGTATAAAAAGCGCGGTATTGCACAACGAGAATATGGGTGCTAAGGGTGATGTTGTTACTGGCGGCGTTGTTGCCGTTGATACTACTACAAAAGTAGCCGACCAGAGCAGTGTTGAGGCGGTCTATCCTGTGATTCCCGGTCTCAAAGTGGGTCTTGAGATCCATCAGCAGCTCGGTAATGCGACGACGAAGAACCGGAAGCTCTTCTGCGCGTGTACCGCAGATATAGTTGAGCGACAGCCTGACGTGGTGTTCTCAAGGCAATTGCGCGCTATCGCGGGCGAGACCGGCATCATCGATATCGCGGCGGCGGCAGAGCAGGCCAAGGGGAAACGATACCTCTATCATGCGTTCCAAGAGGCGTCGTGCCTTGTGGAGATGGATGAGGAGCCGCCGCACCCTGTCAATCAAGAGGCGATGACCACCGGTGTCATGGTGGCGAAGGCGTTCGGCAGCACTATCCTGCCGCGAGTCCAGTTCATGCGCAAGACTGTCGTTGATGGCAGCGCGGTGTCGGGATTCCAACGCACAGGCCTTCTCGCGCTCGGCGGTACCATACCCGGTCTTGACCCGGCGGTCCGCATCCAGACGGTCTGTGTCGAAGAGGATGCATCTCAGATCATCGAGCGCGGCGCGAACCACGATAGCTACAATCTCAGCCGTCTCGGCATACCGCTCATCGAGGTGGCTACCGAGCCCGACATCACGAGTCCGCAGCAGGCACAGGACGCCGCTTCGCAGATAGGCATGGTGCTGCGTAGCACGCGCCGTGTCAAGCGGGGATTGGGCACCATCCGTCAGGATGTCAATGTCAGCGTTCCGGGTGGCAATCGCGTGGAGATCAAGGGTTGCCAGGATCTGCGGCTCCTCAAGACGTACGTCGAGTACGAGGCGCGTCGCCAGCTCTCGCTTCTCGCGCTCAAAAATGATGTGGGAAGCAGGGTGCGCAAAGCGGATATCGCGACGATCTCATCCGGCGACATCATCGATGTGACTGCCGTGTTCGCGCAATCGAAGACGGGATTCATCAAGTCGGCGATAACAAAAGGCGATGCCGCCTTGGGCATCAAGGTTCCCGGCATGCGAGGGTTGTTCGGCAGGGAGCTTTGCCCCGGTTATCGCTTCGGCAGCGAGCTTGCGGATCTCGCGCGAGCCCGTGGTTTCGGCGGTCTGATCCACAGCGACGAAGACCTCGGCAAGTACGGCGTCGGCGATCACAAGGGTGCGCTCGCGAGCATGTTCGGTATCGAAGGACCTGACGCCGCCGCCAGTCATGATGCGTTCATCATTCTCCTAGGCAAGCCCGATCGTGTGGCGGCGCTCATCGATGACCTGATCATCCCGCGTCTGACGCAGATGTTCGACGGCGTGCAAAAAGAGGTGCGCAAACCGAACCCCGACGGTACGACGAGCTTCCAACGCCCCATGCCTGGCGCCGCGCGCATGTACCCCGAGACCGATATCCCGCTCGTCATCGTGGACGCATCGTCCGTCAGCGCTCCGAAACTCCTCACGGAGCAGATAGCCGACGCGGTCGCGAATGCAGGCATCAGCGAGGACCAAGCGCGCCAGATAGTCCGCGAAGGGCTTCCGTTCGACGAATGGCGCGAGCGTTTCCCGTCGGTCGATCCGACATTCCTCGCAACGGCAATAATCACGTTCGGCAAGGAGATAGCCGCGCGTTACAAGAAAGAGATAGACCATATCGCGCTCCTCGAACCGCTTCTCAGTGCCGTCGAGCGCAAGCTGCTGGATAAGTCGTCTGTGTTCCAGGCGCTCGTCGATATCGCGGAAGGGAAGGCCGCGCCAGGCAGCATCGATTACTCTCGTTATGCGCAATTATCCGATGAAGACCTCGCCGCCATCGTGCGCGAGGAGATAGCGAAGAACCCGGCGCTCCCGGCAGGGGGGCTTATGGGCAATGTGATGGCGCGTGTGCGCGGCAAAGCCGACGGCAAGCGCGTCCAGGAGATCATAGCGCGGGCCCGTGGATGATATCGATGGGCGTCTCATGATCTACAATGATGATACTTATGTTATACGAAATATTTATAGAAATATTTATTATGTATGTGTTATGTGAGTGTGGTGTGAGTGTTATGCGAATAATACAACTGCTGCTAATAATGCGGAAACAGATCAATGGCGGACTGCTGTGCGAATATCGGCCCCAGTACCGATATACCTTTGTGTGATCACATGGATCTGCGTCGTGTGCATTTCGAGAGGCCGGACTTGGACGTGCTACGCAAGGAGCACATGGTCGTCGACATGCACTTCCACACTAAGTACAGCTACGACTCGTCGAACCAGATAGACGCCATCGTCCGTCGGGCGAGATCGCTCAAGGTGCAGGTGGCCATCACCGACCACAACACCGCCGCCGGAGCGCTCGCCGCGCGCAGACTGGCACCGGACGTCATACGTCCAGGGATAGAGATATGCACCGCCGAAGGGAAGGATGTCATCCCGTATTTCTACACGTTCGAGGAGCTCGATGCGTTCTATCGCCGTGTTGTGCTGCCGGGGATGCGGCGCAAGACCAGCCTGCAGAGCAATTCGACGCGGATAACCGCCGAGGCGCTCCTCGATGAGCTCTCCCGCGAGAACTGCATCGTCGCGTTGCCGCACCCGTTCGCCGTGCCGCCGCGGCGCAGCTATCCGTTCTTCAGCGCTCCCAGGCACGCTCTCCTCCTGCGCCGCGTGCACGCGATAGAGGCGATCAACGCGACCATGACGCGCAAACAGAACCTCGCATCGGTGGGTTGGTCGGTGCAGCACGGTAAATCGCTCGTCGGCGGAAGCGATGGACATACCGTGTCTCCGCTCGGCGATGTTGTGACACTCGCGCACGCCGACACCTGGGACGCATTCCTCGATGAGATACGCGCCGGGCGCGCGAGCGTGGTAGGTATCGAGCACCGGTTGCCGCACAAGATGCTCAACGCGACGAGGATGCTGCGCGAGAAAGCCCGCATCATAAAGAACCTCAGGCCGTACCGGAAATGAACGTATCCCGGTTGGAGTGTTGTGTTGAGCGCAAGAATGCATCGCACGATATTCTTCATGCGGGTGGACGGCTCATCCCGTCGTTCTTAGGTCTTGTCTTCGCCGTTCCGTGTGAGCACGAGCCAGTTCGCGCACCAGACCATTGATTCGTCAGCGGCGTAGAATGTGCGCATGAACGGTTCGCCTGTGGTGTCGTACACCTCGAGGAACGTCCTGTGCTGGCGTATCAGCTGTCCGTACCTCTTGAGGTGCCGGCGCGCGGCATCTGCGTCGCGCTTCATAAGCATGCGCAGGTATGCGAGGCCGAGGTGCATCCAGATGCTGTGTGATTCGTAATCCTTGGAGAGTAGATTGACGATGTGCAAGCTCGTCTTCTCGCGCGCGGCATCGAGTTCGCTCACATAACGGAGTGGGAAGGGATCATCGAGTCCTGCGGCGCGCACCGCATCGATCGCATCCTCCATCATCCGTTTATTCTTGACGATGCCGGTCCAGAACGGGAAGACGTTGGCGTCTCCTGTGACGATAGGCTCGCGCGTGAGGTCCTGGAAGAAATAGGTGCCATTCCAGTACGCCTTGATGATCGCTTTTGTTACTGCGTGTTCTTTGTACGGGAATCGGAATCCCAATCGATGCGCCTCACGCGCGATGACCGCTATCATAACCGCGTCGTAGCACGCGCCCTTACGCCTTGCTTGGTCGCGTATCGACGAGAAATGTCGATCGGCGCGCGGCAAGAGGGTCTTTGGGTCGACGAACTCTTCGGCCGCGCGGTCGATGGCGCGCTGGAGGAATTCGTTGTGCTTGGCCGCGAGATGATTGTTGCCCGTGTGGGTGATGGCATAGAGCAGAAATCCCAGCGCGTCCGGTCCCGCCGGAAGGAAGTAATCGAACGGCACTCCTCGAGGGTCGATGGCGGTAGTAACTTTTCCCGCCGACTCGTAGTGCGAGAGCGCGTACGCGAGCGTGCTCTTGACCCGCTCACCATAACCGAGTTCTTGGAGCGCCTCGCAACTGAGCCCGAAATCGCGAGAGTAGAACTCGCAGAAGTTGCCGGTACTGACGCGGAAGTAACCGCGACGCTTATCGTATGCTCGATCGATGATGGCCTTGCATGTCTCTTCGGGCGTCCCTTTGTGCTGATGGAATCCGTCGCGTCGTACGCGTCTCGCCCGACGCGCCATGCGGATGCCTTCCTTGAGCACTACTGGCAGGTACCGCGGCATATAGTCGTGTCCTCATGGTCTGGCGTTGTTCCCATCATCTGTTCTTCCATCGCCACGTCTTGCCGATACGAGTGTAGTGCCAGCGCGAGAGTATGCGGCGCATCCGCGGGCTCAGCTCGCTGAGTTTCGGCAGTCCTCTCGCCGCGCGGTTCTTCGCTCTCGCGTTGATGTCGACAGTATCGCGTCGTTTGAGGAGCTTCCCCTGCTGGAACTCACGGTCGATGGCGGTGCTCTCGCTCGATAGCTTGCGGAAACTCAAGTTGTTCAACCCGAGGATGGTGAGCCCGATGACAGTCCATGCGAGATCGCGCGTACGGACGATGAATGCTAGGCCGATGGCCGTCGCAGCGCTCAACCCTAAGACGATGGCCGCGGAGAGCTGTCCGAGCTCCAAGGTACCGACCGCGGCAGGCACGGGAAGCGAGTATGCGAGGCCTATCCCGGTCAGGACCAAGAATATCTGCGCCGGCGTAGCTATGTGGCCGAGCATGAGAAGCGCGAACCTGTACTCGAAGAACATGAGCGTCCACAGCATGATCATGATGACGATGATGATGAGGAAGCTATCGCGCCTGTGGCGGTAGAAGAACTCTATCTGTTTCTCGATGTCGGCGAGGTTCTGCTCGATGGCGCGGAATCGTTTGACCTTGTGCAACCGCAACATGCGGAAGACGGTGACAAACATCGATCGCTTGCCGAGGATGCCGCCGATAAAGAGGCCGACCATGAGCATGAGCACCACGGAGACGCCGAGGATGATGAGCTTCGTCTCTTTATCCGCGATGGCATGGATGATGAAAAGCGCCCCGATGAAGAAGAACACTACGTCCGTGACTATCTCGATGGTCTTGTCAACGATAACGGTGCTGAATGCCGTGTTCACCGGGACGTCCTCGCGTTGGAGAAGATACGCTCTGATAGGCTCTCCTCCTACGTGAGCGCTCGGCGTCAGATAGCTCACCGAATACCCGACCAACCGATACGTGAACAACCGTCTGTACGGGATGTCGATGCCATGCGCGTTGAGCACAACCTTCCATTTGAGCGTGAGCATCCCCGCGATGAGGATGGACGTGATGAGGTAGCACGCGATGAAGACGGGGCTCGCGTTGATGAGAACATCGATTATCGCGCGGATACCGACTTGGTGCGCGATGACGATGACGATGATGATGCCGATGATGAGGCTCGTGAACGCGAGATTGCGCGCCGTGCGGTCCATGCTGCTGACGATACATGAGTACTATATAATCGTGATGGAGAATGGAATCCGGTCAGCAATAGTTTTCATGTTGTGGCCTTGGCGTGGTTTCAGACTGCCGTCATCTGGCCGCAGCCGACGGCAGTCGCACTTGGACTACGTCACATAATGCGCCGCCACAACCAGTAGACTCGCGACATGTCAAAACCTCAAAGCAGAAGATTCGATAGCGAACAATAGTTATGCCGCGCGCTCGACGTCGGACAGCTCGATGCGCTTCTTCGCTATCTCCTCTTGGAGCTGTCGGTGGAATGTCTCGAGCTCCCTGCGGTAGATATCCTCAGTCTCCTTGCCGATATCGGGCGGGAATCCCTCATCGTGGACGAGCTTCCTTATGTGCTCTATCTGCGATTTGATCGCGCTCTCTTCATCCCTGAGGAGAAGGATGATGCTCTCGGCCTCCTTCGTCATGCGCTCGAGCTCCTCGTTGAACATCGCTTCGAAGCGCTTGAGATACTTCTTGCCGTTGTCGCTGAGGACCCATCCTCCCTTGCGCGCATTACTCGCGAGCTTCTTCTCAAGCGATGTCGCACGCCGCGCGGCCCGTCCTCCCATCTTGGTCTCGAAGAACAGTTCTCTGGCGAGACTCGATATCTGGAGCAGGTTCTTCGCCGAGAGGTTGATGCTCTCGAAGCTGGTCTCCTCTCGGAAAATTGTATTGACGAGCTTTCCGAGCTCTTTGCGGTATGCGGCGATGCGTTCGAGCACCGCTTGGCGGTCTCTATCGCTGAGCGTCTTGTCGTCATGGACCTCTGACGCGATGATCCTGAGGTACATGAGTTGCGTATGCGTGATGAGCCGGATGTTGCGCAGGAGCCTGAAGAGGCGCTTTCCCTCGCTTGCCAGCTCTTTATCGAGACGGTTCTCCTCCTTCTTCCAGAGCGAGACGTCGCCTTTCGCCTCGGCTTGGGCGAGTTTCTCCTTCTCCTTGCGCTCCTGCTCAAGCACGCGCATCGTGCCGCGCGCGTCGGTCGGGTATGTCTCCCGCGTGAATGCCTGCATGAGCTTCTCTTTGAGCAAGGATCCAATCGTGGTCATGCATAGTCACCTGGTGAGATTGTGCTTCTCTCACGGCGACAGCGGTTTATAAACCTGGCGGTCCCTATCGACTGCACCTGCACGGTTGGCGTGTACGATGTTGATCGATCGGGTCGTTTCTCCGATTAGAATCCAATCCTTGAGGGTTGAGCGATTCTATTCTCCTGATAGAGGCTCATGATCTGCTTCGCCAAACCAGCATCGAGGATTATGGCGCCATCCTCTCCGGCGTATTTCTCGGGTTCGAACAGTATGTCGGTGAATATGTTGTTGCATACGGCGTGCAAAGCTCTCGCTCCCGTATTGCTCGGAGCGTGCTCTGCTACGAACACCGGGAAGTCATCTTCCAGTCTAGTATCGTATCCCTTGAATTGGAGCAATCTCCGGTATCCTGATAGCACCGACTCTTTCGCTTGGGTGAGTATGCGGACTTTGTCATCGACCGTGAGCGGATTGAGGACGCTGATCACTGGCAATCGACCTACGAGCTCTGGCTTCAACCCGTACGAGACCAAGTCTTCAGGCCGCACATGATAGAGCAGTTCTTGTGCTGTGCATTTCATGTCTCCCACTCTTGTTTGCACTATCTTGCTCAGCGATGCGTATGCATCGCTTCCGCTGAATGCGCCTGCGGTGACGAAGAGCAAGTTCTTCGTCCTGATACTCTCCTTCTTCTTGTCGTCAGTCTGTACTACGGCATCTTCCATCCATCCTATCAGCTCGTTTTGCAGTCTGGAGCCGAAACCCGCGCCGGATCCCCACGTATCGCTTGCGAGCTTATCGATCTCATCAAGGAATACGATCCCGTACGGAGATTGGTCGCTCGTTTTCTCCCGTATCTGGTCGAATACTGTCGAGAGATTCTCTCCCTTGTAGCCCTCTGTGGATTTTCCCGTCAGCTTGCTTTTCGCTATGGGCAGACCGGCCCGTTCGGCAAGCAGGCTGATCATGTATGTCTTGCCTGTGCCTGAGTTGCCTATGAGAAGGAGGTTGTCCTTGGGAAGCGTCTCGTCCTGCGCCTCTTTCATAGTCATGTAATTCGAGAATGCGATGGCTATGCTCTTCTTGGCGTGTTCTTGGCCGATGACGTATTGATCGAGGAATCCCACTATCGATTTCGGGCTCTTCCATTCTATCGTGGCGTCTTGGGGGGTGTCGGCGTCTGCGCCCTCAGCACCGTTGTTATCGCCGGTGCACGTGCCTGCCACGCGCATGGTCCTCGTTCTTGCCGGGCCCTTGTTTGTTACGCGGATCGCCTGCCGCACAGCGTCGAGTTGCTGCTTGGCCATACTGTTGTGGTTGTACATTGATGTCTCACCATTTTTTGTCTTGTACAGGCCAAACACTCGGACTCCTGATTCAGTCTCGGAAGCCAAGACTAGGGGCAATCGTACTCCTTCGCTATCCTCTATCCCGAGCACACTGAACGGCGATCCTTCCTTGGGTGTGAATCCTTCGAGCGTGTTTGTTCCGATAGTGGTTTTGTGTTTTGTGAGCTTGAGTGGTATGTACAGCACTGAATCGTTATGCTGAGTGAGCCGGAGTTCTTCATTTGATGCAACGTGGTAATAGTTGGATCGTAGCGCGGATGGTTTGTGCTCGAATCCTATCTGCGCGTCCACAGTGGTGTTATTGATGTTGAACCGCCCCCAAAGGAAGCCTGAGAAATAGACGGGGAGTACATACGCCGCGGTGGCGGAAGCTTCTTGATTTTGGCTGTCGTTAACCGCTTTGAACTCTATATCGACCGTCTGCAGGCTATCCAGTGTTATCTCCAGTTGCGATTGGTACTCTGCTTGTTGCCGCGTGAAAAGTTCTAGATTCGATGCCATGTTTGACGTTGGCAACGTCGCGGCGTTTATGAAGTTTTCCCTGTGGTACTTTCAACTAGTAGTTACAAAGAAGGTTTTCTGAGGCCTGTCTTTATGGAGCCCGCACGTTCACTGCGCGAGTTTCGTGCGGGGTTGTGCGGTCGTCGTGCCGTCTCGATGGTGTTGGGCAGAATATGACGATGACAGTATTCTGGCTACTTGTGGTGTCGTCACGAGAACTTTGTACGCAGCGCGCGGCATATCTCTTCGAAATCTGCTTGCGTGTTACTCTTGAAGCGCGATACGGTCACTCCCGCATCATCTTGTATCTCTTCGAACACCTGCTTTGTATGGCGGGAGGTCCTCTGCGTTGCGTCCCGATGCTGTTTGGCGGCGCACAATCTCTTCCCGGTCCGTATGGGTTGTGATGATGCAGTTTGTAATTACTCGATAGTGATAAAAAAAGAAACATTTATATACTTCGTGGTTCAACTACTAATTGGTGATACTATGAATACGGATATCCAAGATGTAATAGAATCTATTGTTACTGCGGGCCGCGGTTATGCGCCCAGAGGGTTCGCAAGACCTGTGAACACATCGGCTCAGTTGCGGGTGTTTCTCGGCAGCCAAGAAGTTGAAGCCTATACGATGGATGATCTAGTTGGTCCTTGTGCGGCTCTTTGGGATGAGTACGATGCTGCTGGAAAAGTAGCATATAGCTCAAGTTGGAAAGATTAAGTTTAGTTCTATTGCTTTTTTTGTTTTTATCTATATTATTCGGAAACTCTGCAAAAAATGTGTTATGTGCCTTCGCTTTCAGACTATCAATTGTGCTCTTTGTTTCACACGTCACTTTGGTTCTCGCGGGCGTGGGAGTTCGGTCTTAAGATAGCTTGCGACACAAATCACTGCAGATGGCGTCCAGATCATCTTTTGTGTTCGAAGTGTACCTGAGTATTGTCACACTAGGCATTGGCGCGATGGGTTGGAACTCGCGTCGGTATCGCTCAAGGTCCTCCGCTTTGCGTCCCGATGCTACTTGGCGTGCCAACAGCACGTTCCAATCAGTGTCTAGTTGTACGATATACTTTGAAGTGGGTATGGTGCCGGCGATGTGGCTATCAAAGTAGATGTTCGTGTCGAACATGAGTCTTCGTATATCCGCATACATTGCCGTGGAGTCAAAGACTGCGTTCTTCCCCATGTGTAATTGCTCCATTAATCGGTGCTTCGCCACATAGAAGAGGTGATCTTCGCGCTGATCGTCGGTCCCCCATTTGATGCCGTACTCATCGCGGATATCGTCCGCCCCAATGCGACTGAATCCAAGATGGTTGCTGAGATATGTAGACACCGTCGATTTCCCGCATCGCGGATAACCTGCCATCAGGATAAGTTTCCGAGGTGTGTCGATTGTCATACTGTCTTATGGCGATGAGAATATATAAGCTTTTCTATTTTTACTACTTATGAGTAGTATTGAATTTTCGTTCACGGGCGTGGGAGTTCGGTCACTTCGTTCCGAACTGCCCCCGCCGTTTTCTTCGAAAACGGGCGTGGGAGGATTTGAACCCCCGACCACCGGCTTACTCCGCGGATCTCTGCTAACTCTCGTTTCAACCCGAAGGCTTTAGCGAAATGTTCATCATTGATCCACTTAGGAGTCCGATGCTCTATCCAAGCTGAGCTACACGCCCTTGGCTTCGCCAAGGGCGTTACTTTGTCTTCGCCTGTTGGCGAACCCAAAGTACACGCCCCACGGCGTTACTCTTTTCGTTCGGAGCGTTATTCTGTCTTCGCATTAGCGAATGCAAATTGCCCGTCTCCGAGGTACTGTGTCTGCTGAAAACCCACCAGTATTTTTAAACTATGGCCCTCTCCAACGCTCCATGCAGCTCAAGACCGTCCCTGAGGACTTCATCGTGGTCGAGATGGCCCATCATGACATCCTGCCTGAAGGGCAGTACGCGCTCCTCGAGCTCACGAAACGCAACATGACGACCGAGCGTGCGCTCTCGCTTCTCGCGGAGAGCCTTGGCGTCAATCGCAACGCGGTCGGCTACGCCGGAAGCAAGGATTCCCGCGCTGTCACCAAACAGTATGTGAGCGTCAAGACATTCCCCGGTATTGATGCGCGTGTGGCGCGATTGCAGCGCGACAATCCTGTCGTCCGTTTGCTTGGTTTCGTGCGCGAACCGCTCGGTCTTGGCATGCTCGATCAGAACCGCTTCGAGATCGTCGTGCGAAAGATACGCAACGAGCGTGTCGCGCCGCTTACCGCAATACCCAAATACTTCGACGAGCAACGGTTCTCGAGCGCGAACGCGAAGATCGGCCTGCTGCTTCTCAAACGCGACTTCGTTGCCGCGGCACAGACTATCCTCGCGACCGATCCTTACGCCGCGGAGCGTGTCCGTGAGCACCTCGAACGCATCCCGACCGATGGCGTTGGCGCCTTGCGATTCCTGCCCAAGCATACCCTTCTCATGTATGTGCACGCGTACCAATCGCTCCTGTGGAACGAGGCTCTCACGAGGTATATCGCGATGCAAGACCCTGCCGCGGCACGCGTGGATGGTCCGGTGCCGATACTCGTTCCCTCCATCGATGTTCCGAACATCGCTATTCCCCTGGTCGGTTTCGGCACCGCGCTCGTACCACCGTTCGATTTGTGGTATGCCGAGATGCTGGATCGTGAGCATCTCTCATCGCGTGATTTCGTGGTCCGCGCGCTGCCGTTCCTTTCCGCTGAAGGTGGATCGCGCGACGCGTTCTTCCCGGTCGATAGGCTCGAGATCGGGTCGCTTGCCGATGACACGGTGAATCCTGGTTTCCATCAACAGTTCATCTCGTTCGTGTTGCCGAAATCTTGCTATGCAACCATGGTTGTCAAGTGCTTGTATCGGACCGGCGATATCTCCGGTAAGGACGACGTGACGTCGTGATGGTTTGGCGTTGTGTTGTTCGGGGTTATGATTAGCGTGTTTGCGTGCTTTGTGACGTTCTCTTGCTGCGGCGGATGCACTCTCGCTTGAGTCTCNNCGTACCCGACACGGCGCCCTCGGGTTGCGCGCCAAGGCAGCGGTGTTGGCGTATTGGTTGGCGATTGTGTGTTGTAAATCTGCGTGTTGCGCGACATAATGCCGGATAGAAAACTATATGAACTTCATTTCCCACTGCGACATCTTCCTCATTCTCTTCCCTCTTGAGGGCGACGACGGTGTACTGCGAGACAGCGGTGAAGGTGATTGTGATGAGAAGTGTGGATGAGATATGTTCTATGCTTGATGGTTGCGCATTGGATATCGTGCGTGCGACGCATGCGCTTTCGAGCGCGAAACGCGGTCTGCGAAAGCATGATATGAGGACGTCTTTTCTTGAAACGAAATTGAATTTCTACATCTCAAAGTGCGGTTATGCGTTCCATGAATGGCAGATGCAGAAAGATCCCTGCCGCGATGACGTCCGATGGCGGTTGTACAACGACCGATTCATCAATCTCTTCGAACGATGCTATCCGAAGGCCCTCGATGAGATGTCGATGCGTTACGCGGCATGATTTTTGGGCAATGCGCGTCTTCGTTACGGCTCTAATTGCGTCCCTGACAAGCAACCTGACGACCAACATAGGCCGTGACTTACAGCCATGCCGGTAACTTGTGCGCTATACTTTATCTTTTTCTATGATGCAGCGCCTTGAGCACTGCGAGGTGCACTTCTGGGATGGATGGTTCGCCGTTGATGCTGATGACTTTGCTCTTGTAGTGCGCGATGAGCGGCTCGGTCTGTTCGTGGTAGAGCGCGAGGCGTTTCATGATCGTCGCCGGCGTGTCATCGCTGCGTTGCCGGAGCGGGAGGCCGTCGGTATCGCAGAAACCGGGTTTTTTCGGCGGGTTGTACTTGGTGTGGTAGTTGTGCCCTTTCGGGCATTCTCTGCGGCCGCCGATACGTTCCACCGCAGTCTTGTCGCTGATGGTTAGTGCGATGACGTGCGCTATCTCGATGTGGTCATCGAGGAATTTCGCCTGTGCTATGGTCCGTGGGAACCCGTCGAGTATCGCGCCGTTAGGCGATCGTTCGAGTTCGCGCAGTATCATCTTGTTCGTGAGGTCGTCCGGGACGAGTTCTCCGTTGTCCATGTGGGCTTTCATCATCTGGCCGAGCTTGCTGCCCGACGCGACCTCTTCGCGTAGTTTCTCGCCCATGCTGATATGCCGGTGGTTGAGTTCGTGCGCGAGCATCTCTGCTTGCGTTCCTTTGCCCGATGCTTGTGGTCCGAGGATTATGATGTGTTGTGCCATACGCTGTCCGGCCGTTGTTCGCTATAAAAATGTTTCTTGTGTTTAATGTTGAGGACCAGAAGACGAGACAGAATCTTTGTTGTGGCCTTGGCGTACATCCAGACGCTCGAGATGGCAACAGCCCTCGAGCGCCGAGGATTCGCAGAGATGCGAATCCTGGCGCAGGGAACGCTTCGTTCCCTCGCGTCGCACTAGGACGATGTCACATATGCGCCGCCACAACAAGCAAGAAGCAGTGACTTACCTAAGAGTCTGAGAGTGAGACTTCAAGACAACTCTTGCTGACGGTTGCTGCGGAGAGTATACTCTCGTTTTGCCGAGGATACACGGTATCCTGGCACAAGGATTCGGATAATAGCCCGAATCCTTTGTGTTTCGGGCGCCGTGTTGCCGTCGGGTCCCCCAGCCTGTTGGCCGGACCCGACACGGCGCCCTCAGTATCACTCCAAGGCAGCAAGACTACAACTAGACGATTGTTTGGTGCGTTCGGCCATGTGGGTGCGCGTTATCGCGAACCGTTATGTCAGCTTATTAGTTTGTCTAGAATTATCCTGGCGTCCTATCCTAGGTAGTGCTGTCGTTGTTTGCCTTTGCGCTTGTTGATCCAACTGCGCTCCATCCGTTCGACGATGGGCAGGATCTCCTGTTTCATCTCTGGCCATTCGGCAGCTGCCTGGCGTATGAACTCCGCGTACTCTTCGTCCGTGTTCATGAGCTCGGCGCGTAGCATCCTTCGGTCCAGCCGCATCAGCCGGCGCGCGAGGTCCGCTATTATCTCATGGTCGCTCTCGGCGAGGGTCTCTGCCTCTTGCATCAGGAGTATGCTCGCGTCTGGTTGGAGTAATCCTTCTACCGTTTTGCGTACGATGTCGATGTGCTCGAACACTTTCTTCGCCACCTCTTTGGTGAGGCGTGGCGTGTCTGCTTCGATACCTTCGATGTCGAACTCGTGTTGTAGCGATTGGTGTGTCGGAAGTTTATGTTTCTCGCATTCTACCGCGTAGCGATCTTCGAATGTAGCGGTCTTCGGTGTTCCTTCTGCGTTGTCAGTGGAGGTTTTGTTAGTGCTTTGTGGCAAGGCGCTCTTTCTTTGCGATGTCTTGCTTTGTGATTGGGTCTTCTTCTGTGCCGACATGCGTCCCGGTGATGACAGGTCATTTATAAATGTGGGTTCTGCCCGTGTGCTCTCGGTATCTGCCCGGTGGGTGTTATAGGGGTTCGGCAGGGGTTCAACAACGCAATGTTTATAAATGTAAAACTACGAGAGTACTACATTAGCATCGTACTTGCAAGCGACGACATACTTTCGTACATTGAAAAAACTACGAAGGTACTACAGAGGAACTACATTTGCACGGCAGTGATGACAGCGACGGCCTTGAGGCAGTGAACGTACGGCTACCCGACGAGCTTCTCAGAGCGATAGACTTGCTCGTCAAAAAAGGCGTCTTCTCAAGCAGATCGGAAGCCATACGGGAGTTCTGCCGCGAATACGCGATAGAAGCGCAGCGAGATATATCGCGGGATCAACAACGCACTGCGAAACACGAGAACCCCAGTCATCCCGGCCATGATGCGCGGCCAAGTGCGAAATCGGACGCGCGAGGAGTGCAGCATGGCTGAGCGCATCATAACCGTGAAGATGCCCGGTAGTCTCCTCAGAGAGCTCCGTTCGCTCACGAAGGAGCATCACTACATCGACCTCTCCGAGCAGATCCGCAGTGTCGTGCGGCAAAAATGCATCAAATACTCCTCGCCATACGACGACCTCACAAGGATGCGCGATGAGCTCGAACAGCAGATACAAGACGTGAGCAAGCAACGCAAAGAGCAGATACTCGCACAGCTCCAAGCGTTGTTGGAGGGAGCACGATGATGCGCTCCATAACACGCGGCTCGCCGACCGCGGCGACTACATCATTGGCAACAATGCTGTTGGCGGCCATATCCATGCTGGCGTTCTGCATCATCGCAATATCCGCTCTCGCCACGCCCGCCCTTGCGCTCGTCGACCTCCTCAATCCGATAGATGGCGGCGCAACAAATGCGACCACGCTCACGTTCGAGTACTACGCGAGTGTGCCAGCGTTGACCGGGTGCACTCTCGCAATTAACGGCAACACGTTCATCGATCCGGACGCGCAGAGCAATGCGATAAACAGCGTGACTGTCCAAGCGATGACGCCCGGTGCGTACTCGTGGAATGTATCCTGCACAGACGGCACGAACGCAGAGACAAGCATCACCCGTGCGCTTCTCATCGATACGCAGTCACCGACAATCGCTGTGATGGCACCGACGAACAACAGCACGGCACCAGTGATACCCGTGGACATCATTCCATATGACGATGGCACAGCATCGCTCACCTGCGAAGTGATATGGAACGGTATGACGCTCGATACCGTGCCCGTAGTGCCAAACACACGCTTCGCGCGCAACTACACGCCCTCGCCAGGACCCGCGCCAGGTAACGGCACAGTGCGATTGGTCTGCACCGACCGCGCGGGCAATGCCGCGGCGCAAACCCGCGCGGTGCTATACCAACCCGTCTTCGCAGTCATGCTTACGACCGATCGGAGCGATTACGCGATCAACGACCCGGTACGCTTGACAGTTGACACGATCAACGGAGCGAACGTCTCTATCGATATCTGTCCCGACCAGACCGGCTTCGTGCAATGCACGACCGCGCTTCTCGGTTCGAACGAATACCCTCAAGCATTCACATTACCGTACATGAACAAAACCGGCAGCTATATCGTCGAGGCGGCCGCCCGCTACGGCAATGTCGTGCGCATCAATAGAACCCGTTATACTATCGCGAATTCGCTTACGGTCCAGATCACCATGAGCGGGACTCAGAAAATCAACGGCACGATTAACCTGACCGCCGTGCCATCGAATGGCGTAGCGCCATACCGCATCAGGTGGAATCTCACGAACGGTACCATCGTATCAGATGCATCCACGGTGGCGATAAAATTGAACGCCTCGGGGAGTTTCACGCATCGCGTGATGGTAACTGACGCGGCGAACAACACGAGGAATGAGACATATACATACACAATCGAACCTCTCGTTCCCATCACCGTGAGGGTGATAGAAAAGACCTCAGGACAACCTATCGTTGGAGCGGACGTCTCTCTCGATGGCAATACCCCGGTCGAGAACGCGAAGACCGTCGCGAATGGCATCGCGTACTTGCAGGTCGAACCAGGAGATTACCGCTTGTTCGCGAGTGCATCGGGCTATAATTACGGCCTTGAGGATATCACTGTGAACGACGCAAATAATCTACCGTACGCGATAGCGCTCACGCAGAACGCGCTCAAACCGGCAGTGACCCTACTATCGCCTTCGCAAGGCAATCTGCTTGAGTCCCCTGTGACGGTGTCGTTCCGCGCGCAACACCCGAACGCATTGCTTTGCACCCTCTACACGAGCACGGATGGAAGTTGGTTCGCTCCCAACACAACAGTGGAAGTGAACAACGCTATCGTCGGTGTTGAGAGCTCCATCATAGTGCCGTTCCAGCTTGGGTCCTACACAGTTAGGGTCGAATGCACGGATGCGACTGATGCATCGCGTACCGGCGCATCGCCGACCGTCGGTTTCGAAGTCACCGCCGTCGGAGACATGGCGGTCGCAGGACAATCCGCTGGCGGCACATCAGGATCAACTACCAGCCCGACAAAGGACGAGTTGCGGATGCAGGAGGCTATCGCGCATTTCGAAGCGTTGCTGCAGAGCATAGAATCGTACGGGCAACGCGAGAAGGAGGCGGTGCTGCTCTTAGGCTATGATCGCGATCTGCGCAATGCGAAAAGGGCCGCGCAACAGGCGGTCCGCGACATCAACGATCTGCAGTACAGGCAGGAATACGATGATGCCGGACGGGAGCAAGAGCGCAAACGCATCGCCGCCACAATCGAGGATGTCCTTGCTAAAACGCCGCAGAGCCTGAGCGTCAAAGATACGAAGAGCTTTGTCCGCTACATAGAAGAGGATGATGTGGAGGTTGTATCGACGGAGCTCGCTGGATTGGGAGGCCTGGCCGCCGATCCCCGTGTCATAGCGCGGAAATTGCTCGATGACCAGCAGCAGTTCACCATCAGCACAAAAGCGATGCATGTGGACTATGCGTACATCGATGGTACGACGAAATCGTTGACGGNNCGGTCGTTCACCTATGCGAAGGATATCAGCCCCGATTACGCGGTGTATGAGATAATACCGAAAGAGGTCGTTACGAGCGCGCGCGATCTCACGATCATCGGGAAGGCAGAGATACTCAAGGACGATCCGGTGCTGCGGTTCGGTGCTGAGCAATCGTTCACGTATATCATCCCTCGCAGGGTCGATATGACCCGTGTGGAGGATATCAAGACTGTCTTGCTGCGGCCGTACGCCGGCGAGAGCGGCCTTCTCACTGGGTTTGCGATATTCGGCGCGGGAGACACTGCGGCACTAGGCACCCCCGCAGTAATAGTTTTGATAGTCGTTGTGCTGGCATATCTTGTATACTACTTCGATCTCTTCAAGCACGTCCGCTACTTGGTATATCGTATCGGCAAGAAGTCATAACTCCATTACATGCGTGTGCTCATAGGCGATGCCGATGACAACCTCGCCGCGGGAGATTACGAGAAAGCGAGCATGCTCTATAAGGAATTGCGACTCACCTACGACACGCTTCCTCCTTTCGCAAAGAACGAGCTCTACGATGAGATAGCTGCGCTCCTCGCGAAGATGGATGCGTATTATTTCAACACCGTGATGCTGGAGCTCGATGGCCACATGAAAGCGGGCGATCTCGAGAGCGCAATCCTCGCCTACGAGAAACTGACGGGCATATACACGCGTCTGGGTCCTAAGGAGCAGGCGAATCTCGCGACCGTAGTGAGCGCACTTGGCAGACGGATCGGTGCGGGGGTGACGGCGTGAGCAGTCATAGTACAACCAATCCTTGGATCGAGAGCGCGAGGCGCGCAGGGATAGCCATCGCTATAATCGTCCTGGCGATATTCGCAGTGATGGGGCTCCGGGTGATGAGTGAGTACGTTGGCTATGCGAGCTTGAGTGGTTCAGCGGGGAACATCTACCAGATCATTCTCGAACATCGCATCCCTGTCCAGGAGTGGGCCGGCATGTACGGCGTGCTCAACCGTCTTCCCGGGTATAATTTCGAGCAGACGCACGTTTTCCAAAGCGGGGATATCGTCAACAAGAATCCGCTCTTTGATTGTTTGCAGCCCGACACTCAGCACGAAGTGTATGCATCGGTGTATCCGGTGGCGCAGCTTGATCTCAACACCATCTATCCTGCAACGCACGCGGAGATAGATGCGTTCTATGCTATCGATAGCATGGGGCTTGCTTCAGCCGAGAAAACGCTCTCGAGCAATATCTCGTTCAACTTCGGTAATGCACTTATCACAGCTCCCGGAACGTATACGTACAAGCTCAACGAGGCGGGGCAGCCGCATACTTTTGCGATGGTGGCGCTCAAAGACGCGAACGGCAAGCTATTCTTCGGAGGATTGGATACCAATCTCACTCTTGGCTTCAATAGGGTGTGCGTCGATAGCCTGTGCACACGTCTTATCGATAACATCGTGAACTATCAGATGCTCTTGCCGCTCCTCATGAATCAGAGCGAGACGCCTTACTACTTCTTCACCGATCCGAACGACCAATGCCCGTCGGGCGAAGGGCAGCAACCGAATGCGGGGAACGTCATCGGGAACATAAGCACGCAATCAGGGCTCCGGCTCGAGAACGTGATTGTCGAGATCGCTGGTCGTACCGCGCTCAGCACCGCGACAGGATTCTACAATCTATCCACGTATGAGGGGACGCACAATATCTATGCTATCAAGGAGGGATACTTGCCTTACGTGAACAATCTCACTGTGATAGCAAACGACACCGTGGTCCATAACATCGTGATGCTCGAGAATGTCCCTCCCAATCCCAATACTGACGTGGGTCCGAGTTCTAATCCGGATGTCGGCCCCGGAGTCGGTCCCGGGGAGGATCAAGGCCCCGGTGAGGTGCCGCCCGTGCCGATAGAGGAGCCCAAGCAGATCGAAGGCATTGATTATATCATCTCGCTCGCGGAGATCAAGCGCAAGCTACGTATCGATACATTCCAGCAAGAGGCTATCTACATATACAGTTTCAAGAAATCGACTATCACGCTCAATTTCGAGCTCGAAGGCGATGAGAATCTCAGCAGCGTGTTGGTGCTCGACAAACTCAAGCTCTCGATTGAACCGAACTCCAACGACCAGATCATCGTCACGATGTACGGCAGACCGCCTGTCAAGACCTACTACGGGAACCTCACTATCACCGGCGACCTCAATGTCACGATACCGATTGAGATAGAGATATTGCCCAAGGACCAGGTCCCGGTGGAAGCGCTCTTGATGAATCTCGAGACGAACGAGAAGACTGCGCTGCCCGGCCAGCAGATCAAGTTCAAGAATGATCTCCGCAATCTGCTCATCGATAGGCCATACCCGGTCTCGATGCTCTACACGATACAGCCTATAGAAGGCAACGAGACTGTATGGTCGTTCCAGACGAATGTGTATCTCAAGACTGCATTCACGTTGATACGATCGGTCGATTTGCCGAAGAACCTCAAATCTGGCGATTACGTCCTGCGTGCGAACGCGAATTACCTAGGTCTGTCTTCTGGCGCGAGCACCATCTTCCACATCGCAGTGCCGTTCTGGAGCAGGGTATTCTTGGGATTACGATACTGGGTGTGGCTCATCATACTCGTCGCGCTCACGGGTCTGGGGATAGCCGGCTATCTCATCCATCGTAATATAGAGGGGAAGAAGAAATACCATCTCAAGGTCGAAGATTCAGAGATGCCGAAACCCGGACCCCGCAATATCTACGTCGGCAAGATAGCCGAGACCGACAAGAAGACGTACATGAATCTCGAGAATTTCAAGGTGCACACGATCGTCGCTGGTTCGACGGGCGGCGGTAAGTCGGTCAGCGCGCAAGTGATCGTAGAGGAAGCGCTCGAGCACGATGTGGCAGTCATCTGCTTCGATCCGACCGCGCAATGGACGGGGATGCTGCGTCCGTGCAAGGACAAGATGATGCTCTCGCTCTATCCGTTCTTCGGCATGAACAAGACCGACGCGCGAGCGTTCAACGGCAACATCCGCATGCTCACGAACGCTCGCGAGATCATCGACATCAAGAAATACGTGAAACCTGGCGAGATACAGGTGTTCGCGTGCCACAAGCTCGATCCGCGTGATATGGATGTCGTGGTTGCCAATGCCATCAGGGAGATCTTCCACGCGAACTTCGGCGAGAGCAAGCCGCTCAAGGTATTGTTCGTGTTCGACGAAGTGCACCGTCTCCTGCCGAAATTCGGCGGTTCGGGCGACGGATTCCTACAAATCGAGCGTGGTTGCCGTGAGTTCCGTAAGTGGGGCCTCGGTATACTGCTCATCAGCCAAGTCCTCTCTGACTTCGTAGGCACTATCAAGGCGAACATCAACACCGAGATCCAGATGAGGACGCGCGACGAGGGTGACCTCGAACGCATCCGCGTGAAGTACGGGGAAGAGGTCTTGCGTTCGCTAGTCAAAGCCACCGTTGGTTCAGGTCTCGTCGAGAATCCGGCGTACAACCGCGGTAAGCCTTATTTCGTCGCGTTCAAGCCGCTGCGTCATAGCGTAGAGCGCATGCCTGACGATGAGATAGAGGAGTACAACAAGTACAACGATATCATCGATGACCTGCAATACAGCCTGGAGCAGCTCGAGAAAGAGAATATCGACGTGTTCGACCTGAAGCTAGAGCTCAAACTCGCGCTGGATAAGGTGAAGACTGGCAACTTCAACATGGTGAAGATATATCTTGAAGGACTCACGCCTCGTATCGACAAGCAATGGGAGAAATTAGGTAAGCACCCGAAGAAATACGAGAAGAAGATCGTCGATGACAGCGCGCTGAAAGCGGAGTTGCAGAAGACCCAAGAAGAGCGCGCGAAATTCGAAGCGGACCAGAAGGCCAATGCGGCCGCCAACGCCGGTCCTGAGAAGAAGAAGGAGTGGGGGTGGAAAGACAGCGTCCCGCCCGATAAACTCCTCTCTCTCGTGAATGGAATGCTCGTCATCAGTTTCGCTTCGCTATACGATGAGATCACCGCGATGAAGGACAAGGATTACGACCAACATGTCACTGACACGAAGAATGATTTCGCTGATTGGATACAAAAGGTCTCAGGAGAAGAGAATTTCGCGAACAACGTACGTGCGGCGCGCACCAAGGACGCAACAGTCAAGATACTCGAGATGAAGCGTGACGGGAAAAAACTGCCCGAGATAAAATCTCAAGCAGCTCCGTCATCCGCGGCTCCCGTAGCAACTACTAATGTTCCTCCTGCTGCAGCCCCCGGTGCCGCGATCCCGCCTTCTGCCGTCTCACCTGCCGCAGTCTTNNCTCCCGTCGGTGCTATTGATGTCGTTGGCATTTCCAATCCTGCCGTTCCGGCTGCGAACATCATTCCGCCCGATACTTCGCGTTCGATGCCGGCGTCAGGGTCCCCTTCCGTGCTCGAACAAACAGTATCCTCGCCTGCAGCGCGGCAGCCGGAGCAATCGTCGACGCCAGCCCCCTCTCCTCCGAAGCATCGGGACCTCGAGCGCATGGTTGTCCAGACTCCCACTGAGTGCTTCTTGCTCGAGAATGGCATCGCGCTCAAATCGATGAAAGACCTTGCCGAATACCTGCCGAGCATGGATGATGATATGTTCGGCAAGCATGTCGGGGACAACTACAATCATTTCGCGGATTGGGTGCGGGGCGTGTTCCACGATGATGATCTCGCGGATAGGATGGCGAAAGCGAGGACTCGCAGCGAACTCCTTGCGGCGGTGACAGGATGATGATATCGTCGCATATGAATAGTGTTGAGCGCAATAATAATCGTACACGAGCGTGTTATGTTAAGCGTAATTATAGTTATGTGATCGGCGATATATTGAGTGTGGAGGCGGAAGATGGCGATTGATATGCCCCTACCTCCCGATAAATATTTCCGGGTGATGGATGGGCCGGCAATACCCACATTGATCGCTCTCCGAGCGTATCTACGTTCGATGACTGCGGAGCAATACCGTTATCATGTCTCGGGAGGCAAGAACGATTTCGCGGAATGGACGCGCGTGGTGTTCGGCGAAGACGATATCGCCATGCGGATGCGTCGATGCCCTACAAAAGAATCTATGGCGGCGTTGCTCGATGTGGTATTTGCATCTCGCCGTTCCGGCGCGTCTGTGGTGCCTAACAATGCTTCGTTATCGAATCCATCGTCAACATTATCGTCTTCATCTTCCTCATCGTCATCATTGTCATCAAGGGGTGGTGTGTCGAAGCGGGCAGATGAGTCCGTCATTGTTCCGGTTACTGGCACGACACCACGATCGCTCTCTGACGAAATACCGACGGTGCGGCCAAAGCCGGTCGTAATCGCTGAAGTGCACATCGATGCTTCTAACGGCAAGGACGTTCCTGACGGCGTCGTGGATGGCGAAGACAGGCTTGGTGGNNGAGAAATTCACCCCCATCCGCAGTGAGATGTCGGAAAGAAATGAGCTTCTTGGCGAGAAATATGATACCATAATCAAACGGTTCCAGAGTGCGAAAGATGATCCGTTGCCAAAAGATATGGAAGATAGAGCCGAACGGATGGTCGCGCGCTACAACGATCTGCTATTGAAGATATCGGAATCACGCCGACAAGGCCATGATATGTTCTTCCCCGCGCTCTTAGTCAAGCAGTTCGTCGCGAAACTGGGACTTGCGAAAGCCACGCGTTCCGTCACCGATTTCGCTATCGCCGATCTAGTCCTCGATCAGACCGAGCGTGCGATTGCTGAGGCTATTGCGCAGGATCCGCTCGATGTGAAGCGGCAAGTCCTCGCCATGGCAGGTATGCTGGATGATGCCTCTGCGGCGACGCAAACGCAAGGACAGACCTCGGGAGGTGTGCGAAGATGAGCTCAGACTCCGTGCGTAGTGTCTCGTGCACCGGAGTGCTGCCTCCGCCCGCAATGTGCGAGTCTGAAGTGGCTAGCATCGCTATTCTTGGTGGTGGGACGGGTTGTTCCCTTGAGCGTTGGAGTGTGGATTTCGTCGAAAAAACGCCACCGCGGCAGATAGGAATCGATGCTCGTCCAGATGGCCGGTCGCTTGGCAACGCTTATAAACCATCGCACGAAGATTATGGTTATATCAGCATCGACATCGTCCGCGATACCATCAACTGTGTTGTCGATGGCATCTTGCGTGGTGTGATTCGTCGAGACGACATGTCTGCTGCATTCGCGGCGAGGGTGAGGTGAGCATGGGCCTATTCGGGAAAGGAGGGAAATCGCGAGAGCAGATCATCGCCGAAGCGGCGGAGCTCAACGCGATGCCCCAGCAGGAGGAGAAGAAGGATGATGTCGCGACGGGTAATCCTAAGATAGATATCGAGTTCGCGAAGGTACATGGCCAGCTCGAAGGGTTGAACGAAGCGCGTAAAGCGTCGGGAGACCGGTTCTCAAGAGTCTCCGAGCAGATAGGCGAATTACGCGGTATGATCGTCGACACGAACAAGATGATGAGCAAGGTCGAGG
>DUGD01000097.1 GCA_013331575.1 Candidatus Woesearchaeota archaeon
CGTTATACGAAAGACACTCCGCCGACGCTCAGGAACGCCGCATTGTACTGGAGCAACGCTCGCGATGCGCTCGAGGATGGCAGGTACCCGCTCGCGCTCCTCTATGCGCTGCACGTGCCATGCGCCATCGACTGCGCGCCGAGCAAAATGACGGCTGTGCGCATCAAGGACGTCGTCGAACGCGTCGACCCGGTCCTCGCGCATGAATACTCGAGGAATAGGCTTCGGTGCATACTCTCGCAAGGTGGCGCATGACCCAATCGCTCAAGATCCTCAACAGCAAGGAGATAAAGCACATCCGCGAACTCCTGCACGACCAATTCGGCCACGAGGAGAGACTCGACGTCGCGTTCTTCCTCAACGAGAAGAAGGAACGCATCTACATCTTCACGAAAGATCTCGCGCAGTTCGACATGACGCGCTTGCGCATCGACACTATGGGGCTCTACTTCGGCACGCTCTACGAAGGGCAGTTACGCCTCACCATCGACGGAACGCAGCTCATCGGCGCGCAATGCACGAAGAACGTGCTCGACATAGACCATAAAGAGATGCAAGTCTGGATGCAAGGAGAGAAACTCATCATCTCGCAGCTCTCAAACCAGCCGGATACGCCACTCACAGGGTTCGTCATCATACGCTACAGACACGAGAACGGAATCGACTACTTAGGTTGCGGCAAAGTAGGCGGCGACACGCTTCTCAACTACGTCCCGAAGACGCGCTATATCCGTGCGACATACGACGATGACGCGACAATCGAAGGGCGCAAGAGAGAGCGAAGCAAGGACGAAGACATCACAGCGAGTGATTGAGCACCTGCAGGATGCTCTCTTGCAATCTATCGACGGGAAATCCGCGATCGCGAGCCCGACGCTCGAGTTTCTGGATAACATCGCGACGCTGCTCTTCATAGGTCGGATGATCGATCTGGTCCCGCAGATGATCGCCAAGGGACATGCCTTGCAGCGATATCCCGACGCCCAACGCAATCTCGGTACGGAAACTCCTATGTGCGCCGTTCTCACTGACATATTCGTACGGTTTCGATATGACCGCGGACTCACCGGCACGCGCGAGAGCGCCATGCAGGAGCGATTCCGCGGCGAGAGAATTGATCGCGACCTCTCGGATGCCATAGACATCGCGGACCTGTTCCTTCACGAGCGGCACACTACCTTTACGCAAGAAATACTCGAGTGAACGCATATAGACCTTCTCCGCCAGGCGCGCACTGCCCTTGACGCGCGTGCTCACGAAAAGAAGCGGCTGCGCGACTACGCTCGCCTCGAGCATCGCCTCCTGTTCAAGCGCATCATAACGGGATTGCAGCTCGAAGCTCCGACGCTGCAATGCATCGACCACCTGCTCCGCGCCGGACGGCATCATCGCTTTGATACGAGACACCTCATGTCGTAAAGGCGCCAAATGGAGCATCGTGTCCTCGAGATCACCGACCAGTCGCACGAGCGAGTCGGGCGTCGTACGAGGATAATGAGCGGTGTAACTGAGGATGGTGGGATGCGTTTTCGCGCAACCATCGCACCACGGCGCGTACGCGATACCGCGAGTAGTATCAGGACTCTCGAGCACAGCACGATCCTCGTTCTCAGGGATATCGACCCCTATCTCCCCACGGCGCATCACGACCTGGTCCGTCCTATCGCAACGCGCTTTGGTGATGAAGAAACGCCTGAACGGACCGTTCTCCGCGCCATAGAGCATCGCCACAGCATCATCGAGCATCTGCTCGTTGAGCGTCATGGCATCGTGATATTGTCCCCTTGCCTTGCGCGCGAGCGACCCCTTGATCCGGAACTGGAAATCGCCGCGGCGTGATTTATGCAACCCTCGGAACGTATCGATCTGGTTGAAGACGCCGATAAGGACCGCATGCACGGCAGGAACATCGGGGCCCAGCGCATCCTCAAGTATGGAACGGACAACCATACAAGTAGGGGATCGCCGCCAGCATAAAAAACATGTGGAAGCAGAGATATTTTTCCGTCGATTATCTGGCCAAAAAGGGAAAACAGAACAAAGAAATGATATCTGCGCCTGCGAAAGGCATGCCTAGAGGATGTCCTCGATAGGGGGTTTCTTCGCCTTCGGCGCGGCCTGCTGCGGCTGCACGACCGCCTGTGTATCGCTATCGAGCTTCACACCCAACTCCTGGAGAGCGCTCGCGTGCATCTGCATGAGCTGCTCGACGATACCCAAGATGCGCACCAACTCAGCGCGCTCCTTAGAGAGCGTCATGATGGAACCCTTATGGTATCCTACTTGCTCAGCCTGCGAGGGCGTTCCTTCCGTCGCTGCGTGGTCGTTCTGTTTCGCCTGCGATGCCTTTTTTGCCATGAGAGTCACCTTCACTATTCATACCTATACAGGACGAGGAGCAGACGTACTTTTAAATCCTTTCACCCGTACGCGCCAATTGTTACGGAGCCACGCGTGGTCCGCGCAGCGCCCCCCCCCAAAATTTTATATACCATCGCCCAGGAGATGCAACCATGAGCCAGGCAGCGCCATCGACGACAGTACCATCCGTACTCGGCACCATCGTCGGCAAATGCACGACACGGGAGTTCACGTTCGAGATCCAGAACGAGACGAAAGTCTTCGAGTACCTCAAAGTGTACCACCGCGTGTTCGGCGATGTGCTCAGCCAAGTCACTGAAATAACCACGACACGCGACGAGAGCACCGCGCACTGCGAGATCATCGGCTACCGCGACCCCGAAGGGGCGATAAAATCGGTGCGCATCCCGTTCGACGTAGGAAGCCAGGTGGAACGTGCCGACGACGAATTCATCAGGCAGATCATCAAACTCGGATCGGAGCATGGAGCGTACATCGGCAAGCTCGAAGGCAGGGATATCAATGTTCATCTGGATCTCCGCAAGATACTGACGAAACACGTCGCGGTGCTCGCGAAATCAGGTGCGGGGAAATCATACAGCGTAGGAGTCCTCATCGAAGAGGTGCTGGAGAAAGGAGTACCCCTCGTCATCATCGACCCGCACGGCGAATACGCCACGCTCTCGCAACCGAACACCTCCCGTGAGGACGTAGAACGGATGCGCGCGTACGGCGTCGAAGCAAAAGGATACAAGGTGAACGAGTATGGCGATCCGAACGTCACGAGCGGGAAGCAGCTCAAGCTTTCGAACCGGATGACACAGCAGGAACTCGTGCAGATGATCCCTGCAAAGCTCACTGGCGCACAGATAGGCATCCTCTACGCCGCGCTGCGCAACATCGAACAAGTGAGCTTCGACGCAGTGATAGCGTCGCTCGGCACCGAAGAATCGAACGCGAAATGGGGGCTCATCAACATACTCGAGCACCTACAGACATACAACATCTTCAGCTCCGACCCGACGCCATACGACGAGATAGTCAACCCTGGCGTATGCAGCATCATCAATCTACGCGGCATTCCAGCGGAGATACAAGCCATCATCGTCTATAAGCTCACCAAGGATCTTTTCGAACTGCGAAAACTCGGCCGATTGCCGCCGTTCTTCCTCGTGCTCGAGGAGGCCCATAACTTCTGCCCGGAGAGATCTTTCGGCGAGACCACCGCGAGCAAGACCATCCGCACCATAGCGTCTGAAGGAAGGAAGTTCGGCCTCGGTCTCTGCGTCATCAGCCAACGTCCCGCCCGCCTCGATAAATCGGTCATCTCGCAATGCACGACGCAGCTCATACTCAAAGTGACGAACCCGAACGACCTCAAGGCGATCAGTGCATCGGTCGAAGGGCTCACCGCGGACGCGGAGAAGGAGATAGCCAACCTCCCCATCGGCACATCGCTCGTCACAGGCATCGTCGAAGTACCGCTCCTCGTCAATATCCGCCCACGACGCAGCTTGCACGGCGGGCACAGCGTCGACATCCTCTCCGAGATAAAAGAGATGGCCGGACGGCCCAAACCACCGCGTCCGATACGCGTCGAACCACCGACCGAGAGCGAAACGCGGATACTGCCGCCATCAGCATCAAGCGCGCCCACGACCCGCACGCCGACAGCACACCCGCAGGATATCACACCGCCCGAGCAGCCCGTCGAACATACGATACAACGGTCACGACGTACCGCTATGAAAGAGCCCGCGCAAACAGGCCGCCCAAGCAAAGAGTACACGACCACACAGCAAGAGACCGTCAATAAGGACGCGCCGCCAACGACCGCACCGAAAGAACAGCAACGCACGCAATCCCAACGTATGCAACCAGTAGCACCCACAACCGGAGCACTGCCGCCCGGAAAGCCCATCGCAGTCCTCAAACCGAAGAAAGGCATCATGGACAAACTCCTCAAGGACAAACCGATATCTTCGGTACAGCAACGCCTCGTACCCGCATTCCTCGCGACATGCACACAAGGAGGCGATACGTTCCGGCTCGTGGTAGAGCGACGCGAAGGCGCCATCGTGACGAGTATCGACGCGTTCCTCACAAAAAAAGTGCCTGACCTCAAGAGGCTCTCACGCGAAGAGATAACGATCATACAATCGGCCTATACCGCGGGCAAAGTGGATGATGACCACCTCCGCGACCCGGCACTACAGGGACTCATCGAGAAAGGATATCTGGTACAAGAGGCCGAGAACGTGAAACTCTCCGACAAATACCTCTTCCAACGCCTCAGCAGAGTCAAGTCCGATGACGATCTCGAGTTCACAAGGGTCACAGACGCGACGATGGAGGACGCTGTGCTCGGCGAGAACGAGGTGCGCATGCTCCTCGCACCATTCGTCACCGTGAAGACGCTCGTCGAATGCTACATCCTGCGCATCACGGCATCGTAGCGCGAGAAGACAAAGCAACAGAAAAAAAGAATAAACAATTGATGTCTCGGACTACAATTTCACATCGACGTGCGTCAACTGATCGTCTTGAACGGTGTTGAACGCCATGTTACGGTATTCATAACCGCCGATGATATCGGTCATCTCGGGATTGCTCCCTATGGCGACACGTTGCGGATAACCGAAATAGTTGTCGAGGTATGCCTCATAGTAGAGCGCTCCCCGTTGGTACTTAATCCTCGTCACTGGCTTGTTGAAGAACGTGAGCGACCCGATCACTTCGCCGTAGGTTATATCCTCGAGGTAGGATGGAGGCAACGGCACGATCCACTCATCGTAGTCCATAGCGATGGGAGCGTTCGGATCAAGGCATTTGGTCTTGCCGCGGACGCAATACCCATCGGCGGTACGGGCGACGGTATCGATGAAGATCACGTCAGCGCCGGTCTCGGCAGATTGGTCGCTAAGCGGGGTGACACGGATGAGCGTACCCTTCACATCGTAATGAGCGCCACCGCGCTTATCTGGAAGGAGTGCCACATCGAAAGAGTAGCTCTTCACCTGACTGTTGCGCGTCAAGAGCTTGGTCACGGCAGGGTTGGGGGTCGCATCAGGCTCATCGCCCGGTTTCTCCCCAGCGAGATCGGGGCCTGCCTTCCCGCCGACAGGGGCTGCAGAATCGACGTTCTTCGGAGTCTCGTACGATTGTTGTTGAGCGCAACCCAGCACCACGATGCCAAGCAACAAGATTACGAAGAGATATGCAAGTTTCATAGTTACCCCCTTGCGCGCACAGCGCGCCATAGACCTATTCCGACGGCCTATTTTAAAAACATTGTGCCTATTTCAACAAACAGATATGCTGGGGACCACCGTCCAGCAAGAATTTAAACTACGGACGCTCACTGTGTAGTATGGAAGAATTGTATATCGATCACGGAACGCTTGTTCCCAAAGAAGAGTGGGACGCTGCGATATCGACCATACGGCAAGCGACAATCCTCGCGCGGCGCGGCAAGACGCCCGTGACTGAACATAAGACTGGCGAACAGGATGCTGGGCGAAAAAACGTTGACCTCGACGAAAACGAGGAGAACGCCCTGGAGCAGGCATGGCAGCGCGCATTCCAACTCGCCATCAAGGAACGCGTGGACGCTGCTGACGGCAAGGCGATCGGCGTGCTCTTCTCAGGAGGACTCGATAGTACGCTCATAGCGCACGCACTCTACGAGTCGGGTGTGCCGTTTACTTGCTATACCGTCGGATTCCAAGATAGCGGCACGAAAGAGCCGGAAGATATCGTCGAGGCACGCCGCACCGCCCAAGCGATGGGCTGGCGGATCGTCGAGAGAGTCTACACGTTGGATGAGATGGAGACCATCATCGCCCGCACAGCAGGAATACTCGGCGATAGGACAGATAATGTGAGCGTCGGCGTCGGATCGGTCATCGTCGCCGGCGCGCAACTCGCGGCGAACGACGGCGTCAGGATACTCTTCTCAGGACTCGGCAGCGAAGAGATCTTCGCAGGCTACGAACGCCACGAACTAGCGCTCCAAGACGGAGGGCATGAACGGCTCGAAGAAGAATGCTGGCGAGGTCTCGCCGCCATGCACGAGCAAGACCTCAAACGCGACACGTTGCTCTCCGTAGCGCTCGGGATCGCGATACCGACGCCATTTCTCGATCCTGCCGTCATCAAACAAGGCATGCTTCTCGCCGTGACGGGGAAGATCGTCGACGGGCAGCGGAAGCTCGTGCTACGACGCATGGCCATCAACATGGGACTTCCCACGACATTCGCCATGCGACCGAAACGCGCCGCGCAGTATGGATCGCGCACCGACGCCGCCATAGAACGACTGGCACGGAAAGCAGGCTATGAGAGCAAGGGTTCCTATGTCCGTGCGCTCATCAACACAGACAATCCAGACCATCACGCGGACCGTCCGACGGACGACGAAACCCTTCGACGGGAACACACGCCGAAATCCTTATAAACCCCTCCCAAATCCACGCCAGTATGAGTGAACTGCTTATCTTCAACAAATGGCCGTCAACCGGCATCACCGTTTCAGACGCAGGTCTGGAGCGCTACATCACAACGACGCCCATCCTCGTGCCGAAGACCGGTGCGCGCTACGCGGGCCAGAAGTTCTACAAGAGCNNCGCGAGGAGATCATCACGATCGAGTACGGAGGAGCGCGTTACCCGAAGGCAGTCGAGTCGAGCCCGCAGCGCCGCATCGACCAAGTCCTCAAGCTCATGACGCAGACAGCGTTCCAGAAGTCCTTCAAGACGAAAAAGAGCACGGCGGTCGCCCTCGCAGAGGAGATCTCGAACGCGTACTTCGCGAGCCCGAACAGCTTCGTCATCTCGAAGAAACTCGAGCTCGAGCGCCAGGCCGACGCGAGCAGATAGGCAAACTCTTTTTTCTTCATCTTTCTCTTTATTCTTACGGACGCTAGTTACCGCGCTGCACATTGCTTCTTCGTAAACGTCAGCAATAGCGCTGCAGTCACTTCGTTCCTTAGCTTGCCTTCTTCGAACGCAAGCTGCCTTGGCGCGCGTCCCGAGGCACGAGTGTTGCAAGCGATTAGCGAGCAACCATGCGAGTGCCGAGACAATCCACAAGTGAATGCGCCGCAGCGCGACGACGAACGACTAAAGGCAGTAGTTGACTACGGATAAGAAGGAGTAGTTGACGACTGCCGAGGACGATACTCAAGCGCGAAAATATTAAGAAGAGGAGCAGACGACGGAGCGCTATGACGAAGAAGCACGCGAAAGAGGCATCGAGGCACGCGACGAAGACAGCGGTCTCGAGAACGACGAAGAAGGAGAAGACGACTGAAAAGCAGACAACGAAGCAAAAAACGCCAATTCTCTTCTGGCCGTTCGGCGTTTTCGGATTCGCACTCTTGCTCTTCCTCGACCAATACACCAAGTCTGCGATACGCACGGCACTCGCGCAAGGACGAGAGATCGACATCATCGCATTCATCAAGTTCACATACGTGCAGAACACCGGCGCGGTCTGGGGCAGCATCCCGGATACGAACGCGTACCTCGTATGGCTCTCCGTCATCGCGTTCGGACTGCTCATCTTCTTCTACGACCAGTTCAAGACGACGTTCGAGAAGATAGCGTACACGCTGCTCCTCGTCGGGCTCTGGGGCAACATGCTCGACCGCGTGCTCTACGGCCACGTCGTGGACTTCATCAGCGTCGGATGGTGGCCGGTCTTCAACATCGCGGATAGCTGCATCACCGTCGGCATCACGATCTATATCCTGGAGGCATTGCGGCAATGGCGGCAACGCCGGACGGTGAACGCATGACAAAGAACAGCACCATCTCCCCACTAGAGTACATCGTACTTATCGACAAAACCGCACGCACTGTCGTCGATGTCTGCGAGGTGCATTACAAAGGCACCGGCACCATGAGCCCTAGTCATTATGTGTGGCACAAAATCAAGACGTTCGTCAAACCAAGCGCTGCAGAATCATACTATCAATCGGTACTCGATCCCGCGAACGAAGAATGCATCTACTATGAACCCTCTGGCGTGAAAAGGACATACGAGATACGCCCGACAGACGAGCGTAACATTCAAAACTGGCGCGACGCCGCAATACAAAAGCAACGGATCGAGTGGTAATCAGGGATGGCAACGCTCAACAACCTGCTCGATAGCATCTCCACATCGAAACAGATAGCAGTCGTCGGACCAAACTGCCGCGTCACCGATGACGCGACAGCGCTCTACCTCGCTGCACGGCTCTATGGCAAGAGCGGCGATCTCTACATCTACGACAAGATGCCGCACAGCGAGAACCACAGCCACGGCAACATCATCTCATATCTGAGCGACATGATTGAATGGGCCAGCAAGATACCCCTCAAGGCGCCCGAAGTGCAGGAAATGAATATGCTCACCACGAGAGTGAATGGTGGATTTCTCGATGCCATCATCGACAACAACACTGCGAAATGCATTCTCAACACGCCCGAACGCGGCAAGGTATCATACGCTCGAAACGCGAAACGGCTCACGCAGTCATATCATGGCTTATTATGTAAAGGTGGGAGCGTCATCTTCATCTACCATCCCGGATTCTGGGATTGGGGGATGCACGCACTCGTTGATGAACTCGAGCGACATAAGGGCTTCGAGATAACTGCTCGCGCAGAGTACGAGGACACGCTACGCATCCACGCAAAAAAGAAGAGCTACCGCTTCGGCTCCGGCGTGATAATGCAAGCTGTGACCGCGATGCGCACTTAATCGAACAGGCGCAGATTCTTCTCATTGTGCACGGTACAAGGCGTGCCGGCATATTGCGCCACAGTCGGCCCGACGAACTCCGCACCGTATAGGTTGTAGAGCACGTTCATGAGATCAGCAGCGTCGCGAAGTTCGAGATCGATCCTGTCGCCGATGTGCAATGGTTGATGGGAACGCATAGCGAGTTCATGCAGATCATAGAATTCCCCACGGGGGCTGAGGACACCGTGCACGCTCAGCGGATCCAAGAGCGGGGGCTGCGGAGTGATGACCGTCCAACCGTTGTGTTCGTATGCGCGCACGCATCTCTCGAGTTCAAGCTCTGTTTTCCCGATATCAAAAAATTGCAGATTGGACATGACACTCACCCTACATCACAACACGGAATCGTACTATTAATACTTTTCGAGAAGGAAGAGCACTTCGCATCACTCAATGCCACGACGTAACCACCATACAGCGCGCCGGCAAGAAACACAGTTAATAACTACTTTAAAGTAGTATATTCACGAAACATTTATATAGCGCCCGGCATCACCACCACCCCATGAGCCCGATCCACATCAACCTACTCAAAGATAATAGACCACCCAAACAAACTACAGTTTACATACCGCAACCAGAGTACCCGACCAAGGAAGGTATCGAACGCGTTGCCAGAGAGGAGCCGAATAACGGAATATACGTAACCGCAGCCAAACGCATTGTCGAAGGACATAGCCTACAGACAACGCCCGCATACATAATGAGCCAAGCAAAAGCTCTGGCCTTCGGCGGAGCCATAGCATCGGCAGCAGGTTACGCGCTAGGTTATGTCGCGAGCGGCGGAGACCACCCGTACGCAGTCGATGCAATGAGACAGACGCTCGTAGCCTACACCACATCAGCGACGATAGTTACAGCACTTGGAGAGGCAACGATCGCTCACAGTCGAAGAGCCCTTTTCCGCGGTAAAACAGTAACCCCTCAAAACACAGTTGACTTACGCCAAAGCTTGGTTAATCTAATGGTAGAAAACAATATCAAAAAAGCAGCGCACCCTATAAGAAACACAATCTACTCAGGCACAGCAGGAGCCCTCACATGGGGCGCATGCGCATGGCTCGTGAACCAAGCAACAGACATGCAACTCAATTATGCACTCTGCATGAGCGCTGGCGGGATCGTAGGTAGCGGATTCGCTGCAGCAGAGAACATCAAAGGGAACAAACGGAGAATCCGCGCTCTCGCAACACCCACCGCAGAAGATGCAGCCAAAACGACCTAGAACTCGTTCATGTCGTCGAGCTTCGAGAGGAAACCGTTCTTCTTGAGCCAGTTGACCTGGACGGGCTTGTACTTGAAGAGGATATCGCCCTTCGAGTCGCCCTCGAACTCCCACGGCTCGATGAGCACGATATCGTTCTCGCGCACCCAAAGCTTGCGCTTGAGGCGACCAGGGATGCGGCAGATACGCGTCTTGCCATCAAGGCAACGGACCGTGCAGCGGCTCGCGCCGTTACGCTGCTCCAAAAGCCCGAGAATCTCGCCTTCGCGCGGACCACGCACTCTTGCGAGATCTTCGACCTGTTGCTCCTCCGGAGAGAGCTTCTTGCGTTCCATAAGAAACAAAGAGCTACCGGTGGTTTATATAGCTATGCGTGGCGACGAACAAGGTGAGGGCAACACATAAAAGTAACCCGCAGTGCCCGAACGCCATGGACGATTACCAGCACCTTCTACGGCCCAGGACCTCAGTCATAGTGCAGGACGCAGGACTCTGGCGGCGCATGGGCGCGTTCATCATCGACATACTCATCATCGACATTTTCGTGACGGCACCTATGACACCGGTGTTCGAACCGATGCTGCGACGCATGCAGGAGAGCACCGTCACGACCATGACCTACACGAACATGGAGCTCGCAGCGGTGCTGCTCATATTCACTATCGCTTGGATCTATTTCTCGCTCTTCGAGTACTTGCTGGGGCAGACGCCGGGCATGATGCTCATGCGCCTGCGCGCGCAAGGACCGCGCGGCATCACGCATATGCTACTACGCAACAGCTTCCTCTTACCGTTTTTCCCATTCATCATACTCTGGGCGATCGAGCCCTTCGCGATAGGATTCTGGCGCCGCAGCGTGCTCGAACACATCACCGGGACGCGCACCGTGCACGAACAACACATCATCGCATAGAGAAAATCCTCAGATAACAATCATCACATTCACACAGGTGGCACATGAAGAAGAACGAGACGCAGATTCCCCCCACAACGCTCATGACACGCATCGCAGTGAGCGCGTTCGTACTCATCGGCCTCATCATCGCAAGCACGATCATCGCGGCGATCATGGCGGACGATAACGATCTCGCGGATGCGAACACCGCGCACATCACCGTGAGCGGCGTGATAGTCACGGAAGGAGACGACGGGATCTGGGGCGGCGGCATGGCGAGCAGCACCGAGATCGTGCGCGAGCTCGAAGAGGCACGCGATGATGACAAGATACAAGCGGTGCTACTCGAGATCAACAGTCCTGGCGGGAGCCCTGTCGCGTCCGACGAGATAGCGCAAGCGGTGAAAAGCGTGCGCGCGGCGAACAAGACAGTCGTCGCCTGGATCCGCGAGGAGGGTGCGAGCGGCGGATACTGGGTGGCATCGGCCGCCGACCACATCGTCGTGCACCGCATGAGCGTCACGGGATCGATAGGCGTCTACGGATCGTACCTGCAGTTCGACGAATTCATCGATGATTGGAACGTCTCCTACAACCGGCTCGTCTCTGGCGAGCGCAAGGACATCGGCGATCCGTTCGTCGATCTCGACGATGGCCGCAAGGAATTCCTGCAGCGCAAACTCGATAAGCTGCACGGTTTCTTCATCGAGGAGGTCGCGACGAACCGCAATATGAGCGTGGAGACGGTCGAAGTGATAGCAGACGGCGGCATACTCCTGGGTATCGAAGCGAAAGAGGAAGACCTCGTGGACGAGCTCGGCGGCAAACCGGAGGCCNNCGAACATTGTCGAGTACGCCCCGGATCGGACGTTCTTCGAGGAGCTCTTCGGCATCGTCGCGCCTGCGAAGCAACCGAGTCTGCAGGACATCGCATCGAAACGCGCCATCGAATCATCAGGAGCGCAATTCGCATTACGTTAGGCGCAATACTCTTTTTATTTTTTTATTTCTTTGCAGGCAAGTCATACTTCGCCTTCATACTTGCAAGGAGTGCTTTCTCCTCGGGCGGCAGGTTGTCGTACGCATCTTTGAGCTGAAGGATGCGACCATGCAGTTCGTATCTCTTTTCGCGTTCGAAATAAGTAGCCGCTGCGCCTGCAAAGCAGCTCATAAATCCTATATCAATCGAATTAGCAGGGTATTTTGACAGGTCGCGCATAACATCCCAGAACAACGTGCCTGCAAAAATAGCAGAGCCAACATACAACCCCATACGGAGACTACCGCGTCGTTTCATCTCCCGAAGAGAAT
The DNA here is from genome assembly GCA_013331575.1 of Candidatus Woesearchaeota archaeon. GTDB lineage: Archaea > Nanobdellota > Nanobdellia > Woesearchaeales > UBA525 > UBA525 > UBA525 sp10207u. The sequence continues at coordinate 12,582 of DUGD01000097.1, forward strand.
CGTTGTTCGTGACTGTCGCTAGCGGCTCGAGTTCTGCAACGATATCGTCAACAGAACGAATAGTGACTACTGGCGTCGTTGATGTAATCGATGTATCCATAAATATCACCTTCTTACAAAATCATTGGAAAGTTTTTCATGCGCTCCAATTAGGACCCATGGAGCCCACGCATAAAGCAATGCCTCTCCGAATCCAATACCAGATCCGCATTCTTGCACGTATTTCTGGACTAAAATATCGTAGTTTTCGATTGTGTTAGCACACAGCTCAACCTCTCTCGACAATACCTCAGCATAAGGTTTTGATTCTGGCAACCCAAAACGCTTCACATCATCAAGATGGTTCTCCAACAAGACACATTTCTGTGTTTCAATGCTCATGGCAGGCATTCTTGGCGAAGATGCTATCGCTCTATAGAGGCCATACCCCGTCATCGAAAGCGAATATGTAAGCATCATGCACCCAATGGTCTCTGCAAATTTTACCATGCATTCATCTCAAAACTATTTATTTGTAACTATAGAATAGTAAACGTAATATATTAACTTATTGACACAAAATTTTAATTATTACAAGTGTATTTATAAATAAACAAGAAAATATTTAAATATACACTACAAAGAACCCCTATGCAACTCGACAAGCTCGATACGAAAATCCTCGCCACTTTAGAGCGCGACTCCAGCATCTCCATCACATCACTCGCAAAGATCGTCAAACGATCAAAAGAGACTGTCCATTATCGCCTCGAACGACTCAAAGAGCAAGACATCCTCCGCAGCTGCACTGCCGTCGTCGACATCGCGAAACTCGGATACCTGACCTTCCGCATCTATATCAGATGGCAGAATATGACTCTCAGCATCAAAGAGCAGTTCTACAAGGAGATCGGTGAGAACAAGAATGTATGGACGACGACCGAGCTGCACGGAAAATGGGATTTCGCGTTCTTCCTCGGCATCAAGCGCGACGAATATATCACGAAGTTCCACAACACCTGGAACGCGCTGCTCGCAAAATACAAACCGTACATTGCCGAGCACAAGATCGCGATCTACGCGCCGATCCACAATTACAACAAACGGTTTTTTACTGATGAGAAAACAATTATCAGTCGCATCACCGGTGAGGACGCAGTCATTGAACACGATGAAATCGACGAACAGATCATCCTTGCCTACGCACCCGATGTGCGCCAGAGTCTCAGTGCTGTGGCGCGAACGGTAGGAACGAGCATCGAGACCGTCCGTCGGAGAATCCACGATCTTGAAGAGAAAAAAGTCATTGTCGGTTATAAGATAGACATCAATCTCGCGAAGCTTGGATTCCAAGGATATCGTGTGGATTTTGCACTTAACACCACACAGAAGAACATGGAGATCTATGAGTACCTCAAACAACACAAATATTTTTACCAGATCAACAAATCAATCGGTGGTGCAGACATTGAGACAGAAGTCGTGGTCCGTGATCTCGCACACTTACTTGAACTCCTCGAGGAGATTATGCGAGTGTTCCGCGGCGTGATCAAGAGCTATGAATATATGGGGTACAGCGATTTCCCGAAATTGTCCATCGTACCAGATTGAGAACGCATGCAGAAATTAGCGCTTCGTTAGGCGCAACACTTATTTTTATTTTTCTATATCAATAATATAAAAAATAAAGGAGATACCAATCTAATCTTTCCATTGCCACGTCGGACAGGGATAGGTTCCAGAATTGTGCGCAGCAATAGCACCAGCATTGCCGTAGCTCTGATAATAAGGAATCTTATCCCCCGGTCGCAAATGCAGGACAGCAGTTGTCATACTAGTATCATATGAATCAGTGTTTCCGAAATATCGTTTTGTGACAACCAACATCGGCCGCATATTTGAGGGGAGATTACGTTCGATGCGGAACGCGGAGCGCGAAATTGGTTCGTGATGCTGTGGCATCGGAGATAATCCATCATGCGTTCGCACCATCGGATCGTCTGTCAGGAACCCGCGTTCGCACGAGGCTATGACCTCAAGCGCATTGCCTCCATCCAGTCGCGTACCCATATCCGGCACAGTTCTTTCCAACAGCACCGGATTATTGACGACGTATTCGACCGGTCGATATCCACAAGCACTCGCACCCAGGCCAATTGCAAACAGGCCGACGCCGAGCATCTTCGTTGATATTTTCTGACTTAATGGTTTCATGTATGTTTTCATTTCAATCACCTCTTTTGTTACATCACAATAGTAACGCTTGTAGTTATATGTGACGTTCAATAATAATTAAACCATAAAGTTTAAATAAAACGATGAACTATACAGTTCAATGAAAACGCAAGCAGCGCCGTTCATCGAGAAGAACAGCATCAAAGGCATACTCTTCTCAACACTGACAAAAGAACACCCTCTCAAGATCATAGATTTGACGAACATCATGCGCAAACGCCACGGACGCAGCGTAACGTTCCAAGCGGTGAGAAAAGCGCTGCTCGCACTCGCCGATGAAGGCGTGTTGCAGAGACAAGACGATGGGTACTCAATACGCAAAGAGTGGGCGAACGAAACAAAACAGATGATTGATATGCTCATCAAGGACCTTGCAGAGGAACCGAAGAGACCTCGTCGCACAGAGAGTATCGACGAAGATGTGACAGTCTACCTATTCTCATCAATCAACGAGATGATGAAATTCTGGGAAAGCATCATCGACGATTGGTTCCAAGGATTCGAGAAGGGCGATCCCCACATCAATTGCTACCAAGGTGCACACCTATGGGAAGGCATCCTCCATCTCGATCGGGAACGGACATTGATGGGCCAGCTCAAGAGAAAAGGCATCAAGTCATATGCCATCTGTACAGGAGGCACACCGCTTGACCGCAATGCCGCGAAATTCTACAAAGAGATAGGGCTTCACGTGCACATCACTTCCTCGAATGCGACATTTGACCGTGCGCACTATATCGCAACCTACGGCGACATCATCGTCGAGACTACCTATCCAGAAAAGATTGTGAAAAAACTCGACGCGTTCTTCAGAAAGAACCGCACAGTCGAACATCTTGATCTGAAAGCACTATCAGAGATCGTCAATCTGAAAGCACCCGTCAAACTCACAGTCATAAAAAATCGCAGCATGGCGAATCACGTTAACAAGAGCATCATCGATCAGTGCTAGGGCGCTCGATAGCGTCCCGCTCGTGCAGCAATAAGTCTACAGTGTGCCGTGTCACGCTCACGAGGTTGAGCTTGAGCGCGTCCCGAAGCGAGCACCACACGGATTCTTCCGCTTCGTCGTTAAGCTGCAACGTACCCCCAACCATCCTGCAGATGAAATTATGACCGACGAAATGCTTGTCCGGCTTGTAGAATTCTTCGGAATTGATGACTTCGACGCACTCGACGAAGCGCACATCCTGCACAAGAAGGCCGGTCTCTTCGAGCACCTCGCGTCGCACAGTCTCTTCAAGAGTCTCTCCGAACTCGACGTGACCGCCGGGGATGATGTATCGATCGTGCCATTTATGCGATTTGACGAACAGGAATTCGTCCTTGTCGTTACCCACGAGCACACCGACAGTCACACGAGGAACTTCGACCATAGAATCGACATGATACTAAGATATTAAAAAATGATCGGTGTGCATGACCGTGATTGAAATCGATTTAAAAAAACTGCAGAGAGAACTACAAAAAGTCGATAACAAAAACCTAAAGAGCGCTTCGTATGCCGTCGATGGCTTTCGCCACCTCTTCGCCTTTCTTCGTGAGCTTGAGTATCTTGAGGCGACCTTCCTTCTGGAACGTGACGAGATCCGCCTTCTGCATCTCGCTGAGTATCTTGACGATGTGGCTGTAGGTGCAATCGACATCCTTGGCGAGATGCGACGCGTACTGCTCCTGCTGCGCGTTGAGTAGATTGACGAGCATCATCGCGGGCTTCTCACGGAAGAACACACCGAAAATTTTCTTATTTCTCGACGACATGAAGCACCACACTCTAAAACATATGTTGGAACATTTATTATCGAAAACCTTCATTTCTTTATATAGTTTTCGCAATCACCACTGCGAACGAAGATGATGCTGTGCGACTCGCGTATCGACGAGCCGCGTACACTGTATTCCCACAACACTACTGCACATGCGTGCGCACTCTTATTTAAATCTTGGCTTCACCCAATCAATGAGACAAATCGGCGAGTTCTTACATAGAACACATCGGCTCAGATAACCACGTCCCCACCCCACCGCAGTCCATCGAGCTCTACGAATGAGCAAATACAAAGATGATCGAATAACGGCAAGAATAGTCCGCGCAACACAACGTTCAAGGCCAACGCTCACAACATCAACATGTAGGCGCAGCAGCATGCGGAGAAAGAACGGTGCAACACCGCATGGAACGATAGCTCACGCGAGTCCGGATGAAAAAAATGGTGCGCTCGCAAACGACATCGGTATTCTGTTTCTGGGGTTTCCTTTGTCGCAACTGTTCTTTGCCGTTCGCGAAACAAGCAAAGGTTCGCAGGCCTTTGCTCGCCGGTTTCCCACGCGACCTCCAATGCTCTTGTAGAGGAATGGGACGGGCTGGTGCGGCGCCACCCGAAAGCAGCCATCCACACCAGTATACTAAAACGTATCTTAGTATAATTTATATTTAAACATTTCGGTGTTAAAAACTGCACATTGAAATGGGTTATACACCGACATCTACCGGCGGAACTTTTAAAAAGCCCAGAGCACAAGACTGCGATAATGGAATCTGATAGCTGGCTTGAACCACGGACAAGAATACCGTTCGTCGGCATCATCGCAATCACACTCATCGTCATCGTCGTTGCAGTCTTCGTCAAAACACAGATCGGGCCACTATTCCCGGCAAGCGACATCACAGTCCAGGAGGCGGGAAACGCACCTGCCATAACAGGCCGCGCCACCAGCTCATCATCATTCATCGGATTACGCGAGATTGATTTGCAGCGCCAAGAGTACTTGCGCGGCGTCCTCAACACAGGAGAGGGATCGCAGCAATTCACCGCAGATATTCCCCGTCGGATGCTCGTCATCGAACGGGAAGGCGTGCGCGAGGAGATCATACTGGCACCATCATCGAATGACCCCACTATTTTCACCGCCATCTTCGATAACAACAATCTAGCGACAAGAGTCGATCTCGACACCGGAGACCTCGTGCTACGCTATAGCGAGCCGGGAAAGAGCGTCGGGTACACCAGCATCACGCTGGGGACGGTTGTCACATACGAGGGCACGTTCAAGTTCCGCAACCAGCAATACACCATCCAGTTCGTTCCGGGAAGCGAAGAAGCAATCATCGCGGCAGGAAGCGTGCAGACAGTAGTTCCGCTCCTCGAGGAGAATGGACTCTACAGCGGTACGTGGCAAGATGATCGCAATATCCGTCCGATCACCATCAACCCGAAACGCCTGCAGGCGGTTATCGAAGACGTGTACTAGCTACGCACATTCGTTCTAAGCCGATTTCGCCAATTGGAGTGCGCCGCTCAAAGCGATAAGACAATCTACAGAACGCCGAGAACGACAGAGCACGCTGTACGCATGAATTCGTCGCGTGACTGCGGTATGAAATGATACTCCCCAACACTCTCCAATACGAAGTCGGATTCCAGAGTAATACTATAGCATCACACGTGCCTTAACGTAAAAGAAGTCAAGCCCTAGTTCCTGTCGCGCCAGGAGTACTTGCACGATTCGCACTTCAAGAATTTCGTCTCGGGCTCGTCGCTCGCCCGCATCTGTTTGGTCCACCAGAACGCGCGCGGATGTTTGCACTTCGGGCATTGTTCATCCGTGAGCGGAAGCGTGGTATCCCCCTCAGTCACGACCGCAACAGCCTCTTTCTTCACGTCGCGAACGACCTCCTTGATGGTGGTCTTTGGAGCGGAAGTCTGAGCGGCATTCTTGGTTGTGTACCCGCAAGAGCACGCGAAGTAACGCTTACCCTTCTCTTCTTTCGGCGACATCATGGATCCGCATTTGGGGCAAAACAACATACTCGACCCGGCCACCGGGTCCTATAAATACCTTACGGTGGAAGATTGCAGAGAGCGGGAGGGAATGACAGCATTCGCTAATCGAACAAGAGCGAGCACCCTGACGATAAGAACCGATAGGATGAACAAGAGATGCTCAAGAGACGGCGATGCCTATCGACCGCAACAGGTTCACGAACCCTATCTTCACCCAACCGAGGTACGGTACGCGCAGCACCGCTCGGCCTATGACTGTGCTTTCGGGCACGTTCCGTTCATCGAGGAGTGGAGGATTCACTATCTGACCGAGGTTATGATCGCCTTTGGTCTGGAACCGACGTGCGCCATTCGCAGCCACATCGACGCTCACGATGCGATGGATGATAGGGTATTCCTTGCCACCGGAGAAGACGATGATATCGCCTTGTTCGAGCCGTTCGGGTTTCGTACCGAGTAGGAAGATGATATCCCCCTTATCGAACCCTGATTGCATCGGGAATTCCTTGAAATCGCTACGTGTAATATTGAACTGTAAGTATAGGTCTTCCTGGCGCGCCCACCACGCATCGAATGATTGGTCATGCTCCATGCTGTCGGATATGACCGCGACGACAGGGAACTGTGTTCCGAGCACCACGCCGAGAACGGGATAGAGCACGAACTTGATGAGCAGGAACGCGATGAGGATGCTGACTACCCAGCTTGCGACACTATCCTCATACCACAGGAAATGCCATATGCGCTCAAGCGGTGTTTTTTCACGACCAGCACCTTCACGTCCGCGCTTTGCAACCATACAGCAGGAATGCTCGGTGTGATATTATAAAGGTTGTGGCAAGGGTAGTGAGGCAATAGCAGTCTTTGTTGCGGCATTGACCCGGTTTGCGGTTGAAGCGATCACCACAGAGGATTTTTTATAGCGCATACTGCTCCCACAGTCATGCCTATCCCGAAGAGTGCAGTGGAACGAAGCACGCTCGAAGAGAGCATACGGGAGGCGTGGAGCATCGACACGTGCTACCCTGCGAGCCGCAAGCATTGGACGCCGGAGAATCCTGCCATCGGCCATTGTGCTGTCACCGCGCTCGTAGTCCACAGTTTCTACGGCGGGAAGATCTATCGTTGCAGCCATCAGAATCACTACTGGAACCGCCTCGATGATGGAACAACCATGGACCTCACGAAATGTCAGTATGTGAGACCGGTCAAGATCTGTATCGATAGCGTACCTGATCCGGCGACGCTCGCGAAACAACGCGGCGCGGAGACGAACGAGCGCTACGAACTCCTGCTTGGACGCGTACACGCTGATCTGGAGCGCCGGAAAACAAAAAGAAGATAATACCCACCGGCCTAGCGGCATGATGGTACGCAACGAGTACGCATCGCAGCTCACCGCGTGCGTGAAGGACAATCGCGTGCATGTGAAGGCGAAACCCAACGCCCGCAAGACCGCCATCAACAAGATCGAGGATGGCGTTGTCTACATCGATGTCGCGGCGCCTCCAGAGGACGGTAAGGCGAACGATGAGATAGAGAGGTTTCTCAGCAAGGCGACCGGAAAACGCGCCAGCATAAAGTCGGGGTTCACGGGAAAAGAGAAGACGATACTACTCTCCTGAGCACGGCAAACAAGCCCAGCAACAGAGTGGCGATTATAATCGTAAAACCATTTCTTCTCGTCAATAGTCAACTACTGCGAATAGTCAACTACTACAGCTAGCTGATTTGAGCGTCGTCAACTACTTCGTTCAGTCGTTTTCGCTGCGGCGAACACAGCGCTCTAAGCGACATTGTTTCGGTCCTCGCATAGTCGCTCGCCTTTCTCCAGTCACTCCGTTCCGGAGTTCGCCCTCTTCGAGCACGAACGGCTCGCGAACGAAGGAACGATTACGTTCCTTGTTCCAGAATTCGCCGCAGCGAATTCTCGGAACTCAGACCTCAGTGAACACGCCAAGGCAGCGATTATTACGAATGACGACAATCAAGCGATGGTTCACCATCTCGAGGGCTGGAATTCAGTCTCTACACCGACAGTACGGAATAACGACAGCACAGCGTCATCCGTGTGCGCGTACCTATCCGAATAGAAGACTCTCTTGATGGGCACATTGGCGAGCAGCTTGGCGCATGAGAGGCATGGAAAGTTCGTCACATAGATATCGGCATCCCTGATGCTCACACCGTTGCGCGCAGCCTGCGCTATGGCATTCACTTCCGCATGGACGCAAGTGCACTCCTCAAGTCGGGTACCGCTTGGGATAGAATGATCGTTGCAGCGCGCGCACCCGCCAACGTCGCAGTTGGGGGCGCCGCGCGGCGTGCCATTATACCCCGCGGAGAGCAAGTGGCGCTCTTTCACGATGACCGCGCCGACTTGTCGTTTGATGCATGAACCGCGTTTGGAGACGAGTTTCGCGATGCTGATGAAGTATTCGCCCCACTCGAGTTTGCGCGCGTCCGTCGAGGGCATGAAAGCGAAGAGCCGCTCGAGACGCGCGCGGAGTTCACTCTGCGTGCCGTTATTGATGATGATGAGGTCTGCCATGCCAAGTGTTGTCCGTAGTTGTTGACCGTGGGGGTTATCGGTGTTCTCGAGCGCTTCGCGCGCCACAAACTCATCGAAGCTGAGCGCATTCTCATCTCGACCAGTGGATGCTTCGCGAGCCTTTGCGCGTGCGAACCGCACAGCAGGATCGGCATCAACACCGATGAGAAGCGCCTCGTTTGCGGCATGGAGCGCATTGACCTCACCGGGCGTGCGCACGCTATCGATGACATATGAAGAGGTCTTGCTCGGGATACGGCGCAGCGCCTCCTGCATGAGCGCACCGGGACCGCCCCGTTCCCTGAACTCATTGCCGAGGCGTTGCAGCGTGGCGCGATCGACCGGAAGTCCTCGTTCGCGCGCTATAGCTCGCAGGATGTCCGACAGGCTTATGCTGGAAAATCCTCGTGCTAAGAGCAGTTCGACGACTGTCGATTTTCCTGCGAGATTCGTGCCGGTGACGCCGATGATCATACAGCGAAAAAACAACGAGTGTTCTTATGCTTTTTGAAATCGTGCAGTTAAACAGCGCGTCATTTAAGAATTTCTTTTCTCCATTTTTGGGTTCCATCCTTCACAAGCTACACATCGCGTGAGCGAGAAGCATAAAAACACCGGCTCTACGCAAGGTAACCGATAGGTGGTGCAAACATGGACGATACGACAAAAAAGGGAGAAGAGGCAATTAATATGCCGTCGATTCTTGAAGCGACACCAGTGTCGTTCGGGCATGTTCTAGCACCATCAAAACGCACGCATGTCAAAGGCGGTCTGTGGGTCACATTCGAAGGCGGGGAAGGCAGCGGCAAGACCACACAATTGGATCTGCTCGAACGACGCCTCGATGAAGAAAGAGTTTTTATCTATCGTACGAAGCAACCGGGAGGAAAGAACCCACTCGGTCTGGAAGTGCTCCGCCCAACAGTATTAGGCTCTACGTACAAGGAGTACATGAATCCCTTCACGGAGATGTGCATGTTCTTCGGCGACCGTGCCGTCGTGCGGTTCCATGAAATATATCCTGTACTCGACAATGACGGGGTGGGATTAATCGATAGAGAGACTGATTCCACGAAAGCATACCAGTGTTTCGCGCGCGGCCTGCCGTTGTCGCTCGTTGACGATTTCCTGCGGATGATGGACCCTGGTGGCCGTAAGCCGGATCTCACCATACTCTACGATGGATCGCCTGAAGAACTGTTGCCGCGGGCGCACAAACGCAATGGCAATGACGCCGCACTCGCACAAGAATCACGGTTTGACGACGAGAAGATTGAGTTCCATCGTAAAGTGCGTAATGGATATCTCACACTCGCGCGACAAGAACCGGAGCGTTTCGTCGTTCTCGATGCGTTACAACCCATCGAGACGCTGCACGAACTGACCTACGCGCATGTTCTTGAACGCGCGGCGCGCAAAGGTATCTATCAGCGGTGAGTCGTAGTAGATTACTACGACGTTTGCAGCGAGGACTGCGGAAGTAGTGCTGCTCGTACCTTGCAGCATCATTCGCGTCTCGCATCGGCTGCTTCGGCAATGCCTTGCAGCACTCGACGCTCAGAATCATTCCAAGGCAGTCCTCATCACTACCAACCACCAATAAGCCGCATAGTAATGATGATAGAACGTGATACGACGAGGTAATCGACTGCATTTATCGACGAGAAAAAGGACTACTCCTCTTGCTCTTCTTCGAAGAATGCGTCAAGCGGTTGGCTCTTGATTTTCGCTGTGTAACTGATGCTCGACATACTATTTTCTTGATTACGGACTATTTAAATAAAATTGTGGCACAATATCACAACCGCAAGCATGCAATAAAGAACAGATGACATCGCAATCTCTATCTTGCAGAGTGAGAAAAGAAAGCGTTCTCGTCGAAACAGTACACTCAAAAAGAATAACAACGCACGCATACTACCGCTTGCACAGCACAATCATCATCCAGCACCGCTCGCACAACTCGACACCACAACACTACCCCCGATCAGCAGCAGCATTGTAGAACGACAAGTAGACACCACTATCAGTACAATAGAACCACTATCGGTACAATACTCAGTAGGCCTTCACGACTGCTCAGCGCTCAGACTCATGATGTTCTGGAGTTCACGGGAGAGCACTTCGCCAGTCACCGCATCTATCTTCATATTCAGCATGCTCAGAGTGTTCAATACGAGTGTGATATTCCAGACGGGCGTGGAATAGACGCGGTTCTGCTGCAGGATGCAAAACCCCTGCATAGCCGCGTGTGCAGGGTACTGCGAAGAACGCGTACGTTCCACGATACGCAGCGCGTCCGCAAAACCTTGACGAAGAGCGAGCAGATCAAGACCTGCGATCGATCCTTCCTCTTTGAACACCTCCTCAGGCGGTCGGGCAGCGACAGGTTCAGACGTGAAGACGGTGATCATGTCGTGCTCCTTGCCATAATACCCGAGCTCAAGCGGCGGCAACGGTACGGCGGGATCGAGCGAACGCACAGTAGCGAAAGCATGTACTAAATAATGATGAGGATTCTCGGCGTTGAAAGCGATGAAAGCATCCGACGCTTCCACGCGTTCGATAGTCTCGTGCACATCAGTCTTGAGAGTCAATGCCATACAACACACCACGAGTAATATATCAGCAACCGCAACCGTGGGGGGTTTATACGCCTTGTGATTCAGCACAACAAAGAGGCAACTCCCAATACTGCGACCGGCGAGTCAATCGTCGAAATCTAGTATCTCGCCATCAGGGCCCGGATTGACCATGAGCGTCCCGGCAAGCTCATCATGCACGTGGAAGCACTCATGGATGTGACCGCAGAGCACGAGTATCGGCTTACGGCGGCGCACGAGCTCGACGAGCGATTTATTGCCAGTATGCCACCCCTCCTCCACTTGATCGAGCGCGGTGCCATAAGGAGGTGCGTGGCATAAAAAGACGGTGCGATCATTGAATATCGCGGCATGACGTCTCTCGAGCGCGACAAGATCAGGTTCGATGTGCGAGAATCCGCCGCCGCCAAAACCAAGGAACGTATACCCTGCTAAGACAACCGGCGCATCATGCACGAAATGGATGTTCGGATAGAGAGGAAGGAAGGAACGCACCTCAGACTCGTCTTCATGATTACCATGGATGAGGACAAGCGGTGCGCCGAGCGAATTCATCGCGGCGAGCATCTTCTGCGTGGAACGGCCGAAAATCGTGAAATCGCCGGAGCACACCACCACATCCACCCGTTCTCTCGCGACTATGCGTCTGATGCGAGCGAGGAGCGGCATGCGCTCATGGATGTCTGTGAACGCGAATATCCTCATGGTACGCAGGCAGGACTCGCCACTTTTTAAAAGTTCGGGACTGCGAGGTGCAATCAAGCCAACAGTGCCCACCGCACCCAGGCAAACAGTTCAATCAACGATTCCAATCGATAACATCTTCCAGGCAATTCGATCATGGAACGTCTTTACGCAGTAAGCGATTACAATCTATCACGTATTGTCCGTCAGAGTTCATATACACAGTGTCCCGCGTATGCAGCAACGCAGTCACATCGAGGTCGAATTCACCGTCAGCAAGCATGCGTACAGCATCGGCGTGCAACAGCAAAGGGGCGTGGTCCGAGGATGACGCCACTTCAACGATACGCTCACGAACGTCAGGCGCCATCAAAGCAATCGGCGAGATGGACACATGCTCCCGCGCATAGACGAACACTCGTGCACCGCACGAACAACCAGAGAACACCTCTTGAGCATCATCACGGTACTCTCGGGAGCATTTCACGCAGTGATGAGACATACGACACCGTCTGATATCACTGTATTGCCCGTGCAGTGAGCGCGAAAAGCGCCTCATAGAGCCTATCGATGTTGTCGCCATTTTTCGCGCTGATACCGAGAAGATCGTGCTCGGGGAACGCGGCACGGATACGATCGATATCAGCACGTTTGAGATCGATCTTGTTCGCTACGACAAGAAGCGGCGTCTTGCGGGCCGTGAGATGCTCTAGCAGCGTCGCATTCACCTGGTTGTACGGTTCTTTCGTGCTATCAAGCACCACAAGCACGCAATCGACATTGTCGAGCCACTCGATGCTCTGGATGACCCCTGCAGTCGCCTCTTTGGCACGTTGCTTCGCCTCTTCGTCACCCATGCCTTCACGCGTGAAATCACGATAATCTATGCGCGTCGCAATACCAGGAGTATCCGCGAGCGAGAATGATATGGTCTGCCCCGCTTGGTTTTTGATGGTGATACGCTCCTTAGTACGCACTTCGCGGGTCTCATGCGCAATCTTGCTCGTGCTTCCCATCTCCTCGCCGAGCCAATCGGCGCAGATGCGGTTGGCGAGCGTTGTCTTGCCGCTATTGGGCGGACCGTACACTCCGAGGCGCAGATGACCGCGTCTGAAGAGTCTCCGCCATAACCGTCGGAAAAAACCGATGAATGTCATGTGGGAGGACTGCCACCCCGACGATTTATATAATTTCCGGTGTGTACTCATCGCGCAGGGAAGACGATGCGCCGGGGAGATACAATCGGCGCACTACCGGAGCATCAACTCTTTCTGACAGCCACAAGCTCTAAGTCCCACAACATGTTCACTGGCAAAAGCATCCCTTTCTTCTCATACCCTTTGCTGACAATAGGCACCCAACCATGATCAACATCGTAGTAGAAATACCATGCTTCATTGAACCAATCGTTCGGGTCTTTATTGAAATAAGTCGTCTCATTGAACAAATAGACCGCCACAGAGGCATCGTGAGTGAATTCGGCAGCAGCGGTGCCATTGAGCACTTCACGCCGCACGGTCGATTCTTCATCGATACCGGGCAACTCAGAGAGCACATCGCAATCTTTTCCGTGCGTTATCGCTATCGTAGTACGAGTGTTATCCACCGAATTCGCTTCACCGAGAGTGTCTTTCTCATCGTACCACACATGCCCCGGGCTAGTTATCTGGAGACGGGAATCAGCATAGAAATTGTAAGTATCATTGTACACTAGTTGCCCGTCAGCCCAGGTGAACACGTCATCGATTCGTTCGCACCAAGGCGGAGCGTCAGGGTCATTAGTATAGAGGTGATGAACAGTGAACACGTCTCCCACCGCCCACGGTTCGTTGATTATTATCTCATAACTCTTCGCCTCATTGTTGTAGTAGACGAGTTCCTTGCCAACCGCACTAGGCCACATCACTCTCGCATCGAAAGGATGAAATGTGTATGCACAGTCACTGCAGAGGCCACCCACAGGTATCGGGCTGTTCATCCCATCGCAGAGCATCTGACGGTTCGCAAGACCATACCACTCGCAGGATTCTATGCCACCACAGACGCCATCACCGCACGTCACCACCGGAGCCACATAATCACAATCCACGCAAGTAAACCCTATACGCTCCGAGAGATTACCGTCAGGAAGCAACTCTACATCCTTGGTGATCGCATACAGATAACCCGGAGAGAACTCACCATCGATCGCTCCATCAAGCGTAACATTGACGGGAAGGAAGACGACATATTCGTCGAGCGAACCGACCTCGCCACCGCCACCGTCCACCGGAGCAACTCGTTGAATGGATAGCTCGACACCGTCAACGAGGTGAACTGCGTATTCATCCCCAGCGACATTGGACGGCAGCGAGAATTCACGACGATATCCGCTGCGCACCTGTTGCGCAAGTCGGACCTCTTGTACTAAAAGATCGCTCACGAACGATATCTCGAAGTAGTATTGCTGTTGCTTGAACGAGGCGCTGCGTTCCTGGATAACAAGAAAAAACGCCGTGAAGACAAAAAGCATGAACCCGACAAGGACGAGGAATTCAACGGCGGTTTGTGCACGACGCATATTCTCACGACACCGATTCGCACAATGTGACGTTGCGGCCGGTAGAATCCAAGCGATATCTTGTCAATCCAGGATGAGGAGACCGCGCATCCGACGTATTTTGGCACAAGGTTATACGGGGCAGTTGGGTGGCATTGAGATTGGTCATCACCACAGCCGAGAAGAAGACCGCCTCAGCATCGCCGTACGGAGTATCTTACACGAAAACAAGCTCGCGGCCATCCGACTGCAACCATGCACCAGTCACCGTTTCGGGCATCACGAACTCGATAGTTTCACGCGNNCACGCTCTTCGCGACGGTCACAGTCTTCAACCCGACTTCGTTGAGCCTATCGTTCGTCGTGCTCTGGACATTTGAACTGCTATACGCGTAGAAAAAGTAGACTCCGGGTATGAGAAGCGCGATAGCGACGCCGACGATGATAAGGTACTCGAGACTGATCTGACCCTGTCGAACATGCATGGCGGGAGCGTGAAAGGAGCGATTCCGTGCGGCAACCGCCCTCGACAGAGGCCTTGACCGGTATTTCGACATCAGCTCACCAATCCTCACACCCAACACCCAGCGCAGACCCTATAAAAACCTTTTGAGGAAAACACTCGCGAAGACTGACGAGAGAATCGGAAAACCATTATAAACCACCCGGGTACACCTCGGCGAGTATGGCATCCGCAATCAATTTCCGTGATCAATTGCTCAACGCTCAGTTCTCCGACATACTCGGACAACGGCTCTCNNTCGCACGCCGTAACATCATCATCGTCGGTCCGCCCGGTGTCGGCAAGACGACGATATCACGCGCGATCGCTCATCTCATGCCATCACGAGTCGTCAACGACTGTCCGTTCCGATGCGATCCGTCGGCGCCAAGCTGCCCGCAATGCACAGCATCCGGCGCGACACCGACACGCATCACACTCTCCGGAGACGAAGCGTTCGTGCGTGTCCAAGGAAGCCCCGACCTCACCGCAGAGGACCTTCTCGGCGACATAGACCCCATCAAAGCGCTCCAGTTCGGCCCCCTCTCGCTCCAGGCATTCACGCCGGGAAAGATCTTCAAGGCGAACAAAGGCATCATGTTCTTTGACGAAGTGAATCGTTGCAGCGAGAAGCTGCAGAACGCCCTCCTGCAGGTGCTCGAAGAGAAACGCGTGACCATCGGCAGCTACGACGTGGACCTCGCCGCGGATTTCATATTCATCGGCACGATGAACCCCGAA
>DUGD01000020.1 GCA_013331575.1 Candidatus Woesearchaeota archaeon
GCAACCTCAATGTGACCGCAGATGCGATGGCACCACAGATATACACTCCGCATGACGCCTCCCTCGCATACCGCAGGCACCTCGCTCGACACATGGGCGAGGCGCACTGCATCGCGCTCGAAAGAGTCGGTGGCAAGCTCGACTACGCGTCCACACCGCACGTAGTAGGACTCGCATTCGGATTGATAACAGACCTCCACTGGACATTCTACGACGAGGCGAAAGGCCTTCCTGAGACGCCCTGGGGACGAGAGATAAAAAAGAGTGTCATCGGTTGGATACGCGATGAGCGATTCCTGGATTCGGAGCTCGCTGAAAAACTCGGTAAGAGCAGCGCTGAAACCGCCTGGGCCGCGATGAAAGAGAAAGGCATCGACGTGGATGACAATGGAAACATAACATTCAGCGGCGAGATAAAGAACCATCTCGACACCATCAAACGCGATTATAACAACTTCGAGAGATACCATGAGTCCGTCGCGAACACGGCGAACCGCACAGGCGTCAATGTCGATGATGTATTCAAGTCGGGTAAGCTGCACCGGGAAGCGATCGAAGGTTACACAACGCTGGACCAGTTCATCGCTGAAAAGGTCAAGAGTATCAAGCAGCTGGACAAGATTGTCAAGGAAGGCAGCAAAGACAACATGGCAGTGACGGCGGTCGCGGGGATGACTGGCATGTACGCTCTCAAAGAGCTATCGAAGCTTCCGCTAGCGGAGTTCGGCTTCGACGCAGGAAAACTATCGGACTCTGCGATGCAGTACACCACTGATATCGCGCAGTACACGCTGGAATTCCTGCACGGCCTCACCGTTGTGAAAGCGAAAGAGCTTCAAGCGCTCAAGAACGCTTGATGATTTTTTCATCCTTTTTTTATCGTTTTTCTCGATATTTCGACGACCATCGACTGCATAGATGCATACGACGACCGTAATGGCACCATCATCTATGAAGTGAGGCACAAGAGCACCATCTTTCAGGAATACCTATCGCAAAAAGCACCATGCCATCACGAACGGTAGAAGGAGGGTAGTGATCGATTATCGCATCTGGTGGTATGGCGGGGGATTGCGGCGGCAGATGTCCGCGCCGATGCGCATCACACGGCCAAAGACGCGCAGCATCTCGTCTTTGCGCTCATCGAGCTCTTGCGGAATACCCGCTCCGGACCCGTACGCCTCGATGATCCGCTTGTACGAAACGGCGCGGTCGCGTAGTTCCTGGTCCGAAGCGGCTACGACGCCGCTCTGCGCGCTCGCCATGAGAAAGAGCGAGAAATCGTTGTCCGGTCCTCGATGGGCGGCATCGACCGATCGATCCGCGGACGATTGACCGACCACGTTGTCCAAGAATCGCGCGTTCCCCCAGTAGAAACTATCCTGGATAGAGGGATTATCCCGCCGCGTCCCCTTGAAGTAGTCGATGAGTCTCGATGCGCAATAGACGCGTTGTGATGCTTGTTCGTAGGTGAGTGCCATATGACTCAGGAGCCGCCCTGGTTTTTTAAGGGTTTTCCCACAAGTTTGACGACGAGAATTCTCCCGTTTATTCCGGCCGCCGGCGACCGCCTCTCTTGCGACTTTGCGCTTGCTCGTCACGCCGGGGATTAGGAGATATTGGCTTAGGAACGATGGTGACCATGTCGGCGGTCCGCCGCACGAAGCGCCCGTCTACTCCGCTATTGCCATCGTTTAGCGCATCTCGTGTCTTCGACAAAGCCGCTGCTAGTTCGTCGAGTCATGCTCGGCTGAACTTCATGCTGACGGCCTAGACGTAACCACTGATCACTGAACTACTGACTAGAATCCTACAGTCTATTTCATCCTCTTGCTCGTCTTGAGGTCTTTCATGGCCTGGCGGTAGCCTTCGTACTGCGCGACATCTCCCCGCGCCATGTTCGACCGTATGCACGCCTCTTCGAGTGTTATACAGTGCTCATCAAGTATCTGGGCGAGCCGTCGTTTGTTGGGCGCATGGAGCGCGAACATCTCCAAGCACTCGCGATAGCCGGCTTTGAACTCCGGCGTCCCTGAAGGGATAGGGAGAACCGACACCATCGATGCGCGTGCCGCCGGGTCCTCCTCTATCCGTTTGCGCGCTTTCCGTTCGCGCATGGGCAAGTCACGCGTCAGGAAGCACCCCCATCGTGTACGCATATCGCAGCGACGCATCGGACCGGCGCACAACACTACTTCGGAATGGATGCATAACGGCGAAAACCCGCACAGCAGATTTAAATACTCTCCGGCGGAGGAGAGATCGACAACACCGGCACAAGTTGTGGAATAAATCTTTAAAGCCGACGAATGAAAGTATGCCGGTAGTATGTGACGCGCGAAGTCGCAATGCAAGACGCCGCACACGAGGAGACCCATGCACAAGACGCTCTTTTTGTTGCATTCAGAAGAGTATAACGCCGAAGTGACCGATATCATCAAGACGCGCGTCGGCAGGACCAGGCGCGTCTGCTACGTGACGCTCAACAAGACCGCGCTTGCGGTCAAGCAATCGCTCTTCCACGAGAAGATTGAGTACAGTCGGTACTACTTCATCGATGCGGTGACGCCACGCCTGTTCTCCAATTTCATGCTCGAGAATTGCACGTTCATCAAGGATATGTCCGATATGAGCAAGCTCGTGGATGCCGTCATCACCGCGATAAAGATGCACATGGCGGACCTAGTGGTGATAGACTCTATCTCCACCTTGCTCACGTATTCGAGCGAGAAGGATGTGATTGCGTTCATCGATTGCCTCAACGGATACCTCGATAGGATGCGCGTAGAGCTCTTCGTGCTCGCGTCATACGCCGATAGAGACCGCCCGTGCATGCGGCAGATAGCTAAAATGACTGACGAGACAGTACTGCCCAAGAAACGAACCCCCTGGTGATACCATGACAAAAAAAACCGCTCCGAAAAAAGCAACGAAGGCGACGACCAAGAGGAGAACGATTGGCGTCGCAAAGAAGGCGGCAAAATCCGCTCCGAAAAAATCCGTATCAGCGGGGAAAACGCTCGGCGGCGCACGCATCCTGATCGTCGACGATNNCCTGCTCGATATCATGATGCCCGGACTCCCCGTCCGAGATGTCGTCGAACGCGTGACACACACACCCATCGCGTTCTTGAGTGTAGTGCGCACAAGCGACGACGAACGCAAGGCGCTCCTCGAACACCCGAACATCAAGGCGTTCATACAGAAGCCGTTCGACGTAAAGGCGCTCGTCACCGAAGTGAAGCACCTCGTCAGGTGAGGAAGGACCAATGGCTAAGTATAGCTACCTCTTCGAAGTACCTTCCATCAGCTACGCCGAGAATCTCGTGAGCATAAGCAAGACTGTCTTCGCGCACTCCCACCAGACATGCTACATCACCCTGAACAAGACCGCCGGGATGGTCAAGAACATGCTGCAGGACGGCGGTGTCTTCACGGCTTCTTATTCGTTCATCGACGGGATCAGCGCCGCACTCTTCGCACCTGTATCGACGAAAGATACATACTACCTGAAGTACCCCATCCAGCTGCACGAGCTCGAGACCACGATATGGACGATGATACGGGCGCAACGCACCGACTCCATCGTCTTCGATTCATTATCGACGTTCACTACGTATCCTAACCAGGAGGATATCATCAGGTTCTTCCACAAGCTCATCGCGCAGCTCTCCGAACAGCACATCATCGTGGTCTTCGTATGCCTCCTCGAGGATACGCAAAAGCCTCTTATCGCGCACGTCGCGATGAGTGTTGATGAGGTACAGGAGGTTCGCGGCAGATGAGCGATACGGCTGACGGGCACAACACCAATCCACCGGCCGGAGCGCGTCCGAACGAGACTCGCGTGAAGCGGACCCTGCAAGGCCAGATCGGGACGATCATGCTGGTCGTCATACTCATTTTCGGGACGAATTTCTTCTTCATCAAGATCCACCTTGATAAGATACAGGATGACGCCTATATGACCGACGCACTCGGGCGTCAGAGGATGCTAGTCATGCAGATGGCGTACGATGCGAATCGGTTGCAACGCGACGAGGAAAATACCAGGATCGAGCTACGTCGCGCGATGGAGGAGTATCAGACCGCCCATGAAGTGTTCATCTTCGGGGGGCGATTGTCAGGCATCACAGGACAAGAAACGGTGAAGCCGCTCCCCAAATCGATGAGGCAGCTACTCACGGAAAACGAAAACGATTGGGAGACATACAAACCGCTCATCGACACCGTTATCGCATCACCGCAGAGCGAGGAAGCAAGGACTGCTGTACAGGAGATGGCGTGGGTGGCGCCAGTGCTTGTCGAACGCAATGACGCCATCGTCAAGGCATACACTGCGTACTCGCTGCGAAACGAACAGATGCTCATCATGTGGACCATCATATCGCTCACCTGCAGCACATTGGTTGTCATCATGTTCTACCAAGGGGTCAAACGCCACCTCACCACCCCCATCATGAAAATAACGGACGTCGCGCGAGCAGCGGAACGCGGCGATTACACAGTCCACGCGGACATTATGACAGGCGATGAGATAGAGGAGCTCGCGCGCGCAGCCAACAGCGCGATGGACGCGCTCGCGAAGACGAAGAGGGAGCACGACGAGATCGACAAGGCGAAAGTGACGTTCCTCACCATGGCATCGCACGAACTACGAAGCCCCATGACTCCCATACAAGCACAATTGCAGATGCTCATCATGGGGTATTTTGGCAGGCTGAACAAGAAGCAACTCGAAGCCGTCGAGATAGCGCAGCGCAACGCTCAGCACCTGGATGTGGTCATCCAAGACATGCTCGAGCTCTCGCGTATCGAGGCCGCGAAGATCGCATTCTCTTTCAAGAAGGCCGACCTCGAGAAAGAGATCTATCTCACGGTGAAAGGTATGGAGAATTATTGCACAACGAAAAACGTGCGTGTGAGATTCAAACCCTCCAAGATACCGTCTGTGCATTGCGATCCGGACCGAGTCTCCCAGGTCCTACGCAACATCCTCACGAACGCGATAAAATTCTCCGAAGACAAGAGCGAAGTGGTAGTGAGCGTTGAGAACGCGCCGCAAGAGGTCATCGTATCGGTGCAAGACCATGGCCGCGGCATGAGCGACGACACGAAACGAAAGCTCTTCGAGCCATTCTACCAGGAGGACAACATCTACGGCAGGCAGTACGGAGGCACGGGCCTCGGCCTCTCCATCTGCAAGGGCATCGTCGAGATGATGGGCGGCCGCATATGGTTCGAGAGCGAACAAGGCAAGGGCACGACATTCCGGTTCTCAATACCGAAAACCCCGCCGAAGACGGTAGAGAGAGTGAACCTGCTATCGACGTCCGACGAGAGATGGAAGACGTTATTGCAAGGCAAATGACACCTTTGGTGCGCAACAGAAGAATAACAGTAAATGCGTAGCTTGCATCTTTGTGGCCTTGGCGTAATGCCAGACTGCCGTCATCTGGCCGCAGCCGACGGCAGTCGCACAAGGACTGCGTCACATATGCGCCGCCATAAGAGGCACAAACCATTTATACCCGACTCTTGACGATCAGGTGTATGGATAGCCGCCGAGCGATATGGTATGGAACACTCACGTTCAGCGTGCTGCTGGAAGTCTGGGTCCGCTACGCGCTTCCGCTTATCGTCGGACGCGACGGGTTCGCCATCTGGCCGAGCGTTGATAATATCATGCACCTCTTCTGGGGTCTCAATATCTTCCTCTTCTTCGTGCTCGTGCTCCGCTGGAAGCCGATAGAGGGTGTTCTCGGCGTGTACACCTGGCAGATGGGATGGGAGTTCACCGAGATGGTGGGCGATGTCGTGCAAGCGCAGCCGGTCCACATGCTCGATCATTTCTTCTTCGACGGCATCAAGGACACATTCGTCGATATCGCAGGCGCGCTCTTAGGATGGTTCTTCATATCCCGGACGAAAGAGGGATTCGCCGATGACAACGAGCATCCACGCCTGCGTAAGGCGGTACTAACGCATCTCGCGCTCATGCTGCCGCTCATCCCGATAGGGAGCATACTGCTATTGACCTATGGCAAGAGTCCTGATCTCCTCGCCGCCGGATGGATAGTCGGAGCGACGCCAGCGACCTATCTTATCATGCGATTAACGGCCGAGAAACATCATTCTCCCAAGAAAAGAAAACGGAGATGATCGGACGCTCACCTACGCGCATGAGCTGACGCTCGATAACTGCACGCGCTCATCGACATCGTGAAATAGAACAGATAATCGAGTACTTCTTCCCACGCCAAGCTCTTGCACGGAAAGGTAGCACACTTGAAAGCGGGGATAACATTCAACCAATAATCAACACGCAAGTGGATATCGGAGCGCACTAGGTAGCTTGAGATCGAGAAGATAGGCACAATCACGTCCTTGGTCTTAATGAGAACAGCGCGAAAAATGCGAAGAAGCCGAAAAAACCAAAGAGACCGTAGTTGCCGGTGGGCAATCCAATCAACCCTAGAAAGCCGAACAGGCCGAAATAACCTCCTTTCCACACCTCTGTCTTCTGCATAGCATCTCGCCAGAACGTACTACTAATAATTATTTCGAGTCTTGATACGAAGAAAGCAATGAAACGAAGAGAAACATACCCCCTTCATACTAGACATCGCCGAGGGATCGGTCGTCGTCGAGGCGCACAGCTCATTTAGCTATGTTCTGGTGAGTAGCGCAAATGAAATAGCATGATCGGAGGCTGTGCCTCAAGGTGCATAACGACATTGAGTTTTGTCGGGGAGGCGCTAACGCTTCCGTAACCGCCACCACTGATGTTGTAGTAACTGACTGCAACCTCTGGCGCTATGACAAAAGAACTGGGGCCATTGGGTTTAAGATGAAACTTTGTTACAGGATGTGACTTAATCGGGAGTTGCCCAACCGTACGCTCAAGGTCGGGATATTCCTTTCTTAACTTCGGTGGAATACATACATTTTCCATCAGGCACCTCTGACCAAAGCATTAATCGTTATCCACCCGCGGCGCAGTCACTGCGTTCCTTGCCTCTCGTTGATTAATCGTTGTCAACGCGAGGCGCAAGGATGAACGCGAGCTCCATCTTGTCGATGAGCTTGTAGTCGAGTTTCAGCGGGTAGTCCTTGCTAAACGATATCTCGACGTGCGGCGCGAGCTTGCCTGCGGGGACCATCTTCTTGAGGTACTCGATGGAGTATTTCGCCTTAACACTCTCCGCGCTCTTGATCTTTGTTCTTTCGTCGGCCGGTATCTCGATGACTGCCTTGGAGAGGTCCGATGAGGATGAGACGGTGAATGCCTCTTTATCCGCGGCGAACGTGACCGACTCGCCGATGATATCGGCATCCTCGATGGCATCGAGGAGGACATCGGCGTTCGTGTGGACGCTCGCGGTGAACGAAAGCGACGGGATCTTCTGCTCCTTCTCGTCGATATCGATGAGCGGGAGGAAGAACTCGCGCTTCGATGATCCCTTGAGCGAGACCTTGAGTTTGTTCTCGTGCAGCTCGAGCGTGAGGGTGTCCGCGGGCTTGATGCGGCGGAACACGGATTTGAGATCGCTCAGGTTGACGCCTATCGTGCGCTGGGCGCTCACGCTGTACTCGGCGAACGCACTCGAGAGCAAGCGATAGATGACCATCGCGACATTCGCGGGATCCATGGCCACGAGCTCGAGACCGTCAGGAGACACTTTGATGCGCACTTCGGTGACGAGGTCCGCGATGATAGTGATGCTGTCCTTGAGGAGTCTTGTCTCGGCGAGCGTGATTTTCATGGTGTACCCCCTGGGCTGCTACGAGGACACCGCGTTGTTATATAAACATTATGCGGGGGTTTAAGAAGGAGGCGATGGAGGTTGAGGATAGTACGACCCGCTAGCCGATGCCAACGCCGAGAGCATAGTATGCGCTGGTATCCGACGGACTATCCAATAAGGATTGTTTGTGCGCTCGATTATGCTCCGTGATACTGGGTCATTGCGGAGTTCGGCGATGACATCGCGGAAGGGTACGGTATACAACCCCAATATGATGGGCGATGATTCGAGCACGGTCTTCATCCGTTCGATAGAGAGGTTGAACAACATCGTATCGTTTGCTCCGGATCCATACCGTTCCACGCCATGCACTTGCGTCTCGGCGCCGTAGAACTCGATGGTGCTGTCCGGTTTGATAGTGATACTCATACCGTTGCCTGCGGGAGTGCGGTTACCGAGCGTGAACGGTACACCTCTCGAAATCTCGAGCAGCCGGAGGTACTCATCCAGCGTCGATTTTCCGTCTGCGGGATCGACCATGTTCCGGTATACTACCCGTACGTTGCGGTCTTCGAGAGTGATATCGTCTTCGAGAACGCCGTGTCTCACGTCCGAGACAACATGACCTGCCCGGCGGATCATGTCTAACGCAATCGGAAGCATCGTCTCGCGCTCTTCGAGAAGGGATCGCAGGCTCACGGTGGCTGCCGATCCCAGCGCGGTGCGGAGAAGCGANNTTGCGCGATATGGAAAGAGTCGAGGCTGACACGCAGATCGACAGGATATCCAAGCACTCGTTTGACCGTCTGTTCACTCGCCGCTCCGCTTGTGGCCACGCATGCATTCGGAGCCATCTCGAGGAGAAGCGGCAAGTCCGGGTGTGAGAGCGGTTCGCCTTCGCCGCTGATGGTCACGCGCGACACATCCGAGTGCGAGATGAATGATCCTATTGCGTATCGAGTATCGACTATCGGAAGCCGAGTCCGCGAGCGTTTATCCCGGTACATGCAGAAGTCGCATCGCAACGGGCATTCCCTCGTTATATCGATATAGACCGAGTGCATATCGGGCGCTGGAGCGGACCACATACGATATAATGTCATCTGTCACGGAACATGAATATTGAAAGAGAAGAAAAGAAATGATACTTAATCGAATATCCCGGATAGCCATCCCCAGAAGCGCCTGAAGACGCCGGGTTTGGGTTCTGGAGTGGGTTCGACCGATCGGACGCTGTCATCCGGAGAATCATCCTGGGTATCATCGACCGCAAGGATGCTGTCGACTTCATCGAGGGGTGCAGTGACGTCCTCATCTTCCAGGTCGGGAAGCTCGATCTTCACGTCATCATCAGAGCTGTCTGTGTCGTCCGAACCGGGAGTGACCTCGGGGAGCGATTCGAGTAGCACATCGGCAGGGGTGTAGCCTGACGATATCTCTTTGACATCGAAACCCTTGCGTTCAAAGTAGAGCTTCGCCGCGTCCCACGCATCGCCCTTGTTGCCGCCGACGATCGTAATATCATTCCCGTCTATGACGACGAAGAGTTGATACTTCATGGTGCTCGAAGAGAGCTCGGGATAGAGGTCTTTGTCGATGGCGGATTGGAACGTGACGGCGACAGAGCCTTTCATCGATGCCGCGAAGTTAGCGCCAGTGATGACATCGCTTGCGGGAGAATCCTCACCGACCACGACATAATAATCACCGGTAGCAGCCGAGACTGACGTTGCGAGGAGCAAGAGAAGGATTGCAAGAATAAGAGGTCTTTCCATATCACCACCACGATAGTCATAGCTCTTAAATTTTGTCCTCAGCCAAGCAGCAAAGTGCTGCGGAGACGCACAAGTATTGTAATAACGTGCGAAGGCACAGAAACCGTAAGTAGCATCGCTGCCAATGAGGGTATCGGCCTCCAGGAAAACAGCGCGATATAACAGGAACGCATAAAGTCGATGCCCGTGAACGCCGCCCCGCGAGAGAAGACGACGCGGGAGGAGCGGCGTTCGGCAGCGATGAGAGACGTAATACAGCATTAGAAACAGAAAATAATATTCATTCTTTCTTCCCGACAAAGATGAACCCGTCGGCGCGGAGCTTGCGCAGTGGCCCTGTGATGAAACGCCGCTTCGTGTAGTCCATATACGCCTCTTCGACAACCTTCAGACCTGCTTTCTCGAACGACTTGCGGAATTCCGCAGGACTGTAGAAATGGTTGAACATGTCATGGAGCTCGTTGTAATCGGTTATCATGTCGCCGCGGAGCTGTCCTTTTTTCGGGAAAAAGTTGAGGCGCAGGCATTCGGGATAGAATCCTGGGTCGAAGAGCGTATCGAGGCGATTGTGCGCGTGCACAATGACAATGCCCCCGGGCTTGACGACGCGAGCGAATTCCGCCATCGCGCGCTGACGAGTCTTTGCGTCCGGGATGGTCCCCACGGCGCTGAACATCGCGATGACAGCATCGAAAGAACCGCTCTTGATGCCGCGGAGTCTCGTCGCGTCGGACGTCATGAGGCTGATCTTCGCCCCGGCGAGCTTCGCCCCCCTGCGCGCATGCGCCACCATGTGCGGATTCAAGTCGTTCGCAGTGACGATGCAGCCACGTTTCGCATAACGTACCGCGTGGCGCCCGCGGCCGCACATCGCATCGAGCACCTTCATGCCGGGCTTGAGCCTTTTGTCGAGGAACGGCGTATCCATCCGCTCGAAGATAGGAATGATATCGTCCTCGACGGAGTAGTAGTGCTTCGCGTACCATTCGGCCTTCTTGCCGGTGACGACGGGGGAGCGCTTCATGCGATGCGGTCCATTCAATGAGTATAAAAGACTACTGCAATAGTCAATACCACTCAGGATGCAAGAATCGCGCCATGGCATAGCTCACCGCGTGCTCGAATGACATCTGTCGCGTCACGATATCATCGGTGAAAACGCCGATAGCGCCAGTTTTATGCTTGGTATTGAGCGTACCTGTGAGTTCATCCATGACATCGCCTAGCTCGCGTCCCTTGCGGATCTCTGCCGCCACGCACGGAGGGAGCTGCAACCGAGCGCTCGCTCCATACCCGACATTCCCGGATAGGTCCACCGCGACCGCCCAGTTCACGAGGAACATCCCGTTCTTCGTGTCGTGCGTGCCGCCCTCCAGACCGAGACCTAGGTCCGCTCCAGGAACTGCACCGATGGAGTATTTCGCTCTGTAGAGCGCGCCCGCAGCGGTCTCTCCATCGCTACGCGGTTGCGCTCGTACGTTCGACGGTGCGCTAAACGAGATGACTTCCGCGAAAGGCCATAGTCTCCCTATGACGGATTCCGCAGCGCTGACCTTGACTGGATTCTTCGATCCTACCGCGACGCAGTGCATACATGGAGGAGCAGCGCGCGAGTATAAATTGGTTTCCTCCCGGCGGCTCATGTGTCGGGCGAGACATCGTTCCCCACGATGAAACCGATGTAGTTGTACAGCGTCTCGCCGAGCGAGTACGCCAACCCGTGCGCGAAAGTCCTTGTGGGCACGGCTTTCCTGTACTCCCGCAATGTCGTGTACATACGGTGCAGGTCGCCTGCAAAGAGCAGGTATACATACCTCTCGATGATATCCCCTACCAATCGGGCGAGAGTGACATCACGGCCGACGCATTTCGCGAGCTGCTTGATGTGGTCCCCTGCCTGCTCCAGTGTGGCGCACAGGAGGAAGTACCGGTACGCGTGCTCGCGGTTCTCGTATTTATTGAGGAATCGTAGGCAGAAGAGCAGATGATAATCGAGCAGTCGCTCTTCCGTCCTTATGTCGTCCATCGACGCTTTGCCTTTCGCGAGGGTTTCGAGCGAACGCGCGAGCTGCACGAGCAAGTGTCCTGCCCGTCGCACCAGCGCGTCGAAATTGTCCTCGGGAACGGCGATCATGCTCCGATAGACCGTCCGCGTCCTGGAGTGCTCTTCGATGACCATGCCCATGAGCTCGGCGCCGACATCCTGCGCGACCTTCGGCGCGTCGTGGTTCACGATGATAGTATCATGGCCTTCGATGTATTTCGCGATGATGACGTGGAAGAACATGCTCCTGTCGGCGCCCGTGAGGTCGACGGTGACGGTCTTGCGCGGCGATGAGAGCGCTGTCGTGATGGCGAGTTCGCTGTTGCGTTCTATCAGATAGACGCTGTTTCCCGCGACGAGCCCTTTCGCTTTGAGCCATGCGGCGGGCAGCGTGACCGTGAGCGCGTTGCGCCCCTGCTTGACGAGTTTGCGTTCCATGGTATTCCCCCGGACAATAATATGTGATGTCGATGAAAGCGTGGCCGCTTGATAGTACTGTGTTATATCTGTTATATAACAAATAGAAGAAGAATATAAACATGTCGATACGATATCCTGCACTAAGAAGAGAAGGTGAAACGCATGGACCGACAGATACGCAAGGACCGCGACAACTACATCGACCTCGCCGAGAGGATCCGCGATATCGCGCGAAGCATGGAAGCGCGGGAACACACTCCGACAGCGATCGGCGATTGGAGCATCGGAAACGGCTATGGCGAAGGCATCTACGTCCATCGTGGACGCGTATGGCACGAGACAGGCCCGAACGGCACATGGGCCGCATACAGCGGAGGAACGACATACGAACGCCGCCCGATGGAACCGGACGAGACAGCATCGCTCCTGCGCCGTGTATCTTCAACGGAGCTCGAGGAGATAACGTGCCTTGTGCACAGAATGCAGAGACGTATGTAGACGTGCAAACACGATTAACACTAAACACAGCACGGGGGAGCATCATGACGCCAATATCCTGGACGAAACCATACAACAGCTCGAACTCAAGCGACAATCGGAAACTAAGCGAGAATACGCACAGGATATTCGAAGCCGATTGGAACGTTGAGGCGACGCCATACGACCGCTGGGCCGGGGGAACATCCCATGATTGGTACCTTGATAAGACGCTGCACGTCAACAAGGACAGCATCGAGAAGTATCACAGAGTGTTATGCAAAGAGAACGGCGACCGAAGAGTCAGTTGTTCGTACAAGGAAATAGACGTGAACGACCAATTGTTTATGTTTGTAGTGCGCCAGGAACCGGGCGCCGTCAAGAGCACAACAGACATCGGATACGCGAAGCATACGGAGTCACCTGGTGAAAGAGTGATGCCGAAACGGAGAAGGACGCAGAAAACGACGATTGAGGATGCAACATGAGATTAGGATTCGATTTCGACAACGTCATCGCCGACGGCCACAGCGTGAAGCTCGCAATCGCGAAAGAAGTGCTCGGCCGCGACGTCAAGTACGATGAACTCTTCAAAGGATTAGAGAATACTCTGCTACACGAAGCAATCTACTATAACAAAGAAGCGAACACTCGGATGGCACCGGTNNCACTGGAAGGACGGAAAAGTCGACCCAGTACGCCCGCCAATGGCTCGAGGACCACAACGTGCTGATACCGATCATCGGGACATCGGACCGGCCGAAGACAGAGGCGTGCGAAGGGCTCGACATGTTCTTCGACGACAACATGTCATTCCTTCTCCCCTTGCGCGGCACAGTAAAGGAGCTCTTCCTCTTCACCAGACCGTACAATCTCCTAGAGGACACGCAAGGGATGCGACGAGTCTCTTCATGGAACGATATCTACGCAGAGGTGCGATATGGAAAACGGAAATGATAGCATATCACAGGCAGTCATACGTGCCGCGGCAGAGGCGGGGGCGTTGATACGCGGTAGCGCATTCGAGTACGCGCTCGAGATGAAGAAGAAAGACGATCCGGTGACGACGCTCGACCGGTCGGCGGAGCGCCGCATACGAAAGGTGCTCGAAGAGCTTGCGCCGGGAAACTACATCGGCGAGGAGTACGGCCATGAGAATCGCGGTGCGAGCACCACATACCACATCGACCCCATCGACGGCACGAAATCGTTCGTACTACGCGATTTCGAGAGCGCTGTGAGCATCGGTGTGGAGCGCGACGGAAAGCTTATCGGCGGCGTCGTGCACGACTTCATGCGCGACATCGCGTACGCTGGGTTCGAAGGAGATTGCTATCTCTTACACGATGGAAAACGCCACGAGATAATGGGATCGCACCCGTTCAGCAAAGTGCGCCTCTCCATCGACAACGAGACGGGGCTCGCATCCAGGCTCGACAGCAGTTACTCGGTGCACGAACGCAAGGGATCGATCGCTCTCGCGATGGCGCAGCTCGCTGCGGGGAACTACGATGGTATGGTCTGCGCGAGCACCGGCAAAGGCAACAGCTGGGACGTCGCGGCCGGGTACTATCTGCTGCACGCGCGGGGCTTCGACGTCCGCGATATCGACGGGAAACCGTTCGATTACCACAACGGCACGAACGGCATCGTCGCGATACGCCCCGACCTCGAAAAACGAGTGCTGCACGACCTCGGGATGCGGGAGTGAACAGAAAATGTCGTGCGACTCAAGACCATACGATTGCATGTCGTGTCGTAGACGATGAGGATGCAACATGTCATGCAGCAAAGCATAATAAATCGGACGATATTCCCTCCAGCATGCAAGACGACTCGTCCAAACGCGTAGTGATGATTGAGATATATCTCGGCCCTGAATACCGCACACCAGACGGGAAACGCGAAGCGTACCGCAAGATAGATAGAGCGCATAAGGAATGCCTCATGACTACTGGCGGCACCGATGAGAAGGGAAGCGCGATGTACGGCTACGGCTGCGATCTCATCTACGGCGTTTTCTTCCAAAGCGATAATCGGACCGCTGAATTCGCAGAGAAGCTCAATGGTCTTGAAGGCATCTGCGCTCGCGTACGGCCTGCTGATCCGCTCACAGGACGACCGCTTCCGACGTAACCACATCACTTTTGCGGATAATTCTTAGGCAAAATCTATAAAGAAGGATTCTTGCGCTATAGGATGGGACTGCTAGACTCTTTCAGATCCGCGCCGATAATAGATCGGAAATTGCTTCCCCCCGCCGGACAATCGTGTTCGCTCAGAATCCTGATAGACACCAAGAGAAAAAAAGTCCACGTCCTCTCTGAAAAAGACTCACATTGGGATCGGGCGATGGAAATACTCCGCTGCCGTGAAGACGACCTGCCAAAGCGCGCACAACATCTGATCGGCGGCGTCTTTATTATCGAGAACAAAAACGGGGTGCATCATACGAAGATCCTGCTCGGGCACGACAGCCTGGACCAGATACCTGTATTTCACACGACATCCACTATGAATAAAGCATTGGATCTCGCCAGAACATACCTTGACAAGAAACTGCATATCATCATAGAGAGCGAGAACATCAACAAACACGTCATACGGGACTGAACTGATGTGATGGGGGTCATCATAGTCCTTCAGCCACTTCAAGAACAGTTCGCTTCTTATGCTGCGGCAAGAGAGCGCATGCGGTCGCTTCGCTCCGCAGTTTGTCCTCTTCGAGGCCAAACCAAGGTTCGGCTCTGTTCTTCCGATTGAGTTTTCGCATCCACAAACTCTAAGACCCTGCCAAGGCAGCATTCGTTTGTTATCTACTATGTTTACAACTATTCCAAATGCCAACGCGATGTAGAAAACTAAAATAAAGAAAGAAGTAATATGAAAGAAAAAAGTAAATCGTTTTAAGCCAGCTTCAGTCGCTTCCCGTTGTAGAGGATGTGCACTTTGTCCTGCTTGTAGCTGAGCTCGTTGATCGCGAGGTCCTTGAACGCTTCGAGCTGTCGCATACCACCGTGCGTCGGGATGATATGCTGCGGTTTGAGCATCTGCAGGATATCGCGGTGGTCTTCGCGCGCGCCGTGGCCCGAGACGTGCAGGTCCGATAGGATACGCACGCGTTTCGAGCGCAGGAACTTGTCGAGTTTCTCGCGGTTCTGCTCGTTTTGGCCGGCGGGGATTATCTTGCTCGAGTACACGACGATGTCGTCGGGTCGCAAGCGGAGCTTGCCTTCCGTCACGATGCGCGAGAGTACCGCTTTCGGCTCTCCTTGGTGGCCTGTGGCGACGAGCAGGTAGTCCTGCGGACGGGTGAGCGTCGCGAGGAACTTGTCTATCTTCTCGCGGTATGCGACCATCTTGACCTGCGACTTGAAGCTGTGGATCTTCGCGTTCTCGGAGGCCTGCGCGTACTTGTCGATGCTGCGGCCGAGGAAGACGACCTTGCGTCCGAGGCGCTCGCCGAGCTTCACGATGGATTTCAGGCGTGCGATGTGGCTCGAGAACGTCGTGATGATGATGGTCTTCCCCTTCGTGTCCATGGACAGGAGCGCGTCGAAGAGCATCTGCTCTGCAATCTTCTCCGAGAGCGCCTTCTCCGTCTTGTGCGCGTAGAGCGAATCGATAATGAGGCACTTTATCCCTTTGAGCTCCTGCAGACGTTTGATGTTCGTCTTGGGGCCCAGTGTAGGGCTGTTGTCGAGCTTGAAGTCGTTGATGTACGCGACAGAGCCGTCCTTCGTGTGCACGATGACGCCCACGGTGTCCGGGACGCTGTGCGTGATGTGGACGAACTCTATCTCTATCTTGCGCGTCAGGCGGAATCGCCCGTTGATCGGGTGCTTGATGATCCTGCCCTTGAGCGGGAGACCGTCGCGGTTGCTGATGGACTCGATGACTTCCGCAGTGAACGGAGTGGCATGGATGTCGCAATCGAACCGGTTCGCGAGGAACGGCAGTGCTCCGACGTGGTCGAGGTGACCGTGCGTGATGCAGATACCGACCACATTCTTGCGTAGGTCGCCGAGGATGTTGACATCCGGCGCTGCGCCGATCTGGATGAGCTTCTTGCCCGACACTGCGGCGCGGCCGCTCTCGAGGCCTTCGGTGTAGTCGATGTACTGCTCAAGGCTGAGGCCCATGTCGCAGATGACTATCTCTTCGTCGTGCTTGATGGCCACGCAGTTGCGGCCTATCTCGGAAAACCCTCCGAGCGGGATTATTTCTAATGACATATTGTTTCTCCGAAAAACAATCTTCTGCAATCCCTGGCGTTGCCATGCGGATTGGGGAACGGATGAAAGAACGCTTGAAACGGTAGTTTTGGTCGTCGCTTCCGGTTGAGCCTAGAAATATTATTTCCGGCTCCGGGCTTCAATGAAGCCTCGGTTCCCGAACGTGTTGTTCTTCTTTCGATGACAGATGAGAACGCAACGCCATTTATAAAGGTTGTGGTGAATGTCGTCGAGAAGAGAGACGCCGGCGACCTCGACGATAAATAGAACTCCTGTCGAGTAGTTACACCCAGTAATGTATTTAAATGCTGGTCGATTCACCGTCGGCAATGGCAACCGATACCACTCTTGAATCCATCGCACGGAGCATGCGGGCAGCGATCAGCATCCCCGCGATAGACCTCGCAACGACAGAGAACTCCCACGACGAAGCGTGGACCACACCGCTTCTTGACCGCATCGTGGCAGACGCCCTCGCGAAACACCCCTTGGCACCATACACCTCACCGGACGAGATGCCGGAAGGGAATATGCGTAACGCGCTCACCAAGCTCACAAGCACACCGACCGCGATAGACGTCCCCGCGGAGTACGTCCCACCGCCCGTCCCTGCGATGCCCACACGCAACAGATTCCAACGCGTGAAGGACCGTATCATCCTCAAAGTCTTACCGAATAACAAAAGCGCGAAACTACGCGAGAGGATCGATGATGCGCTCGCACGCAAGCGCATCCAGAACGAACACGCATGGCTCGAGCAAGGCTACAAGACATTCGACAAGCATGTCGACGTCATACGCGCAGCATACAGCACGACCGCATCCTACGTGAAGAACGTCCGCGAAGGCATAACGCTCGCGCGCGAATGCGTGGGTGCGAACATAGCACGCATACAAGAGCTCACGCTCGAGAACGAGAGCATCGGGAAAAGCTACGACGATCCCGAATACTGCGCTCGGCAGACGACACGGCTCGGCGAGGAGACCGCCCGCGCGGCGATCACGAAACTCAAAGAGCGCGTGGAGCGTAACAACGCGGAGATAGCGCTGCTGGCCCGTCAGAACCAGCACGCCGCGCCATGCATCGCGATATACAACTCCGGCGTCGAGAGCGGCATCGCTATCCTCGCCGTGACCGAGCAGACGCTCGAACGCGCCACAGCGCAGAAGCTCAAGCTCCGTGCCATACTGCACAACTACGCCGGCCTCACGCGTGGCGAGATAGCGAGCGCCAACGCCACGGCCGCGCTCACAGACATGCAGCGTGTCACGGACGGGGTAGTACGACAGATGAACGAAATGGATGCTAAATTCTACGAAACGCACGCAGGATACATCGCACGCACGACACAGAACGACTTCGAGGTCGCGCCCAACATGCGCGCAGCGAACGCGTATGCAACCATGACGATAGAAACCACCACCGTTGAGAACAAACAACGCCCGAAGCCGCAAGCGGAAGCTAATCGAGGATGAAACACATGGCAGACGAACCACTCGACAAAAAAATAGACGACATGACCGCGCGCTATGCGAGTGCACAAGCTAAATACAAGAGTGCGCAAGACACGTTACGCCAGAAGCATGAAGCATTCAACGCTGTAGCAAGCGAACTCGAAGCAATCGGCGTCCCAACAAAAACGCATAAAATGGAAAAGAGTCTCGAAGAGCACGTTGACAAAAACGTTACGAAACAACTCCCCATCGATAAGGTCTACAATGTATCTATCGATACCTTTTTTCAACATTATGCCATCGCAACTGACTATCGTAAAGGATGCGTATTCTTCAATATTTTCTCAAGTGTATCGTTCGGCCAGAGGGGAGAACCAGACTGGCGAACCCCCAAATACATTAACGTGCGGAAAGAAGTTGATATTGTTCTCGAAGCTCGTTATCACGTCGTGGGCGAGGTTCATTGGGTAACAGGCGTCGGTCTCGTGAAAGGTAAAGACAACAATCCAAAAGGAGAATGATACACATGGCACCTGAGAGCTATAGAACAGAGAATGGCCAAGCATCGCAATCACTCGATAAAAGAATCGACAGTCTAACCGAGAGCTATGCGCGCGCGAAAACTGCGTACGATGAGTCGCTCGGCATCCTACGGACAAAACGTGAGGAGCTAGAGGCTGCAGCAAAAGATCTCAATGCGATAGGAATCAACCCCGAACTACCTGATGAAGACCCTGCGCTTGAGGAACGCGTGCAAGAGAATAATGCAGTAACACAACTAAAGAAACGTTTACCAATAGAGAAAGTGTACCCCGTCTCGTTAGGAGACTTCAGGATCGGAATGAAAGCCTCAAACAATCCGTACACAATGGCCGGCATCTACACCACCCTACACAGCGTCGATATAGATGGAGAGAACAGTCATTACATCAACGTAGATGCGGGAATCACATTGGTCGTAGAAGCAAAATATCACCTTATAACAATCCCCCAAAGAGGTACTTCGGTTCAAGTTACTGGTGTGGGCATCTCTCCAAAAACAACTCCTGAAGAGGGCGTAAAAAAATAACCCAATAACCCTGAACATATCACACCGACGAGGAATAACCATGGACCCTACACCCGATCAAGTGCTCGACGCACTCACAGAGAGATATCAACAGCAACAGCAAGCGTACGAACATGCGAAAGCCGAATGTGCCGCGCGCATCGCTGAACTCAAATCAACGCTCGAACAAGACGTCGAGCGACTGCACAACGAACTGAAAGGCACCATGGAGAAGCTCGAAATATTCGGTGTGAAGATACCGTCCAAGGAGAAAACAAAGCAAGAAACTGTGAAAATGAAAAAATTACCGCTTTCAGAGGTCTATACTTGCAACATCCCGAGCAATTATACACGATGCAGCGCAGTCGCGCACATAATTGGCGCATTACCGTATTACGGAAATGTACACAGCACGACGATAGAAGTGCCTGAAGACGCAACAGCAGTCTTCAACGCACAGTACCAGCTCCTCGGGGATAGAGTTCTCGTCACGGGAACAAGTGCGAAGTATGTGCCGCCAAAGTTCACGCCAATATATTGAGGAATACCTATGGATCCCACACCTGACCAAGTGCTCGACGCACTCACAGAGAGATACCAACGACAAAGCGATGCGTACAGCGCAGCAGTAGCGCTACGCGACAAACGCATCAAGCAATTGTGCGGAACACTCGAGAGCGATGTGACAAGACTGCACGATGAACTCCGCGGCACCATAGAAAAGCTCGAGATGTTCGGCGTGAAGATGGAACTGCTCACCAAAGATACTATAGCGACTCCGGGCGCAGTCGTAGTCGTTGAGAAGTTCCACGATGTCTATCGCGTGCACGGCGTGAAGTACCGCGGGAAACAGCACACTGTCGATATCACACGACGATTGCTCGATTTCGGCGCGAAGATGACGCCCGACAAATGGATGCAACGCTACCCTAGTGGATTCTACGGCATTGTAGGCGTGCCTGACACGGAAATATATGTGCAGCTTGCGGTGACACTCGACAACCATGAAGACCATCCTGACGACCGGCAACGCGAACTCATCGCTGAAGTGGTCGGAACACTCAAGAGCGATTTCGAGAAGTACAACATGGTTACTAGTACTACGGCAAGTAACATCGAAGTGATACATCAATGGAACACGCCGCATACACTAACACGCAAGAACGGACGGTCTAACAACATAATAAGCGGAACAGGCATAGAGACAACTATGGATCCTTCACAGTATATGTCCGACACTGCATTACTTGGCGGAGATATATCCCCTGCAGCATTCAACAGAGCAATGGTCGGCATTACAAGAAAGGATACTAAAGTCACATACACTAAAGCTAATAACAACGTATTCTGCAATATGAGCGATTCAAAATTCCATATTAGCACATATTTTATCGAGCAAACACCCGGACCGGTCCGTGGCGTCGCTATCCGCGATAATCTCTGAGGTGGTTCGATGACCGAGCCTCTCAACGTCACATTGGACCGATTGAGCGAAGAGTACGATGCAATTAGACGGAGATGCGAGAGTGTTGAGAGACCATGCGATACCGATCTCATGTCATTGCGCGCGACTATCGCATCATTCAACAAGATAGGCATTCTTGTCGAGGTACCTGAGTACTTTCGGCAGAAAACCTCCACCATTGAACAGACACCAAGGATCTACCGAGTACACAACGTACCATACCGCGGAGAGAACCGCACCGTAGACGTCACAAGAGAACTATTAGACAATGGAACCTCAAGAACACAAGACGAATGGCTAGAACGATACCCGCTAGGCACTATCGGACAAATAGGAATACCAGACACAGAAATCTACTTTGCACTCATACAAACACTCGACAAAGACAAAGAACACTCTGACATACAACAGCGAAGGACAATAGAAGAAGTGACGGAGGTTATCAGAGAAGACTTCAGAAAATATTGGATGATGACAAGCACAAAAGCATACCCGGAAAAAACTGTTCACCAATACCGTACGCCTTATGCAATAACAAAAAAAAGCATCAATGGCAAAAGCGGCAACCTCATAGCACTCCCGGATGGAGACGCCATCGCAAAAATCTTGGGGAACACTACGGCAGCACGCCTGAACGAAACTGCGTGTAGCATCACAGGTTCAGAAATATACGTTTATCGCAATGCAAAAAATGAGCGTGCCTTGGTGCTTGGCGTCGGCTACGACGATGATGGGTTCGGCATCGGCGCCGGCAACGGCATCAGCAGCGATAGGCCCGCTCGCGGCATGGCAGTGCTAAAAAACGAGTAAACTCACATGACCGAGCCTCTCAACATCACATTGGACCGATTGAGCGAAGAGTATTATGAGCTCAAGAAGAGATGCGAGAGCGCCATAGTCCCCTCCGTCAATGATAACAGACGCCTCAAATCACTTGTAGACCATATCAGAAATCTGGGAGTTGATGTGACGGCGATGATACGCGTCGTCAACAGGCAGAACGCGTCCGAAAATAGCCGCGGACACATGGACATCAAGAACGTCATGTATCGTGGACGTATATGCGACGTCATCGTCACTGAACAACCCATAGCCACCGGCCAATGCCGCATGGACGAAGAGGTACGCCTATATCCGCAAGGTATCATCGGAGATTTCGGTGTACCAGATACGGAGATAGTCATGCAGACAGCGAAAGCACTCTACAAGAGCATCTACGCGCGCAATGCGGATCCGAGAACAAAGGATATTGCGTATCGATTCGGTAGGATATTCAAAGATGGCTGGGGAACGAGCACTGTAATTTCTGGGGAGAGCGTCGTCCATCAACAAGGGACTGCACAGGAGCTCGCGATCAAGGTCGATATGTATGGCTTGGTCGACGGAATGCTGAGCGAACAAACTTGCGCCGATGAGTTGTCGATGGCCATCAGCGGCATGGAATTTGAAGAGTTCAATCGCATCATAAACAGTTTCGGAGACAACGTCAAGCGCAAAGACATAACGACAAACTATCTCAGGAAAAGACTCTGGAATAAAGAGCGAACATACCTATCATTACGGTCGGGTTTTGTATCGTTTTACGGTTCGGACGAAGAGTACAACACTCCACAAATAGCAACCGCAGAGCATGTCCGTAACATATACGGCTTCAAAGTCATACCACGAGATGACGCATGACCGAAACCCTCGACATCACACTGGATCGCTTGAGCGAGAACTACGCGCGTGCGCTCGAAGCGTTGATAGGCCATCCTGACTATCCATCTGTTAGCACAGGCTTCGCGACGCAAGGTACGCTCCCTCTCATCGATGAGTACGACGCGGCGTGTAAAGCGCTCGAAGCGATCGACGTACCGGTGCGACGTGCTATCATAGACAAGGATTGGAGCATTGACCCTTTAGCCCCCCTCCGCGAGATAGCCCCGCACATCCATCATCCATCGACGGTGTACGTGATAGGCGGAGCGGCGCTCGTCCAATACGGCATAAAACAACGCACAAAAGACCTGGATATAGTGTGCATTGAGGATTCCAGATCGGACGACGCCGTTCATTACGCGCTCGAACGCTGTTTATACACGCGCATTGGATCGTCATATGGCGGGTCGGATGTGGGACAACCGGACACATACACCAAAGGAGCGACGAAAGTCGAGGTGTTCGGGCGGGAGATCATAGAACAGTACTTCTCCTACGATATGGAAAGACGATCCCGGTTCCATGCCATCATCGATAAACTCATCATACAGCTGGCCGACCCGCTGGACATCATGATACTGAAGGATCTGACGCGACCAAGCGACAGAGAGGATGTCATCCGCATAGCGAAGTGTTGCGGCGTTGATGAGAAGCGCATCAAGGAAGAGCTACGGGAGGCTGAATTGCCAGCACACCCCTCGCTGAGACACTCCTACACGCTCATGCGTCCGTTCAGAAAGAGATCGGCGGAAAGAATGCAGCAACTGCTCGAGTTTCTCCCCGAGATCGAAGCGGAGATAGGGACGCCGCTACGCGAGATACACAACGCCTATCTTGTCAACCAACAACGACCACTGCTCTCACGGCTCAAAGACAACAACTCAAGGCAATCATCGACAAAAGTGGTGAAGTTCAAAGCGGACGGCATAAGCACGAATGACATCGGGCCAAGATGAGGAGACACATGACCGAACCACTCAACATCACCATCGATCGCCTGAGCGAAGAGTATGATACGCTTAGAAAGCGGTGCGAGAACGCTGAGCAACCGCGTGAAAAAGACACAGGATCGTTACTCGCCATCATCAACGCATTCAGAACAATGGGAATCACCGTTGAAACGCCTGAGTACTGCAGGCCAAAGACCGCCACTTTTGGACGAATGCC
Organism: Candidatus Woesearchaeota archaeon; assembly: GCA_013331575.1. Taxonomy (GTDB): domain Archaea; phylum Nanobdellota; class Nanobdellia; order Woesearchaeales; family UBA525; genus UBA525; species UBA525 sp10207u. Next base: position 23,535 of record DUGD01000020.1, read on the forward strand.
CGAAACCTACCGGATACCTGATGTACCATACCGCGGAGAGAATAGCACTGTATACATCACGCGAGAACTCTTAGATGGCGGAGCACGAAGAACACAAGACGAATGGCTGGACGAGTATGTACTAGGCACCATCGGACACATAGGAATACCTGACACAGAACTATACTTCACACTCATAGACACACTTGACAAAAACAAAAAACATCTTGATGTACAACAGAGACAACTCATCGGCCACGTAAGAGACGTCATCAGAGAAGACTTCAGAGACTATTGTATGATGACAAGCACAAGAGCTTACTCTGACAAAACCGTCCACCAATACCAAACACCACAATCAATAACAAGAAACAGCATCAAAGGAATAAACGGCTATCTCACACAGCTCGCAGACGGCGACGCCATCGCCAAAATCTTAGGAAACACTACAGCAGCACGACTAGATGATATCCTGGGCAACATCACAGATAGAAGAACATGCGTCTGGCGCCCAGAAGAGTACAGTAATCCTCTGCTGCTTGGCGTCAGCGGCAATGGTAGGTTCGACATCATCGCCTACGGCAGCATCGGCTACGATAGGCCCGCTCGCGGAATGGCAGTGCATAAACAATAGTGGTACCACCAATGACCGAGCCTCTCAACATCACCATTGATCGCCTAAGCGAGCAATATGACATGCTCAAAAGACGATGCGAGAGCACTGGGAATCCGAATAGTGAAGATATTGCTCGCCTCAATACCACAATACGCAATCTCAGGAGTATCGGTATACGCGTAAATACTCCCCCGTATTGCGCGCCAGCACAGACCGCTAAGCGCGCGCAGAGTATCATCCCTACACTCAACGGGCATATTTTCACCGGAATACCAGCAATGCCGGGCGTTATTGCCGCTGTCGAACTATGTGGTATCATCAAAGACAAAAACGGCGAAGAGATATTACAATCGAATCATCGATGGGCGAAATACGAGAATTGCGTTAACTATGGTGAAAAACCACCATCGATACGGCTACTATACCAACTCCTACGCGTATGCTACACGCGTCGTGATGACACTGGACTACAAACAGTTATTGAATACTGCATGAAATCACTGCGCAAACAATGCCGGACACCCACTATACACACTGCCACAAGCACACACTACGATGAAACAATATGCACAATTGATCATCACGACGGCAGCTCACCAACAACAATTCCCGTACCACAAGGTACGCCATACAACGAATGGTATTCACTCATAGAGCTCGCGCCAACACGACCGTCAAACATGATTGGGGATCGGTGCGCTATCCCAACCGACGCCCATCAAACATTAGAGACACTCTTCGGCGAGGGATACGAAGAGGCAGGAGCAATCCTGCAATACGCAACCAAACCACTCAACAACGGCAACATGCGACAAATTTTGCTCTGGATACCGACAATAAACAAGAGATTGAATGATATGAAATACGGACCGTGCACAGTAGCGATGGGATATCGTGGCGACGATTCATTCGGCATTAGCATTAATGACAGTGCTAGCGGGAATCGTAAATCACTTGGTATCGTAATACAACAAACAATGACGGCGCAACATGACTGAACCTCTCAACATCACCATCGATCGCTTGAGCGGAGAGTATGACAGACTCAGGAAACGATGCGAAGGCCCGCGGCATCCTGAGGCAGAGGATGTAGTGACGCTCCTCGACACCATCAAAGAGCTCAACAAAATAGGACTTAACGTACCCCCACCAAGATACTGTATACCACATACAGGCAGCACGGAAGCCCTTGTGATAGAAAAACTGCCAGACGTCTATAGACTCCACGGCGTACAGTATAGCGGACGAGAACGAACTGTCGATATAACAAGAAAACGTCTTGATAAAGGCAAGAAAAAAAGCCAAGACGAATGGATGACAGACTATCCCTACGGATTCTTTGGAAGAACCGGCGTCCCGGATACAGAGATATACTTCAACATTGCAATCACACTAGACGACAACAAAAACCATCCAATCACAGAACAAAGAACACTCATAGAAGAACTACGCTACATACTTGACACTGACTTTAATACAGATTGGATGATGACGAGCACGCGAATAGAATCCGGCAGTATCACGCATCAATACTCCACCCCACACGCCGCGCAATATAGTTACATCGATGGAAATGATGATTGGTTGATGCGGCAACCCAACGCCAATATTCTTGCAATGGCACTTGGAGGATACATGACTGCCACGCAAATCAACCAGGCAGCACACAACATTACTGGCAGGAACACATTTCTCTGGACCAGCTACAACGATGTGCGTGTCTTGGTGCTCGGCGTCTTCAATGACAGATTCAACATCTACGCCAGCAACAACCTCAACGGCAACAGACCCGCCCGCGGCGTAGCAATACACGAAAAAACAGATAGTGCACTATGACTGAACCTCTCAACATCACCATCGACCGCTTGAGCGAGCAGTACGACAACGCAAAGCGAGAGATAGAATCGCTGCTATTCGATGACAATCCGATAACTCATGAGCTCATGGGCGAGTATGAGAGGGCACGAGGAGCATTAAGCAGAATCGGATTGAACATGCACGCAATGTTCCCCGGAGTTGACGCGGATATTTCGCAGAATGAGATTGTTATAGAGAGGCGCCCTGACGTATTCCGGTTATACGGCGTGCAATACCGCGGAAGATCACGAACGGTGGACCTCACGAAAAAACTCCTTAATAACGGAGAGTCTATGCACCAACATGAATGGATGCAAAAATACCCATTAGGCATCATCGGGCAGATCGGCGTTCCTGACATAGAGATTATCTTCAACATGATTGCGATGCTCAATAAGAACAAAGATCATCCGCACGCACAGCAGCGAAGGGTAATTGAAGAGGTCAGACAGCAGTTCAGGGATGATTTCAAAGGGATGATGATGACGAGCACATGCGATGTAAAACACGCCATCGTCCACCAATACAGCACACCGCAAGCAGTACAATCAAAAGAGGTAACATACCGAGGCTCCTTGAGCTTCATGTGGAAAGGCGATGCGGATGCAGTCACCACCGCACTAGCAAACATGCCTGCATCGACATTCATAGAAACCGTACAACAGCTACAACTCATCAAAGAAAATAATCAATCTATCAAGGGAGATAACGTCAGCGTCGGACGCGAGTCAGGCGACAATCTCCCCTATACGCTCGGAGTGCATAAATGGGATATTCTTTGTATCCACGCCAGCAATTTTGATGCCAAACAGCCGGCGCGTGGCGTGGCGATACGAGAAAAGCACGAGTGAACACACATGACTGAACCTCTTAACATCACGTTGGACCGATTGAGCGAGCAGTATGACACGCTCAAAAGACGATGCGAGAGCACTGAGAGACCTAACCATGAAGACGTGAAGGAAATCCTGGGCGTCATCAAGGAACTCAATGCGTTCGGCCTCGAAATCAAAGTTCCGATGTGCGTGTGGAAAACGCCGTTGGAGATCAGCCGATCAGATAGGATCGCGTACTATTCGGTGCCGAACGTCACATACCAAGGTCGGGGGCGTGATGTCACCATCACCGTCAAACCGCTCGACAACGGTGCGGAACGAGAGCAGCATGAATGGGTGGCTGCGTACGCTAATGGCATCGACGGAAAAACAGGAATACCTGACACGCAAATCTTTTTCCAGACCATCAAAACAGTCTATGATCGACAACAGGATCGCTTTAGTGACATCGCAGCAGTCTTGCGTGACAGCATTAGTGTCGGCGTCATCACCAGCACGGCGATCAACCAGCAATACATAACACACCAAATAGGAACGATCTATGAGAGAGTTCAATACTACGGGGAACGATCGCGGCCGATACGGGGATATGAGGGGCCTTTCACAGTGGAGAACTTGGCAGGTATGCGTTGTCAAGAGCTCGAAGATGCTGTCGCTTGGATCATGGGACCGGGATGCACCGGAGTCGAGTTATCGCTAAGCGAGATAGTTGGAGAGACAACCACTGTGCCGGTGGCAATAACAAAATTTGTCGAGGGAAACGGTTCGCGGCATCGCGTGAGGATAGCGATCGGCCATCGCAAAGCGCGCGCGTATGGATTTAAACTGTCTTCGTAACGGCAATGAATAACCCCGCCCTAAAGGGCGGGGTATCCTATGCTTCAACTCGATGAACGCGGAGCATCTGACTCACTCCGTTCCGTGAATATACGAAATCGTGCCTGCATAAATCGGCACGATTTCTGGTCATACTCCAAGGCGTTCACCCTCGAGCTGAAGCACGAGGTACTCCTAAATTAAAAGATCAAGCACGCGAAAATCAGACATCTTATGCAAAGAACTACCACGCCTCGACTTTCAATCCGGGGATTCCTTCGAAGTGTTTCGTGTTGCGCGTGATGAGCGTCTGACCGTTCACGACGCAGGAGGCGGCGATGAATTTGTCAGCCATGCCTATCTGCCGTCCTTTCTTCGAGAGTAGAATATTAAAACGAGCCGCCACCGTCGCAACGGTATCGTCCACATACATAATTCCCGTACCTTCGAGGCAATCCACGATCTGCGCAAGCTGGCCTTTCTTACTCAACGGCCCGCAACCAATCATGATCTCATACCATGTGAACGATGAGACAACAAGCGACCCTTTTTCCTTGTGCCGGCTGAACGCTGCGAGCGCTGCCTGATCATTACGTAGCATCGCTATGATGATATCACTGTCAAGCATTACCAAGGGATTTTCCTCCCCATGTCGCTGCGAGATTCCTTGTACGCTTTCTCTATGGCGTCCGCTAATTTAGCCGCGTTCTTTATCTTCGGCAAATCCAGTAGACTCTTCTTTGGTGTGGGACGTGTGAGTACCATACGGAGCGCTTCATCGACAGAGACGGAACGTCCTTCATCACGCTGCATCTCTCCCGCGATGCTTGTGAGCTGCCGGTAGTTCTCTTCGCTGATTTTTACCGTTTTAGTAGCCATAGTGCTATAGGTAGTAAAAGTAGTATTTAATAGTTTTGTGGAGAAAGGTCCAGTGGACGCTATCTTTATAAGACGCCGAAAAGGACGATACAGCATGACGACCAAAGTCGATCCGTGGGCAGACATCCAAGGCAAGGTCGATTACGACAAGCTCATCAAGGAGTTCGGCACCGAGAAACTGGACAAGCACCTGATCGAGCGCTTGGAAAGCGACGCAAAAAAGAAAGGGATGACGCTCCACCACCTTATACGGCGCGGCATCTTCTTCTCGCACCGCGACCTCAAGTGGATACTGGCCGAGTACGATAAGGGGAACAAGTTCTTCCTCTACACCGGACGCGGCTCATCTGGCGAAGTGCACCTCGGCCACATCGTCCCGTGGATGGTCACGAAATGGCTGCAGGACGTGTACGGCGTCGAGCTCTGGTTCCAGATAACGGACGACGAGAAATTCCTCTTCAAACCAGAGTTGACTCTCGAAGAGTCCAACCGCCTCGCGCATGAAAACGCGCTCGATGTCCTGGCGGTCGGGTTCGACCCCAAGCGCACGAAGGTATTCATCGACACTGAGTTCGCGGGCACGATGTATCCTATCGCCATCCGGATAGCGAAGAAGCTCAACTTCACTACCGCTAAAGCGGTCTTCGGGTTCACGAACGAGCACAACGTGGGCGCGATCTTCTACACGACGATGCAATCGGTGCCGTGCGTGCTGCCGAGCGTCATCGCCGGCCGCAACATCCCGTGCCTCATCCCCTACGCTATCGACCAGGACGCGCACTTCCGCGTGACGCGGGACATCCTGCCGAAACTCGGCTACTACAAGCCGGCCGCACTCCACTGCCGTTTCCTACCGCCACTGACGGGACCGGGGAAGATGAGCACGACGGGCAGCGCGAAAGACTCGACTATCTTCATGTCCGACGACCCGAAGACCGTGCGCAAGAAGGTGATGAAGTACGCGTTCTCGGGCGGCAAAGACACTGTAGAAGAGCACCGCAAGCACGGCGGGGACACGACGGTCGACATGGCGTTCCAATGGCTGACATACTTCGAGCCGGACGATGAAAAACTCCTTGACATCAAACGGCGCTATGAAGCAGGCGATCTCCTCTCGGGCGAGCTCAAGCAGATCCTCGTCGACACCATCGTACCGATACTTCTCGAACACCAGAAGCGCCGCGGCGAAGCGCGCAAGGCTATAGGCGATTGCCTCATCAAGGACAACAAGTGGAACGGCTAAGGTACATGGAACTATTCTGCTTACTTCAGCACGCATAATGCGATGCCATGCGCAGAGTGATCACACAGATTGTTGAACGAGGACATCGCCGGCATCAGCTTAAGAACCATAATCAGTAGGGGATATGTCGTTTCTATTTCGTGCAGTAGACTACAACATCGCTTGCAAGCCACCGGTTGATGTGTAGCATCGTGGTGATGCGCTGCAATAACGGAGGGAATGAAAGCGGCGCATTGCCGTAGACGCGGCACTCGACCACCTTCAACTTCGCTTTTGTCGCTAACGCCCGCAACTCACGCTTGCTGAACTGCGTTTCCCAGCCGGCGAACCACGTGCCACGACGGATGGCTATCTGCTTCTTGATAGTGTACAGACTATACGTCTCAGGTACTCCGATGACGAGCAGCCCCCCGGGCCTAAGGACACGGCTCTGCTCTTTGACGATCGCAATGCGCTCATTCTCCGTCTTGAAGTGCTCGAGCACGCCGTTCGAAAACACCACGTCGAACGTGCGGTCCTTGATAGGCATTTTCCTCATGTCGGCATGGATGAAATGGCCCGTCACCTTCGCTGCCTTGAAATTCTTGCGCAGGAATGCGATGCTTCTCTTCGAGTAGTCGACACAGTGTGGCTTGCACCCAGTCATCTTCGCGAGCGTTATTGAGTCAACGCCGCTCCCCGCGCCCGTCTCGAGCACCCGTTTGCCTTTGAGCGATCCGCGCATGCTACGATACAGCTCGATGATGCGGAGTAATTGCCGGTCATGTACCGGCTCATTCTTGTGCTGTTCCCAAAGCGCATCCCAGTGTTGTACCGTCGATTCTGCCATGCTGCGTTAATCCCAAATCACCATATAAATCTATGTGTCGATAGCGTGACACACGTAGACCTCTCACACCTCGTAGCGTATATTCGACGGCGCCACCAAGGTTATCTAGCCGCATCCTGTGTCGCAGCAACCCATCTTTTTCGCCTTCGAGCTCTTCACGGTAAATCCGCTGCCGCGCGCGTCCGTCGTGTAATCGACCGTGCTGCCTTCGAGAAGCGGTAGGTTCCAGTCGTCGAGAATGAATTCGATGCCGTTGTCGGTGTAGATTTTGTCGGCATCGCCTTTCTTGTCGAAGGCAAAACCATAGCGCACACCGGAGCACCCACCGCCCTGCACAAAGATGCGTAAGTACCTATCAGCCGTATCGCCCGCACTCTTCGCGAAATAGCGGACTTTCTCAGCGGCGGTATCTGTGATAGTGATGGGGCTCTCCCGCGTGATGTCATCCAATGCCATGCTACTCACCTCGCTCCAATACTATGTCCTCGCGGACGGATAAAATAGTTTTCCAGAATTCGACATACGCTCCTGCCCGGAACATAGTGTGGTAGTTACGACGATCGAGCGGTTTTCTTCCAACCGTACGTAGTAAGATGGATGGGATACCCTGAACTCACTTGGTAACCCATCTTGGGCATCATGCGCGCAAGCACGTCAGCGGAACGTTCTCCGCTCGGCAGGATGTGATACGACGCTATCGCAAAATGAACATTGTTCTCTTTGAGCGTCCGCCGCGCACCACGCAACGCCTCTATCTCGGCTCCTTCGACATCCATCTTGATGAACGAGACTTTCTTGATGCCAAGACGCCGCAACTCTGCGTCGAGCGACACCACATCTATCGTATTGAGTGCCTTTGTCTTCTCAATATCAGTGACGTCAACGATACGGCTGATAACGCCATCCACAATAAATTGCGTTTTCGTATCCTTGTTCCAAAGCCCTTTCTTCACCAAAATGACATTGTCGATCTTGTTACGCTTGATGTTCCGCTCAAGCAACCAGTAATTATACGGATCGGGCTCGAACGCGATGACCTTCCCTTTCGGTCCGACCTTTTTCGAGGCGTAGATTACGTAGTGGCCTTCGAAGGCCCCTCCATCGATGACCACATCTCCCTTCTTGAGCGTATAGTTTTTGAGATATCCGGGAAGGTCTACTTCCATGGCGGGATTGTGAACAAAAATGGTCCTTCCTACCTTAATTTGGACCCCATCAAGAACGTAGGTATGCGATCCCAGCGTAAGAGTGTTCAAAGAGAAAAGCACGTTCTTGAGCATCTGTTTGAACTTTGTCTCAGGTAATCTGCCGAATAATGAGAGGAATCCCATTGACGCATTCAGGAACCATCCCTTATTAAAAGTTTGCCAAAAAGATTACACTGATACTATTGCATGCAGTAGCATCTTAACCGTCAATGATTGTTGGTGATTGTGCGTAATAACCGCTAAGACCGCGGTAACAACCGTAGAACGCTTGAGCGCACCTCTCGTGAAACGGCAAAGAAGTAAAAAACAGGAGACCTGAGGATCACTCTTTCTCGTCCTCTTCCTCTGCAAGGTCGTCATTACCGGTGTCGTCGCCTGCATCGGCGGTCGGGCCGTCGCTATTCCCCGAATCGTCGCCGAAGTTCTCTGAATCGAGCTCTTCGTTCGGCTTGAACTCAGGCTCTGCCGGTCGCGGCGCTCGTTGGCGCGGTTGCTCCTCGCCTGCTTGCGTCGTCGCGGGTCCTATGACCTGGCCGAAACCGACCTTGGCAAGTACGCGGGTGATGCGGATCTTGACGCGCTCGCCCACTTTCGTGCCTGCGACGAATAGTACGAAGCCCTTCTGCTTCGCTATACCGTCACCTTTCTCGCCGACAGCCTCGATGGTCACATCGACCTCCTCGCCCTCACGGACGGGGGGAGTCATCTGTCGGTCATTGCTGAATCCGCCGCCATAGCCTCCGCCACGGCCTCCTCCGAAATTACGGTCTCCATACATTGTCTATTCACCTAATCACCCGAATCTACGCCCGGGATACGACGGTTAGTCTCTCAGCCTATTAATAGGTTTTGCAAAAAAAGACGGAAAAACAGCGGATGACGCCGGAACGTATATATTCTGCAGTGTACGACAATGATTCATGGCCCGCGACCCTCAGCAACCCAAGAACGTCCAGTATATCCTCACTGTTGATGCGACGGATATCGCGCTCACGAAAGCGAACATGGAAGAGGCAGAGAGACGTCTCAGAACTATCCCGCAGACGACTGTGCGTAATAGATTCTACAATCTCGGCACGATACTCGCGGAGAGCCCGGTGCCTGTCTTTGAAGAGTACTGGAAGACGACGTTGAGTTACAAGAAAGAATTACGCGAGCCATTGCCGCCTGCGAAAAAGCAGCGGGAGGTCTATTGCTGGCATATGATGCCGGCACCTACCACTCCGGCCGTTCTCGAAGGCATAGTCATGAGCGTCATCGTGAATAATCCTTGGTAATAACCGGCGTCCTCTCGCGCATTCTGCGGCCAAGTAGGCAAGTTCAATAGCGCTGCGAAGGAAAGCACGGCTTTCCTTGCACACGAATTCTATAGAATTCGTCGTGCCTTGGAGTATTGCCAGGAGCGCACCAAGGCGGAGCCGGGCGCGACGTGCGTCATGGCCACGCCACATATTTTCCGCAGCGAACGAACCGCCCCAGAACTCCTATACAGAACATATTCTGCACTATCTTTAAAAGCACGGAACACCCGCGCAGCACATCACTATGACGCTTCCAGCATGCAGCATCATCCTCTTCGGTGCGACAGGCGATCTCGCCAAGCGCAAGCTCATCCCTGCACTCTTCAAGCTGCACCGGCAGAAGACGCTCCACAAAGAGACGATCATCATCGCTATAGGACGCAGGGAGTACACTGGCGCTTCTATCGCGAAAGAGTTCAAAGCGGGATTGCCCAAAGAACTGGCTCGCGCGAAAGAGTGGAGTGCGTTCACCAAGCGGATTTCGTATGTGAAACTCGCTTTCGACGATACCGCCGCGTATGGAAGGCTCGCTGCGATGCTGCGCGAGAGAGAGTCGAGGACCGGAGTGGCGAACCGTCTTTTCTACCTCGCGACCCCGCCCGATGCGTTCCCGATCATCTCGCGCAGTCTCAAGACGGCGGGTCTCGCTGAGCGCGATCCTGAGCACAGATGGCATCGCTTGGTCTTCGAGAAGCCTTTCGGCACCGATCTCGGATCGGCGCAGCGGCTCAACAAGGAGATAACATCGCTTTTCTCCGAGAGACAGGTCTACCGCATCGACCATTATCTCGGCAAGGGATTCGTCCATGAGATCATGGTGCTCAGGTTCTCCAATCTCATCTTCGACACGCTCTGGGATGCGCAGCATATCGACCATGTCCGTATCACGGTCCTTGAGAAGCACAGCGTCGGTTCGCGCGGCGGATACTATGATCGTTCCGGCGCGCTGCGCGATATGGTGCAGAATCACTTGCTCCAGCTCGTCGCGCTCGCAGCGATGGAAGCACCTGCGACGCTCGATGCGTCCGATATCCACGATGAGAAGGTGAAGGTGTTCAAAGCGGTGCGACCGGATGTGAAATCACTCGTCTTGGGACAGTACACACCCGGCGTTATCGACGGTAAAAAGATACCGGATTACACAAAAGAGGAAGGCGTCGCGCCGAACTCTGCCACGGAGACGTACGCCGCGGTCAAGCTCTCGATCGCCAATAAGCGGTGGAGCGGCGTTCCGTTCCTCTTGCGTACCGGCAAGGCGCTCAGGGAATCGTACGCCGAGGTCACTATCTCGTTCAAGCAGTCGCCGTGCTTTCTCTTCTGCGGCGCCGATGGGAAACTGCCCGCAAATGAGCTGACGGTGCGCATCCAGCCGGAGGAGGGGGTATGTCTCTCGTTCAACTTGGCGGATAATGCCGGGCAGAGCGTCGTGGAACGGCGCAGTATGAAATTCATGCATGCTGCCGAGTTCGGCATGAACACTCCTGAAGCGTACGAGGTGCTCATGGCCGAGGCGATGCGCGGCGACCAGACGCTCTTCACCCGCTGGGATGAGGTGGAGCTCTGTTGGCGGATAATCGACGGACTACGCGCGGCGAAAGCGCCCATTCTCAAGTACAAGGCGGGAAGCGACGGGCCGACGAAGTAACTACTAGATATCGAGTTTACGTTTCAACGCAGCGATAAGCTCGATGCCTTGCTTGCACGCGCCACTGTACATTGGGACGTTGTTCTCCAACCGATATGAGTAACGGACTCCGTTGTATATTGTGACTATCTCGACGACCTCTCTCATTGGCTTTCCAGGACCTGACGCGTCGATAGCGTAGATAGTTGGTCGCGGGAGCAATTTGACGCTCTCGCCTAATCGATCTGACAAGTCTTTCCGGCACGCGTCGATTACCGTTTTGTAATCTTTGTTATCGAGTTTCTTGATGCGGGGCATACAGTTCACCTGGCACGCCATACACGCCACTGATTAATACAGTTTTCGCTTCGGACCGCGGGGAATCTGACTCACTACGTTCCGTGAGTTTACGTCGGCGACCCTGCATAAATCGGGTCGCCTCCTGCATCGTCCCAAGGCGGTCCTGCTTTCTGACGAGATGATGTTCTTCTCCTCGCAATCTTTATAACCTTCATTCTCGGTCGTTGCTTCGATGTCCAACACAGTCTATAATGTCCAGCGGTATGTGAGTTTCAGCGCTGACGAGTTCATTTCGATGTTGACGACGAGCGCTTTCGTGGCGTTGGTCCTCTCGATGCGCGATCTCTTCTTCGTGCGTTTCGGCGATGCGGAGAGCATCCGTGCGGCGCTTCTCGTCTTCGTGCTCGTCCTGCTCATGCTCATAGTCACCGTGTGGATCTGCAAGATAGTGGCGGTGCGTCTCGGGTACACCGTCCGGTATCGTGAACATCTTGTCGGGTTGATTGTGGGTGCTATACTATCGTTCGCGAGCGCCGGTTATCTTCCCATCTTCATCCCTGGAGGGTTCAATTTCGTGGAGCCGGAGCGGTTGCACATGGGCAAGTTCCACGGTCTGCATAGAGGATGGGAGGTCGGGCTTATCGCGGGCACGTTCCCGCTCGCGATGCTCGCGGGCGTCTTCGTCTTCAATCCACTCTATCTCGCGACGCAAGGCGAGTTCTTCCTCACTGCTATCCTAGCGGCATGCCTCTTCGCGATCTACGCGTGCATACCAATCCCGATGCTCGACCATTCGCACAAGGGAGGACGGCCGGGCGATCTCTTCAAGTATCTTCACGGTTCGACGTTCGGACTCGATGTCTTCTTCGCGAGCGGTGCATGGTATATCGTGCTCTCGTCGGCAGTGATCTTCTTCGCGCTCATCTCATGGCTTCTCATCGTACTATCTATAGAGGCGGGCATCGGTATCGCGATAGCGGTGTATATCGTATCGCTAGTGATTGGCGTGCTGTCGCTTTTTGTCTACGATCGTTTCTTCAAGAAGTGAGAGATGGAGGAGAGACGTACGCCGGGGTACGGCGTTTGCCGAGAGCATAGATGATACTACACGGGCGCGAACGACAATGCCGCTTTGAAGCCTAGGTATATGGCCAGGGCGAGGGCGAGCATCGGTATCCCTGCCCAGAGCAGGATGAACATCGCTACACCGCACACGATATCTAACCAGCTGACGATGTCATCGATGAAGAACGCGCCCTTCGCTATGAGCGCGAGCGCGGCGACCGCCTGCACGTGAGGAATTGGATATCCGAGCGGGATGAGGGCACAGCATATTGCGCTTAACATATCTATGGCGCCGAGCGCCTGCCGGAGTACCATCGGAGTCCGAAGCGCGAGGCACTATTTAAGCGGAGCGTCCGCTGTTTTGTCTTGACGAGAAAGGTAATTTCCATATAGAAAATATATTTCTCGCCGAGACTCTCGACGACAGAGTCGAAAGGTTTAAAAGCAACCTTCTCCGAGGAGGACTGTTGTCGAGGGGGAATAAGCAAATTCCTGACGACAAATACCATTGAGGTGGTATACATGGCACAGAAGGTCCAGAAAGTAGGCGTGAAGAAGGACAAGGGTTACCTCTACTTCGTCGACAAGAACGGCGACGTGAGCCGAGCCAAGATGGCGCGCGGCGGAAAGAAGGGCGGTAAGCCAGAGAAGGTCGCGAAAGTCGGCGTCAAGAAGGAGAAGGGATTCCTCTACTTCCTCGACAAGCAAGGCGACATCTCCCGCGCCAAGATGGCACGCGGACGCAAGTAATCCTCTTGCATTTCCTTCTTTTCATTCCTGTTTTTTCTATTTGAATTCTTGCATCAACGATTGAGTGGACGCCTTGGAGTACATGCCGAGCCCCGAGTATTTTTCCAGCAGGAAAAATCTTGCGAGGGGCGAGACGCGGAGGATTCGGGCTGTTTTCTGAATCCTCGCGCCAGGATACTGCGTATCCTCGGCGACCCTGCGATGAGAGAGCAGCAAAAGCTCCGCGTCCACATGAAGCAAACACCGAAGCGGACTGAAGCAGTCGCGAACGAAAAGGAGTAGTTGACTACTAACCATGCACCACCGCCTTCGAAAACAAGAAAAGAGATAAATACGACGGAGAAGGCAACAATGATGACTGAGGAGATAACAACACCGCCGAAAGCGACCATCCGCATCGTCGGCACGAGCCACATCGCGAAGCAATCCGCGCGCGAGATCGAGCGTGTCGCGGGCGAGTTCAAGCCGGACATCATCGCCGTAGAGCTCGATTNNTTCTCGATGATCAGGCAAGTCGGCGTGACAGGGTATCTCTTCGTCGTCATCGGCCGCGCGCTGCAAAAAAAGCTCGGCGGCATCATGCGCGTCGAGCCTGGCATCGATATGCTCGCCGCGGTCCGTTACGCGCAACATAATCGATTACAGCTCGCGCTCGTCGACCAGGATATCGCCGTGACACTACGGCACCTCTCGAAAGAGTTCACGTTCAAGGAAAAGATGAAAGTGCTCTGGGATGTCGTCTCGGCGCCGTTCTCAAAGCAGAAGGTGAGGATATCGCTCGACCGCGTCCCGGACGCGAGGACCATCAAGATGCTGCTCGGCCTCCTGAGAGGGCGCTACCCGTCGCTCTATAACGTGCTCATCGTCGAGCGCAACATCGTCATGGCGCGCAATCTCGATGCTATCGTGCGCAAGAATCCGGGGAAACGGGTGCTGCTCGTCATCGGCGCAGGACACGACGACGACCTGCGCATGCGGCTTACGCACATGGAACGGATAGCGACGATAGAATGATCTGTCGTCGAGAGAGTGCCGCAACCTATTTCAATGCGCGAAGACTCCTCTCCCGCATGAGAGACATCGATCCGTGCGAATTGCTGAGATACTGTCCTATCGACGTACCAGCATCTATAGAACGCTCTGGTGGACAGTACACACTCATGCTCGGGGATCGCATCCTCGCGAAAGACAGGACCGCGCTCCCGATAGTACCGAACCCGCTCAATCCCTTCGCGGGCGACGAGCCGTCCGGGAGCATCGGGTTCCTCACATTCGTGCCAGAGCCGCGTTATCTCAAGGGATCGTTCGCTGTCTATATGCTCGGCGTTGAAAGGAAGCATCGCAAGCGAGGCCATTGCGGCACGATGCTCGACTGGTGCGAGGCCGCAGCGCATAAGCTCGATTTACCGTACGTCGCGCACATCAACGTGAAGAACGAGACGCTGCAGGAGATGCTCGAACGTCGCGGCTACGAACAGGACACCGGCACAGGATTCTTCCCGATGTACTACAAGAAGGTGGGACCTGTGCATAGAGCGATGAAAGAAAAGCCGGTATTCTCTCTCGATGATATCCCGGGAATAGGATTCGTCAAGTCGTGGCTGCCGTAGTGGCAGTCATGTCTGATTTGTATTGCGGTTCACCGCACCCATTCGACGTTGCGCATCCCTTTGAACGCCTTGTCGCCGGTGAGGAACTTCACGCCGAGACGGAGCGCGGTGACATAGCCGATCGCGTCGGTCATGGAGATCTGGCGATTGACGAGCTTGACTTTCGCCGCCGCAGCGATTGTCCTATCGTCATACTCTACCGTCAGCGTCCTTGCTCGCGAGATGAAAGAATCGGCGGCCGTCTCACCTCGCTGCCGCAGCAGGAAGAAGTAGAACTCGAAGACGTTCAATCTCGTGAACCGTATCTGAGCACCATTATACATGGCATACGCGGGATTCTTATCGAGTAGTTCCACAATGGCGTATGTGTCGAAGAAATACTCAGTCGTCATACAGCTCACGCCGCAATTCGTCTTTTATCTGCTGAGCGCTCTTCTTAGTGCCTTTGCCGGAACCCCAAAGAGAGTTGAACAGTCCGGTGCTATCGCGCAGCAAGACCAGTTCTATCTCATCGCCCTCTTTCATCTTCTCAGCGGCGATAATCTCTTTCGGTATGATGACTCCCATGGAGTTCCCCCATCGACGGAGTTTCACATTCATCTGGACCATTAATTATACAAAGTATAACTACTATTAATAGTTTCTCAAAGAGAGACAGAAAGAAAAAAAAGAAAGAAAAACTAACAGTTCACACGTCGGTGAGCCCGCCTTCAGTGACCTGGAAGACCGCTTCGTCGTCAGGCAGGTTCGGCGCGTCCACGAGCTTCGCCACGCGCGTNNCGTGCATGTGCTTGTTGATCTTCTGCTGGCGCTCGGCGAGCGTGCCGCGGCCGACGAACTCGGCGCGGAAGTGCGCGGTGAGCGAATCCACAATGATGAGCTTCACGTTCGCGCCATTCTTGATGAGGTCCTCGACTTTCTCGGCGAGCAGCATCTGGTGGTCGCTATTGTAGGCGCGTGCCACGCGGATGTTCTTGAGCACCTCTTTGCCGTCGAGACCTTTGCCTGCCGCAAACTGCATGATGCGCTCGGGGCGGAAGGTGTTCTCGGTGTCGATGTAGACCGTCACCGCGGTCGGGTCGGAGGCGAAGAGGTTCACGACCAATTGGTGCGCGACTTGTGTCTTGCCAGAACCATACTGGCCGAAACACTCCGTGATGCTACCCGTCTCGAAGCCACCACCGACGATGCGGTCGAAGTCGCGCACACCGGTGCTTATCTTGATGACACGGTCGCGTTTCGCCATGAGCTCGTCACCCGACGAGAATCCCATATCGAGGGACTCGCGTGCGGCCTGGATTATCTTACGCGCTACCGCTTCGCTCATGCCAGCCGCATCCACGAGATCGCTCGGGCTCGCGACAGCGATGGACATGAGATTATCATAGCCGAGCGATGCGAGTTTCTCGGCTGTCGCGCCGCCGACGCCCGGGAGGTCTGTGATGTCCGGTTGTTTCATGGTCTTTCCCTTCTTCACCGCCTTTATCTCGGTGATGTCTGTCTCTTCATCGTAAATGGCCTCTTGTTTCATGGATACACCTTCCTTGTTTTTATGAGTTTGCCTAGTAGGCTTCATCGTGCGTCTCCGTCTCCGTCAGGATCAGGTATTCGTACGCTTTCTGCAGTATCAGCGTCGCTTTCGGCAAGTCGTTGACGCGCAGGCTGTTGCTCGATTTCCACTCGCCGGATTTCGGGTCCTTGTACCGGCGTTCGAAGCTCACGGTCTTGTAGCTGCGTGGCTGACCGTCCTCGCCCAAGATCTCGTTCTCCCAGATGGAGACGGAGAGGGCGCCGGTGCGGAAGCTCTTAAGCGGCCGGACCGCTTGCGGAGAATATCCTTGCGGGTTCGCTGGCTGCGATACTGATTGCTGCATCGCGTTCTGTTGTTGTGCGGGCTTCGGCCCGAAGTTGTAGTTCTTAGTCTGCTCTCTACTTACGGTCGTTTGCATGGTTCTCCCTCCCCTTGCTGTTCGCATTTTTTTCAGTTCCAACCATCGACCCGTGGTGTGCCTTCCCGCGAGGGAAGAAATGAAAAATAGGAGCAAGGTCCATCACGAAGGCGAGGGTGACGGGGTCCTTGCGGGGTCGGGGCTGAAATGGGGTGTGTCGCTCATCTTCCGTCGGAACATGGCATCCGGCGGCTCTGTGCGATAACTCCTGTAGCGCAACCCTTGTTTAAATAGGCCGCGCGGCAATGTCCAGTGACCAGTGCGGCATCTACAGAAACAAAGTGCTGCGCACCTAACAATCATCAGAACACGTTATCAACGCACTATTCGTCCAAGCTCTCGAGATCGTCGAGGGAGACCACTTCTTCGCCTGCGACATCGATGCTGTCGGGCGCTTTCGCGGAAGCCGGCTGTTCGCTTGCCGCATCCGGTCTCTTCTCCGCAGCCAACTTTTTGTCGAGGTTCTGGAGCTCCGCTATCGGGTCGACATCGGTGAAGACGAGATTCGCGGTCAACTCGATCCTGTCGAAGGTCTCATTGCGCTTAACGCGACCGACCACTTTGATGAACTCGCCGAGGAGATCGTTCTTCACGCTCTCGAACGCGTTCGGGTCGTCCTTGTAACGCTGGAACTCGGCTTCCGTCTTTCCCGTGAGACGCAGCGCTTGTTGTTTCCAGAATGACGTGCGGACATTGCCCGTTCCGTCGTCGAGGAGCGCGTTCATGCTGAAATTCAGACCTGGCACCGCCACTTCACCGTGCTGCGGACATTGATTGCCGCCCAAGAGCTTGCGATTGCACTGCGGGCATGAGTCGAAGAAGCGCGGATCGTAGACTTGCAGGACTGTCGCCACGAGCTCGACGTTCTCCTCGTCGCCCTGGAGGTCCTTGATGTATTTCTGCACGCGAGGCGCGCGTTCGACCGCTGGGTTCTCCGAGATTGGTCGATTCGCAACTGTGACGCCTTCAGGATTCACGACAAGCGTCGACTGGGTATTGAGCTGCAGCTCAAGACGGTCCTTCATCATGGACTCCTTCACGAAAGGATTGCGGACGACGAGTACATCGCCCTCCTTGAGATCATTCCAGACATCGACCTGCTCGTTCCAGAAGACGAGGCGCGTCACGCCAGTATCATCGCCGAGAAGCAGGCTCGCTATGCGGCCGTCGCGACCGTTCTTCGAGAACGTCTTAGCGTCGTACTTCCGCACGACTTTTCCCGTGACGACGACGCCGCGCGCGGAGAGCGACAGGTCGCCTATCTTCATCGAGCCGCCCGATTGGGCTACTGGCGCCGCTAGCTGCACACCAAGCTCGTTCGCGATGATATGGATAGCACCATCACGGCTGACCATGCCGCCGAGCTGCTGCATCTTGGCATCGACACGGGACTGCAGCTCCGCTATCGGGAGCCCTGATGCCTCGTGGATGCGCTTGACCGCCTGCTCGTAGGGTATGTCGAACATGCTATGGTGAATCTCCAGTCCTATATAAGCGATTCGGGGTCGTTTAAGAAGGGGATTACCGTCGGGCACATGGGGCGCTGTGTTGCCCATCAGCGCGCCGCGCTCATCGAGGCGCTGAGACCGGACTTCCGCCTGAAAATATCACTATTTGTATTGCGGCTTGAAGTCTTCTGGTTGTGAGCTTATCACGACGCACTTGTCCGCCGTGAACCAGCTGACATCGAATCCGACAGGCGTCCTCTGTTCGCGGCGCATCTCGAGGAAGAGGGTTTCGTACTCCAGACGCTGGTTGCGCAATGCGACCCCGTTATTGACATCGTCGATTCCGAGGTCTCCCGATGTCCTGTAGGCGCAGCGCAGACCTCTGAGGTTCTCCGGGGAGCTGACATCGAGAAAGAACGTGTACGATCCGGTAGTCGCGTCGGCCGCTTGGCTCCGCTCGACACGCGATACCGGCACTCCTACAACATGGAGTACTTCACCCTTAGGCAACTGCTGATACGGCTTTGTGCAGCCCGAGAGCGTACTTGCGCCGAGGAGAGTTGCCAATGTGAGCTTAGAGAGTCGGTTCATAGAGTTCACTATCAGAACAGGTACGTGATCCCGTCCACACTGGTCAAGTAGAGGCAGCCGTTCTTCTTGAGAACTGTTGCGCCTATACGATGCTGTTCATCTGGTCGCATTCCGCTTAACGTGACGGTGGAGCCGCGTTCCTTCGCTTCGAGGAGGTCGGCGACCCGAGCGCCGCCGGTCAGCGCTTCGTCGTCGTAGTACTTGTGCATGAAGCACGCGGGATTACCGCTTTCGGATCTCACCTTGACAATGAGATACGCGATAGACTCGCCTTGCGTATACACGACCTGTTGGACTTTGCCGGTGATGGTCACCGGAGTAGGCGCTGCCGTCTTAGGCGGCGAACCGCACGCGACGAGCGTCGCGATGGATGTCGCGAATACTGTGTTGCGGATGGTATTGTGCATGTGGTTCACCTTCCAATGTGTTTCTAATGTAGTAGTGTACTGGAATCTCACTTCTCGACATTCCATCCGCACGCTGCGTACGCCGTCTCTACGCGGTCGAATGGTACTTTGAAATCATCGGCGTTCGAGCCGTAGATGCCGGTTGTGCATGCACGCTCGAGAACACCATATTCATGCGATCCTTCCACGAGACCGTACGTCGGGACGACTTGGCGGGAGAAGTAATCCTTGCGCTGCTCGGGTGAGAGCGGAGAGGTCTTGCGTTCTGAAAGGCGCAGCTTTGCGAGTTCTCGGTGGATCGATAGTCGCACCTCGGTCGGTGCGGTCTTCAAGCCGATGCAATAACTGCCGGCACCGTATGCCATGAGGGCAGCAACACCTATGATTGATGGGAGTATACTGACGGAGTTCTCTCGACGGAAACGTGTTGGCATTGTGTCTCACCGTTCGATGTTTTTCCTATTTTTCGAGTAATTACTTCTTCTCCGGCAATGTCCAGCCGCAGAGTTCGTACGTCGCCTTGACGCGCTCCGCGGGAACGTTGAAATCGCTCGCTTTCGAGCCGTAGACGCCTGTGGTGCATGCAGTCTTGAGCACTTCATACTCATGTGTGCCGTCAACAAGACCGAATGTCGGGACGACCTGCATCGCGAACGTTTTTTCGCGCTGTGGACGTGTATATTCAAGATTATTACGCTCAGAAAGACGCAGTTCTGCTATCTTGGCGCGAGTGTTTTCCATACCGTTGTGTCTCCCGACGAAATAGCCGGGCAACCCGAAGACTGTCGCACCAGCAGCTACGCCAGCAACGCCGATTATAACATACATGCATCCGATGCCATCCGCTAATTTCATTATGTTTCACCTTTCGACGTTTTTCCGTTTCTCGAGTAGTCTACTGACGGAGTATTGTGATTTGAAATGATACCGCGTTGCTTACGGGTATCGGCGCCCTTCTCTGCGTATGGCATAGCCTGCTAACAGGGAAAGTGGTAAGAACGCTAGAACAAGTCCGGCCGTTTGCTTGTAAGTACCATCTTGTACCACTGGACGGAACCAATCGGCAGTTGTGCTCTCGACCGCCTTTTTGGCAGCAGCATCTCTTGACATGCCGCTCTGTGAAGAGTCGATAGCAGAGTAGGCTGTCTGGAGCGCATGATCGCGATCACCCGACATGTACAATCCCAAACCGAGCATGGGAGGAATCGCTACCCCGCCAATAATCGCAATAGCGCTTAACGCGGGGTGTCTCTCGGCGAATGGTCGGCAATTCACGGTCTTGACCTCAAGTACATATCTGAGTACCCTTTAGTCACTTCCGGTCTTTGCTTGCGACTGCTTGGAGAAGCGGCCGCCAGAAGGGGTAGTACCATCAGAGCAATACCGAAGCCTTGTTTGTATCTGCCGTCGCCGTTAGAGGTACGGGACCAATCAGAAGTAGTGTACTCGACCGCCTTATTAGCAGCAGTCTCTCTCGGCATGCCGCTTTCTAGCGAATCCATAGCGATGTTGGCCGTCTGACGCGCAGTGTCGCGAGCGCCTGATGAGTACAGCTCGAGACCGATTGCGTAAATGCCCACACTTCCGCCGATGAATGCGGCGGCGCTCAATCTAGGGTGTCTCTGTACGAATGATCGATAGTTCATGAGTACACCTCATGCCTTGATCTTGATTTCCTTCGCCTCTTCCCATGCGAGCTCGAAGAGCTGCGTGAGGGCTTCAGCGAAGTACGGGGTGTTCAGCCACACGCCGAGATCGTACGTCGGGTGGACTGTCGCGTCGTCGAGCAGCATGAAGAGGACTTCCTTGCCGTCGGCGATGCAGAAGCGAGCGTTGAGTTTCTTGAGGTCCTTGATCGTCGCGATGGGCGCGAGGTCCGCGAGGGCCTTGCGGTTCTTGTCGGTCACGGGGACCGCGATCTTGATCTTGACGCCGCGCTCATGCGCTTTCTTGAGGGCGCGGAAGAACGCGTCGGCCTTGCGGACAATGCCGTCCTCCGTGCTGACCATGATGAACTCCTCTTCGCAGGCCTTGATCATGGCTTCCATCTGATCGTAAGAATTGTTGCGGCCGCGTAGTGCGCCCGTGATCTCCGCAGGGTCGACCATCTCGACGCCGTTCTTGTGGAGTGATTTGAGCTCGTCGAGGATGTCGCTGCCGCGCAGGGTGTCCAGTACCTGCGTCTGCTGCTCTGCATCCTTGATGACGTTCTTCTTGACGCGGTCCACGACTTCCTCAGGGTTGACTGCGATATATTTTATCGGCTTGCCGAGCTTCATGATGATGAAGCCTTTCTTCTCGAGGGACTCGAGAACGTCGTAGCTTCGGCTACGTGGCACACCGGCGATGTCAGAGAGCTCACCAGCAGTCGAGACGCCGCGTGACAGCAGTGCTGTCCATATCTTGGCCTCGTAGCTGTTGAGTCCGAAGTCTTTGATTTTCTTGAGGAAATCTTTTTGGACGATGCTCATAGAAGGTGTGGGAGCGATGCTACACTTATAAATATTTCTCTTTTTATCACTTAAAAGAAGTTACAAAATTCAACCGCTAGGCTGGACGAAGGAGGTCTTGCCACCGGCGTAATATTTATAAATACTCATTATAAATGAATAGACGAACAACCATATTTCTACATATAAATATGGTTTTCTTGGTGAGAGAGGAACTACTGTGCTGTAGGCAGTAACGCGCGGGCAAGAGACAATGGGCAAGCAGAAAATCACCATGACCATCGATGAGAAGGTCTTCAACGCCTTCAAGGAGCTCTGCAAGCGCCGCGCGATGAAGGTGAGTTCTAAAGTCGAGCTCATGATGCGCGAGTTCGTCGAGCAAAGCGATGACGACACTGAGCTCGAGCGAACGACGAAACGATCTTCTCGACGGAACACTGATCGCGAGGACAGTCGCGAGACCGATCGCGGAACCGACAGCGATAGCGATAACGAAGGGCGTGTTGGTGTACAGCGTAGGCACACGCCCGCAGGTGAACGCCCGCTGGGCGATGAGAACGGTGGTGCACGATGATCATCGCACGCACCGATGCCCGACGATCGGTCGCTCCGACCGCGGCCAGAGAGCCTGCCCCGCAAGCGATGTCATCACAATTGCTCGAACGCGCCGCACGAAAGCCAATGCCCGGCCAAGGCGGCCGGAGTCCTGCAGCACGATCCGTTCTCCTCGCCGCGATTCTCGCATGCGTCCTGTTGATATTCATTTCGCTTAACAGTCACGCCGCATACGCATCGCCGGTCGAAGGAGTCTACGCCACAATAGGCGAGAGCATGACGCCTATAGATTCCCTCGTGACGATACAGCTCACTCCCCATCCGACGCGATCGACAATCGTCATCATCACCGACGGCGTCAACACGTTCCGCTACAACGGACAGAGCGTGAGCAACCGCATAGGATTCTCGCCGCAACGATCCGGAGAGCACACGCTGAGCGTACGCGATGCACAGACAGGCACCACGCTCGAGACGCTCTATTTCATGGTCGGAGAACGACCCATCGCGACGATAGCGCCGATCGATGCACTGGAAGCGACGGGTTCCGAAGAGAACGGCGGCGCAGTGAGCGACCTTGACGTCGAAGGCGCTACAAACAGCACGACCGGAACGATAGTCGAAGACAGCGATGGACAAGGAAGCGACGGACAAGATACAGTCCTTCCCACACGCACTAATATAGTGATGTCGGATAAAGCGAACTACGCGTTCGGCGAACCCGTCGTCATACGGCTCCTCGCGGACGATATGGCAGATCTCAGCCTGCAGATAGTCAAGGACGGACAAGTATTCCGTTTCTTAGGCGACATGGCGTCTGAGATGATCTTTGTGCCGAACACGCCCGGTGCCTATCGGGTCGTCGTCTCTGGAACGACGGGCGACACCATCGACTCTTTCGTCTTCGTGGTAGAGCAGTCCATAGAACAAGGCGACCCGGGTACGCCAAGCGAAGATGTCTCTGGCGAAAACATCGATGGAGAATCCCCAAACGACGGTGCCATTGTTGGAGAGAATCCGAACGGAGAGAACCTGGATGGAGAGAACCTGGACGGGACGCGTCCGGACTCTGAAAATATCGCCGAAGATGGTACTGCGGGAGAGGACGATAGTGGAGTCGAGAGCGCCGGTTTCATCATGAGCAAGGATCCGCGCATCGAAGCACGACAGCAATTCCGTACCGAATTCCAGAACGCTGCGCGCGCCGTGCGCATCATGGACGCGAAGGGCGGTGTGCATGACGGTGATATCCGCATCACGAAACGCTCGGATCACCAGGAGTTCACCGCTACAGTGCTCGACGCCCAGCCGCTCATGCAATCGCTCGCTGCATCGTCCGCGCAATCGCCGACGACAGAACTTGACGATGGGTTCGATATCGATTTCACGCCGCGGAAACTCAACCCCGAGGACGAGCCGAAACTAAAAGGCATCAGGGTAGAAGGACTACGCGGCGCGACGCTTGATCTCGGGCTCGACGACGTGCCAAGCGATATAGAGTTGCCTTACGGCATCGACCCGGCGCAGCATGCGTGGCAGAGTGTGTACGCGGTCGATCCCACGCGTCTCAACNNCGGCACCGAGCTGTACTCGTGCAAGGACTGGGATTTCGCGAACAGGGCATGCCTCGGCGCGTGGATAAAGCTACGCGATCTGACGCCGGGACAAGAATACTCGCTCACGCTCGACAGCTCGGACCCTGGGTTTGGCGAGACAGTCCCCGTGCCTTCCGTCGGATGGGTGAAGGTGACGACCGCACCCGCCGATACCGCCACGTTGCGCATCGCAACGGACCTCAATTGCCTGAATACGAGCACGAACTTCATGCCTGGAGACCGCATCTACATCTGCCTCAACTCGACCAACAGCTACATGTCCGATTATCAGTCGAACCAATTGGATATCTACTATGGCGCCGACCCATCGAGCCTCGGAAGCTACGCGTACACGTGCAACAACCCCGGAGGGAACTCCAACTATTGCAATCTAAGCTTTGAGATACCGCAGAATTGGGAAGAGGGATGGTACTACATAGACTCCGATCTGCACCGTAACCTGTACGGTCGTGCATTCCTCTTCCGCACACCCATCATCATCGGCGAAGAGCCAGTCGATGGCGAACGTCTCGAGTTCTTCGCCGATTCGAACCGCTCTCGTCCCGCCG
>DUGD01000079.1 GCA_013331575.1 Candidatus Woesearchaeota archaeon
GACGCCGGCATCATCAAGCGGTTCCGTCTCGTGCTCGATCTATCGGGCTTGGGCTACGCGCGTTATGAGGTGTTCATGCAATGCGCAGGGCTCACCGATACGCTGATCAACAGCTTCCTTGAGTACGCAAGACAGACCCGTTCAATAGAATACTTCGGTCGTTACACAGGTGGCTGGGATATCGAGATGACTGTGCACTTGCGCTCCAGCGCAGAACTACGGCAGTTCGTCCTGGACCTGAAGGAACGATTCGGCGGTCATATACGCCAACTCGAGATACTCACGCTCTTCACGACCCAGAACTTCGTCTATCTGCCGCCGGAACTGCGTTAGAATCGCGTCATGCACCGTGTTGATAGTGTGTTAGTTTCGTGCTGTGAGTCTCGTTGTCATCAATCCCGCTTCTTCAGACCCTGATCCGCGGGACGCGCTATCTCCTGCCGTTCCAGATACCTCGCGAGCCCTTCGATGTGGCGCACCGGCGTCTGGAAGATAAGCAGACGCAACCGGTTGTTGACCCTTACGCCACGACGCGTGAACTCATCGTAGAAGTACTTGTAGAGCTTGCGTCCATGGTCATCAAGGTCGGTGAGTATCAGGAGTTCCTCTTCGTGCTCGAGCTGTTCAACCATGGCATAGAGCGGCTTGTCCAGACGGATGATGTGCCGGAATCCTAGTTTCTCGAGCGAGCGCACATCCCGCGGTCCTTCGACGAGCACAGGAAAGTGCTTGCAGTTCTCTATCTCTGTGTAGAGATCGTCAAGTTCTAACATATACGTCCTGTTTGAGGTGCAGGGAGAAAAAGATTGCGGTGATGCGAGTGTTACCTAGTTCTTGTAGTGTGCGGCCCCGGGGCAATAGATGCTTTTGTTGTGGCCTNNATATATGCGCCGCCACAACAAACACGAAATAGTAATCTGCTTCAGAGCCGTAGTATGCTATGCAGCACGGCTCACCATCGCAAGTACCTATCCCGTATCTATGGCTTGCAAGTGTATGGTCGTTATCGATGGGTTCTGCCGTTTTTCGACGAAATGTTTTTAAATGAAAACATTGAGGAATTGGTGGGATGGGGCGATTAGCAGGTGTAGTTAGGGTGCGCGGCGTATATGCAGCGGTGTTCTTGTTCTTCTTAGCGGTTCTCACGTTGCCTTCTACTGCGGCATGGGTCAACTGTCCTGCGGGAGGCGCACAATGTCCGGGACAATGGGATGTGTGCTGTTTCAACTCCTACTGCCAGGGCGATATGAATTGGGATTCCAGTGATTGCGGTGAATGCGGAAATGTGTGTCCGAGCGCAGGATCAACTGATTGTATCGGCACTACGCTTCGCACGTATACTGGAAGTTGTAATATGGGTGATTGCTCGTACTCTAGTTACAATTGTGATGGGGGAACCGGGAGAATATGCATATCAGGCGGATGCGATTGTCCGTCAGGTACCGCGTGGAGCGTTGGCGAAGGAGCTTGCCTTACCATCCGTTCCACATCCGTATCCGCCCCCTCGAGTGCCGAGCCAGGTGAGGCCTTCAGCCTTGGTTGCACAGTGTATCCTTCCCAGGCGAGTGTCTGGCCTTCGGGAAGCGCGAGCGGCNNCTTGATGACTCGCAATCATACGCTGACGGTTCTGATCCGAATCTGGACGGACTCACCGTCGCGTTGCCGTCACTGACCATCAGTTCGGTGTCTTCGCCCGCTTCGGTCTCACCAGGGGCAACATTCTCGTTTAGTTGCGCCACTACTCCGAACAATGTTGGTGGTATATACAATACCGGCACTGCAGCAAGTTCGTGCTCATTCACCGGATGGTCGGGCGGATCCGCGACATTCAGCTGTACCGCGACATCGAGCGTCGGAACGCACACCATTGGATGCGTCGCTGATTCATCCATGTGGTCATCATCGCCGAGAACGAACAGCATTGTCGTCGCGTTGCCGTCCAACACCGCGGTCGTCACCGCTCCGGCGAGCGTCACTGCGAGTACCACGACCACCGACAGTGTATTCACGTTATCCTGCGCTATGTCTATTAGTCCCAATACCTATCCAGTGTACGACGCGGGGACGTTACTCTCAGGATATGGCGGAGGATGTTCTTACAAGAACACTGTGGGCACCACAGCGAACTTCGATTGCGTCGCGCCGCGCGAACCCGGGTCGTACACTATCGGTTGCAACATCGACACGACCAAATCAACGCCCACAGGCGTCAATCCAAATGTTAAGACTATAGTCGTCAATTCTATATGTACGGGGTCAAACAATGGTGCTTGCTGCTATCCGAATGGAGGATCATACCCTAATCCCGACGCGTACGGCAATGTTTGTCACGCGTGGTGCGATGCAGGTACGTGCAAGGTGTGCGACAGCATGGCGAACGGGGCGGCGTGTTTCTCGACCAACTTCTGGTGCGCAGATAACTACTGCATCGGGAAGCTCGTGAACCCGTACCACTGCGGTAATAACGGCGCGAATTGCATGACCACGCTCCCTTGCGCGACAGGAGTGGGTACATCGTGCAGCGACGCGAATTTTGTGAACGGTTCATGCCAGGGTGTCAACTGCTGGGCAGCTTGGAACGGCGCGGTGTGCGTTCCTGCGGCGAACGATTGTCAGTACGCGGCGTTCAATCATACATCCAATACATGCGGAGTCTTCAACAAACCCGACAACACCGTCTGCGCTTCCAATCCCAAGTACGGCGGCAGCACCGGGTTCTGCTGCAGCGGACAATGCAAAGACGTGACTCCTTCCACCGATCCATCGCATACATACACCTGTTGCAGCGGAAACACCGTCACCACGCAGACGAACAGCAGCAACTGCGGTTCGTGCGGTTATTCGTGCAACACCGCCAATGGCAGGTCCTGCGTGAATAGCGTCTGTTCTTGCGCGAGCGGGCTACCTTGCGGGGTAGATTATCCCGGTCCCGGAGGTCCTCCCATGACTAACGAGGACTTTACAGGCTGTTTCGGGGCCAGCTGTCCTGAGTGCAAATCCGCTTCATGTTCTGGCTCAAGGACCATAAACAGATTTGCGGGACCGCCTACGGCTGTTTGCGATGATAACGATCCCGGAACTGAGTATTACTGCAATCCTATGCCACCGGTAGCTCCTTTAGGCCCTCCGCCATTCGCCTGCAACAATGTTCCCAACGGCAATAGTTGTTCCGGAGGAAGCTGCGTAGATGGCAATTGCTGCGGCGCGGGTTGCACCATCGCCGGTGTCTGTTACGCGAACGGAGTGGAGAATCCATCGAACTCCTGTCAGTACTGCGATTCCGCAACTCCGAACGCATGGACCACTAAATCGAACGGTGCCGCATGCACCGCCGATAGTTTCGAGTGCACGAATGATGTCTGTAGTGCAGGCGTCTGCACGCACCCAGCAAAACCTGTGAACACCGCATGCCGTACCACCGGTCGTTGCGACGGAGTGCAATCATGCTTAGATTCCTCGTGCGGCGCAGTGACTGTGCCTGCGAAAGTGACTGCTGGCCAATCGTTTATAGGAACGCGGATAGTGACGAACACCGGCGAAGGGCAGTGGACGACCGCCGCCGGATTCAAGCTGGGCTCGCAAACTGCGCAAGATAACACTCGATGGGGCTTCAGCCGCGTAGCGCTATCATCATCGCCGATTAACCCTGCTCAAGCCACTACGTTTAGTATCGCCGCTACCGCCCCGACAACCCCGGGTACGTACGCGTTCGATTGGAAGACGCTCAAAGAAGGCATCGCATGGTTCGGCTCGACTTGCACCGCTTCCGTCATCGTCACGTGCGATAACGACAGCGATGGATACAATGGTAGCTACACCGGTTGCACGAACCAGCTCGACTGCAACGACAATGACAACACTATCAATCCCGGACTGCTCGAGAACACTGCCGCCCGTTGCACTGATGGCAAGAACAATGACTGTGACATCGGGACCGATTATGACGGCGATACCCAGGGAACGGTCGTCCCTAAAGTGATTGGTGATAACACCTGCACGGTAAACGCGCTGTCTGTAGTGATGCCGTCGGCCGTAGCGCTCAATACTCCATTCCGCGTGAATTGCACCGCGAACACCGGTCAGATCA
This sequence comes from Candidatus Woesearchaeota archaeon, assembly GCA_013331575.1. Lineage (GTDB taxonomy): Archaea > Nanobdellota > Nanobdellia > Woesearchaeales > UBA525 > UBA525 > UBA525 sp10207u. The sequence continues at coordinate 4,088 of DUGD01000079.1, forward strand.
GGAGCCTGTACTATTCCGGTACCGCAGGAGTCACGTGCGACGATACCACTTGGTTGTGGAATGGCAATACCGTCAGCATGAACTGCACGACTACGGTGACGAGCGGCACCATCACTTGCGGGGTCAATACTTCCCGTTCCTACTCTGCACCGCCCGCCTCCCAAGCTGTGAGCTTTGTTCCGGCGCAGGTCTTCATCTGCGATCAGGATCTCGATACCTATCCGCGCACCGATGTTCCTATCGCTTGCCCGTTCATCCCGGCGAATGGCGATTGCAACGATCAAAACGCCAACGTCAATCCTGGGAAGACCGAGTCCGTCGCAGCGGGCACGTGCGCTAACAACCTCGATGACGATTGCGATAGCGAGATCGATTACGCGGGCAATGTGACGTTGCCGCACGGCGACAATGGCTGTCCGGTCGACGTCACCGCTATATCCGCGGAATCCCCATCTTGCGTGGGAGCGCTCGGTGTTGTCAACGTCGAATGCACCTACAATGCGGCGAACGTGGGTAGTGCGCTCGCATTCATCAAACAGGGAGCGACTGCCCGCAATTGCACACCCGGAACATGGTCTGGTGCCATGGCGAGATTCTCTTGCTCAACCGCAGGACTCACCGCTGGCGTGGCGACGAGCGTCAATTGCTCGGTCAACTCCTCGCGCTCATACATGACCCCTCCCGATATGCAAGCGAGTGTTACACTTGTCGGTCCCGGCGGAGCGGGCAAATTCCTCGGTAATGATTGCATCTGCATGCCTGACGGTTCCTGCCCGGTGTGCGATGCAGACGGCGATAACCACAATACAACTGCATTCCCAGCGCTCTGCTTGGGCATCAATGATGACTGTGATGATACAAACCCCGCCATTTATCCTGGTGCGCCGCGTGTCTGCGGCAATGGTGCGAGCGAATCGTGTGACGCCATCGATCCGGCATGCAAGATAACATGGACTGGTTACATCAACGATTCAACCGACGGAATGCCTATAACGCGTATCGGCAGCGTGGGTGTGGATAGTGAGCTGTCTCCGACAATGACCTATACGACGGTTCCGTCAGTGACGCAATTCTCTGTCGAAGTGGATTGGGGATACAGGAAGCTCTCCGCGAACGCATCGGGGTATGATCCCGCTGTGCTGCGTGACCAGCTCTTCCTTGTGAGCCCGACCCGGCAGGATATCACGCTCCGCCCCATGGAGTGCCAACCTGATTGCACATTCGGTGGGTATTGCGATTATAGCTGCATCGGCCAGAACGGCTGCGCATGGGATGTCGTGGTCGATCCAGGCGATCAGGCGGATATACGCGCTGTGTGCGCTGACGCGCCCCCCGGCGATGTGAGAGCGTTCAATGATACGCACTATGTCATCTGCTGCGGAACAAGCGATGGCGTGTTCATGGAGATGGACGATTACCGTGCCGGTTTCACCATAGAGACTTGCAATCCGACAATCATCCGTACGTCGCGTATGGTGCGGTATAATGGGAAATTCCATCAGCTCACCGTGCTCACCGCTAAGGGTTGCGAAGAGTGATGTTCTAGGTTATCCATCGCCGATTATTGATCGCTATCATTGTCCGTCCCGGTGTGCTGTCCTAGATGTCCGGATGCGGTTTTCCTTCGCAAGCTGATTGTTGCGTTAGAGGAGTTGAGGAGGACTGCCTTGGAGCAGACCGCGAGGGGTGAATGCTGCGAGTAGAAGCGATGCAGCACTATGAGCTCTGAGGCAGTTCCGCGTAGCGCGACATACCCTCCGCAGTCCTCAAGCGTTAGAGGATGGCGGATGAACGCACAGTTTCCATTGTGCGACATCTCTGAAGGGATACTGTGTTCGGAGTCGTTTGACGGACGCTATCGTACCACGAAAACCTTCGGCACGTTCGTGAGGTTCGCGAAACCGGTCTTCGTCACAAGGACTGTATCCTCGATGCGCACGCCGCCGAGTTCTTTGTAGTAGAGTCCTGGTTCTACCGTGATGACCATGCCGGGCGCAAGAATAGTATCTGAACGCGGTCCTACGCCGGGATCCTCGTGGATATCAAGACCGAGGCCGTGACCGACCGAATGGATGAACCCTCCTTCTTCGGTCGTCTTGTAACCCATCCGCTGGAATACTGCTGCTGCGGCGGTGTGAATTTCACTTGCCTTCCTGCCCGGTTTCACCGTCATGAGCGCCGCTATCTGCGCTTTCCGCACGGCATCGTATAGCTTGAGGAGGTTTTTCGCCGGTGTCCCTTTGAGGAATGTCCGTGTCATATCGAAATAATACCCCGACGTGTTGTCGCGCGGGAAGATGTCGATGACGATCGTCGTGCCGGCATAGATTGCTCCAGAGCCGCGGTTGTGCGGTTGAGCCGCTTGCTCTCCGCAGGAGACGATAGTCTCTCCTGACGAGCATCCGTTGTCGATGAATATCTTCTCTATCTCCGCTTTCAATCGTTCGCTCGTGAGCCGCTCGCCTTCATACGTCAGGGTATCATCCCATTCTATCGTCGACGTCTTGATGATGTCCGCGGCGTGTTGCATCGCTCGCTTCGCGACCCTTCCTGCGCGTTTGATGGCGGCGACCTCTTCTTGCAATTTCACGATGCGCTCGGGGAAGAAGCTTTCCAAGAATCGGACGCGCAAGCCGTGCTCGCGCAACGTCTCGGTGTGCAACGACCATGCGTTGTCGGGCAGGAAGACTTCGGTGATGTTGTATGAGAGCAGGAATGCCGCGGCGATATCGGCGAGGTTGCGTCGCCTGCCCACGGGTTTTCGTTGGTTCTTGAGATCGATGGACTCGAGCAGGATGATTTTGGTGCCGGGTTTCGCCTCTTCTTTCGCCCGGCTGTATTCGAGCGAGCTGACGATGATGTACTCTTTGGTCTTTTTTCCTGTGCCGAACTGTATCCAGATGAACGGATCGGGAATGACGACTTTCGTCGCGTAGCGCATATCGCTATCCGTGCTGCTCGCGATGAGGATCTTGGCGCTGCCGGTCATGGAGTCGTTGTTTCCTTCCGGCTATAAAATGGTTGTGCAGAGACGGGTTCATGGTGCAAATGATATACCGTCAGATGTACGACTGCCGCCTTGGCACACGCGCTGAGGGCGAGTCGTGGCGAGTACGCCACCCTGACGAGCCGAGGAAACTGGAGGTTTCCTGGCTCGGGGAATTCACAGATTCCCTCGAGCCTGAAACCCACTCGAGAGTACGACCGCCGCGGCAGGTCAAGTAAAAACGATTTGAAAAAATAGAGAATAAGAAAACGAATAAGAAAAAATAGCATTCTATGCGATTACTACACCGCTCTCACCGTTCTCATCGAGTATCTCGAAGCCGGAGAGCGTGAGGTAGTTCGCGTACGGGTTCGGGATGCAGCGGTAGCCATCGCTCTTGACGCTCCAAGAGATCGCCTTTCCGTCCGTGCCTTTGGACGCGAAGCCGCATTGCGTCTCGCTCGGGCAGTCGGTGGATTTCGTGCATCTTTCCATCCCAAGGACTTCGGTCTTGCCGTAGTGCTCGATGCAGAACCGCATGGGGAATTGTCCTGTGTAGCTGTCCTCCGGGCATGCGTCAACGCAGCGATAACCGAACTCTTCCGCGTCATTCCTCTCTTGCTCGGTCGAGCATATGACTGATGGCGGGGCGAGTTTCGGCATGGGTGACGGGGTCGTTTCACATTCACCAGGGACATAGTATTGGTTCTGTGCCCTGCATGCGCCGCACGCGTTACCGTATGTCTGGCCGTCGTTGCCGCAGACGGGGTTGTAGTCCATCGTGCACGGTCCTTCTGGGTCCATCTTCTCGCAGAAGATTGCTCCAGGGGCCGGTTTCTTGCCATCGTCTGTCGGGCATTCGCCCGGGACATAGCCATAGACATCTTTGTCGCCGCATGCGCTGCAACCGTTGCCGTACGTCACCTTGTCGGTGGACGGGCAGGGTTGTGTGATGCACCGGATGCCATTGTCCTTGTCCGCGCAGACGGGGTCATACTGCATCGTGCATGCTTCGGGGCGCGAGTCAGAGCATGTGGTGTATGGTACGCAACCGCGGCCTTCGATGCAGGAGTTGCCGGTCTCGCAAGTCGTGGCCGCGCATGGCGGGACTTCTGTTTCATCGTCTGTTGTAGCTTCGCAGCCGCAGCCGGTCTCGTCGCCGAAGTACTGCTTGTCTTCAGGGCAGGCGAATTTGATCCTCATGCAGACTTCAGGGTCGGTGCTCTTGTATGATCGTCCTTCTATTGCGGGGTCGCATGCGCCTTCGGTGTAGCTCTCCACTTTCATCGCAGCGCATGCAGTGCATTTGTTGCCGTACGTCTGGAAGATGATGTCGCCCATATTGAGGCCTATCTTGCCGCACACGGGCATGTACTCCTTCGTGCATGCCTCTTGGCGTTCGACAGGGCAGAGCGTCACATCTTTTTGCGGGGTTCCAACGGTCCCCGGCGCGATGCATCCTTCTTCGCGGAAGAGCGCCCACTCCTCGCACTCTCTACCCTCGATGATGCAGACGCCTATCTGTCCGTCCGGCGTGTCGCGTATATCGAGTGTTCCCCCCTTTTCGACGCAGTTGGTCGATGCCGGGTTGGCGACTTGCACGTCGTCCGGACCGGTCGGACCGCTGCACGCGCTCAATGCGAGCAGGGCGATGATGAATATCGGGAATGCGTAGTATCTCATGGTTGCACCTTTCATTCTTGTTTGTCGATTATCTCTCTATTATATATGTTTTTTATATATACTTTGAGATGGGTTCGGGCAGGATTGAAGTCTACTGGCTGCTTCTCTTTAGCTCTCTTAATTTAGGAGTACCTCGTGCTTCAGCTCGAGGGTGAACGCCTTGGAGTATGACCAGAAATCGTGCCGATTTATGCAGGCACGATTTCGTATGTTCACGGAACGGAGTGAGTTGAATGCTCTGCGTTCATCGAGTTGAAGCATTGGATACCCCGCCCTTTAGGGCGGGGTTATTCATTTACTCGGCCGCGGCGGATATACTCTCGACCGGTCTCGCCGCTCGCATGACGACTTCGTCGTACTCGCGTCTCGGATTGCACGCCAAGGCGGCTATCTGTGTACGATTAGGCCGCGGCGGATGCACTCTCGAATGGTCTCGAGGCTCGCAGTTGCTCGGTCGCTACCTCGCAAACTCGCCTCTCGGCACGTACGCCAAGGCGGCCGTTTCTCTCTACGATTATCTCCTGTTGTCGATGATTCTGCCGACGATAGGGGCTATAATGGTTGTTGTGCTGTTTCTGGTGTCTTCTTCCACTGGACACTTCGGGTTTTGCGCGCAAACCATATAAGCCGAGCATCGTTTTAGGCCGTCATGGGGGATCCGCTCTTCTTCGCGAAGGCCTTGCAGTACTACAAGCGCCGTGAGGTGCAAGAGGCCATCGTCCGTCATGCTGTCGACCGCGAGGTGAGCCCGCGCTACGGCGAGGGGTTCGGCAAACGCCCCGACGTCCTCAGCTACCCCACCGACGTCCTCGAGTTCGCGAAGCGCAAATGCACGAGCTTCCATGTGAGCGAAGAGCGTTGGGAAAGCGTCCTCTCTATCAAGACGGGCGCGACCCGCAAGGAGCAGGACGACCTGCGCAAGGGCTGGGATCTCGTCCTTGATATCGATGCCCCTGATTGGGATGTCAGCCGTCTCACCGCGTGGCTCTTCGTCGAATCCCTCAAGGCCCACGGCGTCCGTTCCATCAGCGTGAAGTTCAGCGGCAACAAGGGCTGGCACATCGGCGTGCCGTTCGAAAGCTTCCCGACGCACATCCTCGATACCGACGGCAAACGCGATCTCGCGATGAAGAACCTCTTCCCCGATATGCCGCGCGCGGTAGCAGGGTATCTCCTCGAATACATGGGCAAGAGCGAGAACGGCCTCATCACCATCGATAACGATACTATCCTGTTCGGTTGGGATCCCGCACGCGCTCCCGCGCAGGGCGCAGCGACGCATCTTGCCGCGGCGCCTCTCCCGCTCTCCAAGGACTCCCGTCGGTATCCGCTTGCGGTGTTCGCCGGCATAGCGAAGAAGGAGCCGAAAGACCTGATAGAGACGTACTGCCCGTCATGCGACAAGGCTGTTGAGCGCAATGCGGCGCAGTACTCGCTCGATTGCGCGAATCCTGCATGCCAGTACCGCGCGCCGCAGCGCTACACGCGCGAGGAGAAGGGCATGCTCGATGACAAGGATCTCGTGTGCCCGAAGTGCCATCGGGTCATGGACCTCAATCTGCTCGCGCGAAAGGCCGGGTGCACGCATAGCCCTGCAGGGTATCAGCACCGCCTGCGTCTGGGCGAGGTCATCCAGGTGGATACCGTGCTCCTCGCCAGCCGCCACCTCTACCGCATGGCGTACTCGCTCCATGAGAAATCGGGACTCGCGAGCGTTGTCGTCCCGCACGACCACATCCTCGATTTCGACAAGACAGAGGCCGATCCCAAGACTATATCGTTCGATAGGATGTTCCTCGATCCTGCCGCCTGCACTCAGGGGGACGCGGAGCAGCTCGCGAAGCGTGCGTGGGAATGGCGTGCGAAGCGCGAGGAGGCGAGCGCGAAGAGAAGCGTCCGTCTCGACGCCAACGGCCAACCGATGGGCAGCGAGTTCGAGGATGTCACGGAGACCATCCCCGAGACGCATTTCCCGCCGTGCATGCGTAATATCCTCGCAGGCATGAAGGACGGCAAGAAGCGCGCGATGTTCGCGCTCACCAATTTCATGGGCGTGTGCGGTTGGACGCCGGACGCCGCAGAGGCGAGGCTGCACGTGTGGAACACCGAGAGCGGCAAGCTCGGCGATCCGCTCCGCGAGGTCGCTATCAAGGGCCACATGCGGACGGTGCGCATGAAGAAGGAACGCATCATGCCGCCCAACTGCAAATCGTTCTACCAGGATCTGGGCGTGTGCAAGCCCGATGATTTCTGCTCGCGTGTGCGCAATCCCGCGCAGTACGCCATCCGTCACTCCCAGTTAGGCGCAAGAAGAGGCGGCCGAAAGAAGGCGGTGAAGGAGGATGGGACGATGAATGCGAAGACGGCGGCGGCAGTTCCATCTCCCGACGACCTCGTACAGATAGGCAAGGGAAAGGTTGAAAAAGAGCAGAATGCAATGCGGCATGATGGTCAAGAGGGTGGGGACGATGGCGAAGAGACTGGCGAAGAAGGGCGCGACAACTAGCAAGACTGCAAGGATTGCTGCTAAGGCCGTTCCAAAGAAGGCTGTTCCTAAGAAAATAGTTCTACGAAATACCAAGAAGATTATTGTTAAGCGCAATAAACGCGATGTCAGGACAAAATCTATCTTGCGAGGTTCATCGAGCGCTTCGAAGCCGTCATCGCATCAACCATCACGTCCACCATCGCGACCGTCGTCTAATCCGTCGTCTACTTCCCGAGTTCCGTCTTCCAAACGCAAGGAGATGATACAGCGGCTGCAAAAGCGCAAGGAGGAGACGAATCGCTCATCCGCGCCGCACGTTGTACCTGCGAAGCACGCATCGTCTGTGAATGCGCCGCGGATGAAGACTGCGCAGACCACGAAGATTTCGCCGGCAAGGCCTCCCGCGCCGATAGCGCCGCCGCCTGCGTTCACCGAACACCCGTCTCCCGTCATGAACGAGCAGAAGGAGCTCATGGTGGGTACGCTCGTCGAGCCGGTGAAGCGGAGCAGGACGCTAGTCATCATCATCCACGGTCTGCTCGCGCACCGCGACCAGTCGCTCCTGCGGACGGTCGCGTCATCGTTGGGCCGCGCGGGCATAGCGAGCTACCGCTTCGATTTCTCCGGTAACGGGAGCAGCGAAGGCCGTTTCGAGGATTCGACGCCGGAGAAGATGTTGCACGAAATAGAGATTGTCATCTCGTCGTTCCAAGGCCGTTATGCGAAAGTTTTCCTCTTCGGCCATTGCCTGGGCGGCACGCTCGCGTTGCTCTCCGCCGCGCGGCCGAGCATCCACGCGCACGGATTGGTGCTCGTGAACGCTCCCCTGCATCTCGGCAGCGCGATGGAGCGGTTCCTCACGCCGGCGCAACGCGCGCAGCTCGCGAGCGTCGGATTCACGATATACTCCCTCAAGAGGCCTTTCGGCGAGGTGCCGTACACCATCCGCGACACATGCGTCAATGAGCTGCTCGCGCTCGATCCGCTCGCGATAGCACCGCATGTGCGCTGCCCTGCGCTTCTCGTGCACGGCACTGCCGATGCGCTCGTACCGGTCTCCGATTGCGAGGAGCTTTTCGAGCAATTAGGGCAACGCGAGATACTCCTTGTCGGCGGTGCGGATCATAATTTCACCGTTCCCGCGCACCAGGATACGGTCGCTGCCGCGGTGACGGCATGGGTCAAAAAGCAGGCGCGGTGAATTGTGCGGTTTTGCGTTGTGTCAGTTTCGCGTTCTCTCGGATAGCCCGCTCTCCTTGGTTGTCAGTCGCTAGGCGAACTCTGCCGACTGTTGTTGCGGAGCGTTATACTCTCGGGCGGTTTCGGGCGCCGCGTTGCCGTCGGGTCCCCCGGCCACGAGCCGTACCCGACACGGCGCCATCGGATGTGTTCTAAGGTAGCAACCTCTTGTCTGTCTTTTGACTTAAGGTTGTTATCTCCGGCTCATAGGCGAATCGTCTCCTTTTCCTCCACTGCGGCGCATGTGTGACGTGGTCCTTTTACGACCGCCGAGGGCTGCTGCCATATCTCGGCGGTCTGGTTTCGCGCCAAGGCAGTGGCCCAACTGTCATTTGCATAAGAGTGATCATCTCCTCAATGCATAAAAACCGTTGTCCATTCCCGTTGCTGATCAAGTCGAAGGTTGATGGTATGTTGCATCGCGATGGTTCCCCTGCAGATGGTGTTGTCGATGATCCTGACGGCTTCTTACCCGACGGCGGCTACAGATACTACTCTCTTCCTGAGCGCCGTACGGTGACGCTCTATGGCAAGATCCCTCCCGAGGCCCAGGCTGCCGCGCTCGCATCCGACCTCCCATCCGATTTCATCCTGTTCTCCTATTATAATGGCGAGCGGGTGCTCGGAACCCCTATGCCGTTCGGCCGTTATGTGCTGGAGCCCGTCCCCGAAGTGTCCGATGATGCGGAGCCTGCCGAAGCGGCGCGGGAGAAGACAAGCGATATCGCGAAAGGAGAAAAGTCCTCTAAACCCTCTATTATATTCGGGCTGCGGCCCGGGTATAGTTGGAGAGCAGCGCATTATGTTTCTTGATGATCTTCGTTGATACTCTCACATTCCGTTCCGTCGAGGTAGCGTGATTTTAGCGATATTTCCCGTTACCGCAACATCATCAACGCCGTCCTCCAAAACCCATATCTTTATAAACGGCCTGGCGTTTCCGCGATGTATCGCAAGGATTCGGCGGTCCGGAAGACCGTCGGGCACACCTTGTCCACGCCTGGCGCGAAACGCGTTTCAGTACGACGGACAGAAAACCGTTGTTCTGAGCGCTGTCCATGCCCGGTGAGATGCAACCATCAAACCAAAAAGGTAACACATGCCAAAGGCGAAGAACCCCCGACACGGAAGCATGCAGGTCTGGCCTCGTAAGAGAGCGTCCCGCCGCTACGCCCGCGTCCGCAACTACAACACCAAGCTCGATGGCATGCTGGCATTCGCAGGGTACAAGATGGGCATGACGCACGTCATGGCATTCGATTCCTACAAGAACAGCGTCACGAAGAACGAGACCATCTCGCTCCCCGCGACCATCATCGAATGCCCCCCGATGCGCGTCTTCAGCGTACGCGCATATACCCACGACGCCTACGGCTACAAAGTAGCGAAGGAGATTATCGTCGTGGGCAAGGACAAGCACATCGCCCGCAAGACAAAGACCCCCAAGTCCCCCGTCACCCCGACGGCAGAGCTTCTCGATTCTTCATTCGCAAACCTCGATTCTTACGACGACATCACCATCATCGCCATGACGCAGCCCTCGATGACGGGCATCGGCCAGAAAAAGCCGCAGGTCTTCGAGATGGAAGTGGGCGGCAAGACGAGCGCGGACAAGATGGCATTCATCAAGACCATCATCGGCCGTGATATCAAAGCGAGCGAGTTCCTCAAAGTGGGCGAATATCTCGACTTCCACGCGATCACAACCGGTAAGGGTTACCAAGGCCCCGTCAAGCGCTTCGGCATCGGTCTCAAACCGCACAAGAGCGAGAAGGGTCGCCGTGCTCCCGGTGTCATCGCAGGTGGTTGGTCCGCCCAGCAGCACACGATGTACCGCGTCGCGCACGCAGGCCAGATGGGCTACCATCAGCGCGTCCAATACAACAATCAGATACTCAAGATCTCAGACAAGCCTGAGGATGTCAACCCCAAGGGCGGTTTCATCCACTACGGCGTCGGCCACGCAGGCAACGAGTTCATCGTCGTCAAGGGCAGCGTCCCGGGCACGAAGAAGCGCATGATCACCATGGTCCGCGCAATCCGCCTGAAGCAGAACATCCCTGCTCCCGCGGTCGAGCTCGTCGTACAGGAGAGCCAGCAGGGCAAGTAAGATACTAAAAACACGTGATCCACATGTCAAAACTCAAAGTCATGAGCGCACAGAACAGCGAGGCCGGCTCCGTCGAGCTGCCGCAGCAGTTCAGTGAGCCTGTCCGTCAGGACCTCATCATGCGCGCAGTGCTAGCAATCCAAGCCGCAAATCGCCAACCATACGGTGGCTACGGCGATGCAGGTATGCGCCACAGCACCAAGCTTTCCCGCCGCCGCCGCGACTACAAGACGTCGTACGGTTACGGAATCAGCCGCGTCCCGCGCAAGATCATGAACAGACGCGGACGCCGCATGGGATGGGTCGGCGCGCTTTCGCCAGGCACCGTCGGTGGTCGTCGTGCGCACCCGCCAAAGCCGTACGCTGATTGGTCCCAGAAGGTCAACACCCTCGAGAACCGCAAGGCAATCCGCTGCGCGCTCTCCGCCACGGTCGATGCGCAGCTCGTCGCTGCACGCGGCCACAAGATCCCCAAGGTCTTCCCATTCATCATCGATGACGCGTTCGAGTCCATGCAGAAGACTGCGGACCTCGAAGCCGCGCTCGTCAAGATCGGCTTCGCCGATGAGCTCGTGCGCGCAGGCGTCACCCGCATCCGTGCAGGACGCGGCAAGACCCGTGGCCGCAAGCACAAGAGCCCGACCTCCATCCTGTTCGTCGTCAGCAAGGACGCGACGCCGCTCGTGAAGGCAGCGTCGAACTTGTCCGGTACGGACGTCATCGCGGTCCACCGCGTGAACGCCCTTCTGCTCGCGCCCGGCACCCACGCCGGTCGCCTCACGCTCTACACGAAGGGCGCCATCGAACGCCTCGCGAAGGAAGGATTGTTCCTCCAGAGCCACAAGGGCGCGTCCGGCGAGAAGAAGGTCGCTGTCAAGGCGGCTCCTGCAGAGAAGAAGGCAGCAGCACCGAAATCGGCCAAGCCTGCCGTCAAGAAAGCACCTGCGAAAAAGAACTAAACCACACCACTAACAACCAATCCACTACGTGATACTCATGTCAACCATCAAATATCCGCTCGCGACCGAGAAGGGAATCCGTGCCGTAGAGAGCGAGAACACCATCGCGTTCGTCGTCGAAAAGACAGCGACGAAGAGCGACATCAAGGCAGCTATCGAGAAGCTCCTGGGTGCGAAGGTCGTGAGCGTCAACACGCACAACGGCCCCGATGGCGAGAAGCGCGCGTATGTCCGCTTCTCTAATGCGACGCCGGCGATCGATATCGCGACCAAGCTAGGCATGATGTAAGCACCATTTGCATAAAACCAACTACGTGATCACATGGGTAAGAACCTCATCCAACAGAAACGCGGTAAGGGCGGACCTACTTGGCGTGCCAACGGCTTCAACAGCGAAGGCGACGTCAAGCTCCCGCACAATAAGACCAGCGCGACTGTCATAGACCTCATCACGAGCCGCTTCCACAGCGCACCGCTCGCGACCGTCAAGTACAACGACGGCGAGGAAGGCTTGCTCATCGCACCCGAAGGCCTCAAGGTCGGCGATGTCGTCCAGATTGGCGCGACAGCTGACGTTGCTATCGGGAACATCGCATCGCTTAAAGACATCCCTGAGGGAGCGCTCGTCTTCAATGTCGAGAGCAACCCCGGAGACGGCGGCAAATTCGCGCGCGGCAGCGGAGTCGCGGCCCGAGTGCTTTCAAAATCACAGGAGCGAGTGCTCGTCCTCTTGCCAAGCAAGAAACAGCGTTCGTTCCACCCTGAATGCCGAGCATCGATGGGAACCGTCGCAGGCGGCGGACGCCCGGAGAAACCGTTCGTCAAGGCAGGTAATATGTTCCACCAGATGAAATCGAAGAACCGCTATTGGCCGAAGGTAACGGGCGCAGCGATGAACGCGCTCTCGCACCCCTTCGGTGGTAAGCGTACGAGCAGAAAGGGTAGACCGACTATCGCACCCAAGAACGCTCCGCCTGGCCGCATGGTCGGTATGATCCGTCCACGCAAGACGGGCCGTGCACGCGGAACGCGTGTACGCACATCGAGCGGTGGACAGTAGATAGGATAACCCACTGAAATAATCCATACATAATTCATAAACACAATCGGAAGGTCACTACAATGGCAAAGAAGGAATTCACCTACCGCGGTCACACGCCCGATCAGCTCAAGAAGATGAGCATCAAGGAGTTCGCGACGCTCTTGCCCAGCAGAGAGCGCCGTAGCATCCTGCGCGGCATGACCGAGCCGGAGAAGAGCCTTTTGCGCAAGATCGAGAAGCGCGACG
>DUGD01000022.1 GCA_013331575.1 Candidatus Woesearchaeota archaeon
ACAAACTACGCACCTTCGAGGACGGCGTCGTCTGCCGCTTCACAGCGCTCGTGGACTTCGCAAAGCTAGGCTACCCTGTGCGCGCGAACATCTTCCTCAAAGCGGACCCGATATCCCGCGACCCGCTCAAAGCATACCTGCTCGCGCACGACCGCGTGAACAACCTCTGGCGCGTGAACAACGGTTACGACTACGCGGCAGAATGCCTCTTCGCATCGATCAAGGAGGCAGAGGAATTCATGGAGCTCATCGAGACGCAATTCCGCATCTCCGACAAGACGGTCTTCCACATCATCGACGATTTAGCGCGGGAGAAAGCGCTCAATGTACGGCTATAGTTAGACGCAATGTATTGTGCGAAAGTAGGAAGAGACACTGCTGCCTCGGAGCAATTCCGCGCCGCGAGAATGGAACATGAGCGAGAGATAGAAACCGTCATCGCTCGAACAGCACGCAATAATAGTCCTTGCTGTCCTTCCATATATCGAGCATCGTGAAGTCCTTGAAGTGCTCACGCAGGAGTTTCTTGTTGTAGATGAAGTGCGTCAGTCCCTTCTCGTCGCCGTTCGTCGGGACATACGTGTTCGGCGCAATCTTCTTGGCCGTGAGGACAAGGCAGAAGCGCACCTTGTTCTTGCTGATGCGCCCACCGACGGTGAGAAAGAGGATGCCGCCCGGCTTGAGGATGCGGCGTATCTCCGCGATGGCGCGCTTGATGTTCGGCGCGGTATTGTGCTGCAGCACCTGGACGCTGATGACCGCGTCGAAGCTCGCGTCGGGATAGGGGAGCCGCGTGTAGATGTCACCTACTTTCGCATCGACGCCTTTGATCCGGTCCTTGATGGTCTTGATACCGGCCGGCGCGATGTCTATGCCTGCGACATCAAAACCGAGCTTGTCGAGGAAGAAGAGGTTGCGCCCCGATCCGCAGCCGAGATCGAGGACGCGCGTCGCCTTTCGTTTCTTCAAGAGCGCCGCTATCCTCGGCATGTCCTCGTGCGGCTGCAGCAAATCGTAGTACTTGTAAGTAGTCGGGTCCTTCTTGTATATCTCATCCCACTGGAGCATAGCGCTAGCAGCGGTGGAAGGGGTATTTATTGCTATCTGCGCAGATCAACAAGCCATTCATTGAGCGCGCAGTAGAATCGCGCTCTCACCATGACCTCATCGTGACTGTATGCCGCGCGAAGCCGTTTCGTGAAACGTTCGCGTTCGGCGAAGGTCTGATGGGGGATGATATCATGCGGAAGAACGGCCAACGCGCAATCACTAACGCCATCCCAATCGTTCACCGGGAACCCTGCGGCTGCGAGAGGTGCGTCCCATGTCGCGTCGACAATAAGAGGGTGATCATGATACGCTTTGCAAATCAGATGGTACGATTTCGGCACAGTCTCAGCCAGATGCAGGACTGAGCGGGGATAGCGAACACCGATATTTTCGAGCTCATGCCAACGGAAACCTACGCTAGCATACTGGACCGAGACGCCGACCGATCTCAATGACACTCCGAGATGGCGATGTTTCTCGGTGCATGACTCACCAGTAGCCTTACCCGTTGCAAAATACGGTATGATGAACGGTATGTCTCGCACCTCACGGTGCAGTTTCTGCAGCGCTTGGTTAACAGCCATTATCGACCTCGACGCTATGCTCGCGTAGCGCGCGCCTGAGGTCTTCCGCGTTCCGAAAGTGATGCGTCGCCATCCCGATTGACTGTGCGGGAATGATGTTCCGCATTTGATCATCAACAAACAGTATCTCGTTAGCAAACAGACCTGTTGCGTGGATGGCGGCGTGGTAGATGCGTTCTTCAGGTTTGCGCATACCGAGATCATACGAACGAAGTGCAATGTCGAATATCGATGAAAAGTCATATCCTGGATGGAAGGAAGTGGTGTTCGTCAAGAGGCAACGACGATACCTGGCGAGTCCCTCTATGATGCGCACAACGTCCTGATCGACTGCGCAATACGTCTCTATTCCGCGCAGTCGTCCCTCTTGGATGCCTATCGCGTGTGACAGCGCGCTCCAATACTCCGCTTCTCCTATCTCGCCGCGCTGCGCCCCGTGCGTCATGGGAGCAGCAATTGTACGCACTTGTTCGAGGGTAAGACCACTGGCTTGTGCGATGGAGTCGTAGAGACTCGTACGTTCGTGCACGATAACACCGCCCACATCGAACATGACTCCGCGTATCACGCGAACCACTCTTNNCGTCCTTGATGGCATCGTAGAGCCCGACGGCATCGTTCGTCGCATAGGTACGATGGTAGCCGAGCGCGCGAGCGATGTCAGTGAAACGGACACCGGGCGAGCAAGTCGGTTCTTCGCTGCACGATCCGTACGATGAGTTATCGATGACGATATGGACCATATTGGCCGGCGCATGTGTACCAATGCTCGCAAGGGACCCGAGATTGGTGAGCAAGCTCGCATCACCGTCGACGACGAGCGTGGCAATGTCTGGCTTCGCCATTGCGAATCCGCAACCTACGGATGATACCTGACCAAAGGAGCCTGTCAAATAGCATTGGTTCGGGCCATCGTGGCGCTCGTAGAGGGAGCGACTCATGAGGCCTGTTGTAGATAGTATAGCGTCTTCAGGAATTGACGCCGCCATGACTGCATCGAGCGCCTCTTCGCGACGCATCGTCCTTGCGCATAACAGATCAATGTGGCATGATTGTCTCGCGCGCGATGTCGCCAGGAGTAATGGAGCCGATTCCTGCGACGGCGTCCAGCCACGGCGCACCAAGATAACGCCCGGGACGTTCCGTTCGCGCATACGCGACATCAGATGTGGGAAGACAGTGCTCGCGTTCTCCTCAGATAACGTTTCGACAGGCATGCCGACGGCCTCGAGATAGGGTATCGTGATGCGGCCGTTGAGCTCGTGCTGCGGCGCCTGCTCTCCTGGCGCGCCACGGTGCGTTACTATCGCAGGGATGGGGAGTGCGTAGGGGATGACGAGCGTGGTGTACTCGTTGAGCGCCTTGATAAGGCCGGAGTTCTGCATATAGAGCACAGGGCTACGTCCGCCTAGATACGAGCCCGCCGCGATGCCAACGGCCTCCGGTTCGCTCTGCGCTGTGAGGTGCACGATATCATCGTCGGATATGAAGTGGCGTATGAACCGCTTGAGCACGCCGCACGGCACTCCTGTCGCAGTGTCGATACCTTCATCGTGGAGCGTCGTCATGAAATCTCTCGCAGGGTCAGATGATGGTGTCAAGGCGTTCACCTCCGTATGCCGTCGACCATGGCGCGCGGTAGTTCTCCCAACTGCGCGGGCGCATTCTGGTCGGGAGGAATACGCTCTCTATGGCCTTGCGGCCGAGTATATAGTAGTCCATGTCGCGCGCTTCGGGATGGCGTAGCGATTCCTGCTCCGCAGAATAGGCCTGCATCAGGTTCACGATGGGGTGGCGAGTGAGCGCATCCTTGTATTTCGGCATCTCTTCCTTGATGCGCTCGAGTGGATCGAGGCCTAGGATGTAGAGCATGGATGTGTTGAGCCCTGCGTTTTTCGCATAACAGAGTGCCTCTCTACCGCGTTCCAGCGAGATATTCGCTTTGTCCGCGCGCATGAGCTTGTCGCGACGGTCGAAACATTCCACCGTCAGGTATATCGCGTATCTTCCATCGGCCGCGAGTTCGTCGATTATGGACGGAGTTGTGATCTGCGATCCTATGTACTGCACNNAGCCAAGCCATGCTCGATGAAGACACCACGCACCATCTTGATGTGGTCGGCCGCGGCGCGCTCGCTACGAAAGCAACCCGTGACGATGCCGATGCCTTCGATGTGGGATAGGTCGTGCGAACGCGATTCCGTGATGAGCTCCGACGCTTTCGCGTGTAGGCGCGCAGGGGAAGTGAGGTCTTTCTCGTCGTTCGCGAGGCTGTACACGCCGCAGAACGCGCAGCCGATGCATTGGCTCTTCGCGTTGGAGTTGAGCGTGATGACGCGACCATTCTTGCGGAAGTACGTATCATCGCACGTGTCATTTTCAACGGGAGATGCCGTCGCGATAGTGATGTCTGCGAGTGTCAAGCGATCTCCCTCGTGGGCGAAGCGCGACTCTTTGTTGAGCGTTAGCGCGAGCAAGAACGGTCCTGCGCCGAGGGGCGAAGCGGTGAATCTGCCGCGCGCAAAGTCCTCTTTGTCGTAGCGCACGCCGCTGAGATTGATGCCCATCATCAGTACATCTTCGAGGGGAATATCGTATTTCGCACATAACCTGAGAGCGTCGTTGATATCGTGCGGTGCAGGCATAGGACTCAACTCACACTGAATAAGTTATAACTTTGTAGTGGCGACAATTATATAAACATTTCTACGACCGACAGATCGTGCAGATACCATCGTTCGACATAGTCATCGAACTCGCTAGGTATGAATGACGACCCGGGAAACAGGAGCGAAATAGTTTCGACATTCCTGTGAAGAGAAAATGTTTAGAGGATGTGTTCCGTGGTGTTCGTGATCGTTCAGTCGATGATGTTGAGCAGTTCCGCATCAATGCGACTATGAAGCTTCCGCAGTAATTCTTTCTTCCGGATATTCTCCGGGTTTTCCGTCGAAAAGCATTTAATCCCGATTGTATCTGCAGAGCTAACGCCAGCATGGCGCCGGAGTGATCGCATGGGATTGGAAGGCATCTGCGCACTATACAGCTTCAAAATCAACGCACCACGGTTTGAACTATTACGCGGCGACACCGGAATTCGCCCGATAGAAATTGATCCTTATAAAGAGTACAGAAGACCTTCACTCATAAAGCCTATTAACACCGCAGCATCAAATTCTTGGGAAAATAACTCCCAGTTTGACGCCTCCGAGTCCATAGGACAACTTCCCAAAACAAGGAAACTCAGCCATACCGGCACAGTGATCCCATATGGTGATCTGCAGACACTCAACGGCGAAACTCACGACACGTTCAAGATAGATAGATATGGTGGCGTCTACGGAGGACACACCACCATCAACGTGCCAGGATACAGGAAAAAGAGAGTCGACTGGGAGGAGCAGAATGGATAAATTACGAATCGTAGGTCTCGAGGACGGAGAAGGACGCAGTGTCTTCACATTTGAGAAAACACCGACGTTTTTCACGACGTTCTCGCGAATCCTTGAAACCTTGGGCATAGACCCCCTCCACGAAACGTATGATGATACAAATACCGTAGACGATATGACAGATAGTGTAGATAACAAAAGAAACGAACTCTACGACATCGACATCTTCTACGGAGAGAAACACATAATTGTTGTTATACGAAGTCCAATACCGCGTGCGCAATATATCCATCACATCCAACAACACGCCGATTTGTTCCCAAATTCAGGAAATGAACAGCGTACATGATCTATGCAGAATTGGATGCTACACTCGCAGTACGCTGGTGAAACACATGATACCATTGGCAATAGCACATGATGCGTCGCTGTCGCTCTTTGGCCTCGTACCGGAGCGCTCCACGCTCATATTCCACGATGATTACCCTGCGTTTTGCGCTCAGCACAACTTGAAATCGGGAAGCGATGGCGTGTATCTTCCGCCGCGCTTCGAGGCGCACATCGATCTTGCCAAACGACCAGCACTTGGCGTACTGCATGAATTCTTCGGTCATGGATTATACTGCGAGTACGCAAAGCAGGCGCAAGAACTCGTAGCGAATCGTCCCACGCCACACCTCGAATCCGTCGCAGAGAGCGTTGCGGTCTGGATAGAAAGGAAACTCGCCACCGCGACCGGCTTTACAGACGAATTCAAAGAGAAATACGGCGAATATCAGAGCCCCGCGCAGGAAATGGAGAACACATACGGCCACACCATCACTATGTTCAGCCACGGTTTCCCGAAATACTACAACACCGCCATCCTCGACGATATACTCACGCGCATCCTCGGCACCCC